>NZ_JBNTQO010000016.1:0-123179 GCF_050630465.1 Bacillus basilensis | reverse complement strand
GAGTCCATATAAATATAGAACTCAGGTTGCTTAGTTGCGCTTTTTAAATACTGTCTACTTGACAGGGGTCACTCCATAAATTTGTGCTCTTTTTTATTTTGAAGGAATAAAGAAAACAGATATAGCTGCGAGAAGACCTGCGAATGAGAATAAGTAAAAATTCCATGCTAAGTCATATTGCATTGTCATAATAATACCGACAAGGATAGGACCAGCAATCGCACCAACTCGGCCAAGTCCAAGTCCCCAGCCTAAGGAAGTAGCTCGGATATGGGATGGGAAGTATTGTGTTACATATGCATTTAATATTTGAGTAATACCGACTGATCCAATGCCAGCAAGACCAATTAAAAGATAAATGATTGTAACAGATGGTTGAATTGTTAATAGTCCGATACAGATAGCTGCCATAAGATAGGAGATGCTAATAACAATTTTGGCTCCTATACGATCCGCGATTGCTCCAGCAAACAATGCACCGATAGCGGCAGTAATATTTAGCATAAGTAGAAATGATAAACTAGATCCAAGAGGGTATCCTGCTTGGCGCATCATCTGCGGTAACCAAGTATTTAAACCATATATCAAAAACATTCCCATTATATAAGTAATCCAAAAAAGCAGCGTTGCTTTTATGTATTCTTTTGAGAATAAGGTAAGAAATCCATTTTTCTTTCGTATATTAGATGGGGCTTCATGAGTTTCATCTTTTGCATAGAATTCAATTTTAAAGCGATTAAGAATTTGGTCCACTTCTTCTTGGCGATTACGTGATAATAAAAATTGAATGGATTCGGGTAAATAACGAACAATGAATGGAATGAGGAGTAGTGGAATCATTCCGATGCCAAACATAATCCTCCATCCGAAATCTTCTAACATAAACATAGACAAAATAGCACCTAACACGATACCTAAAGGATAGCCAGTAAACATAAGAGCATAAATAAAAGATTGTCGCTTTTTTGGTGAATATTCAACAGTAAGTGCTGAAGCTGTTGGAATAACACCGCCTAATCCAATTCCACCGATAAATCGCCATAGCCCAAATAATTCAGGAGAAGGAGCAATAGCAGCTAGGCCCATTGTGATAGAAAAAAGTGCTAAACAGCATATGAGTGTCCATTTTCGTCCAATTAGATCTGTAATGGTTCCAACTAGAATAGCGCCAATAAACATCCCAAACAAAGCGTAGCTGGCGATTGTACCAGCGTGTGCCGGTGAAAGTGCCCAGCTCTTGTCTTCCAGGAGCTTTGGCAGAACGGCGCCGTAAATACCTAAATCATATCCATCAGCTAGAATGGCTAACCAACAAATAAAAACAACAAGTTTTGTGATAGAGCTTGAAAAGATAGTTGCTGTGGATTCTGGATGAGGTGGAGCAGAAGGTTGCATAGTATTCACCCCTTTTATTTGTAGATGAATATATTATTTTATTTTGTGTTAATATTTTCCTTCTTGTGTCGGAATTTATCTGAAAAGGTTTTATAACAAATAAAGAAGTTCAACAGGAACTCTGTTGAACTTCTTTATTTACTCGTTATCAACTCGCTTTAACGGTTGATCTGCTGGCCCTTCAATAACATCTCCCTCAATTGAAAATCGGGAACCGTGGCAAGGACAGTCCCAAGTGCAATCACCATTATTCCATTCAACTTCGCAGCCGAGATGTGTACAAGTTGTATCAACAATATGTAATTTTCCATCTTTGTCCTTATAAGCACCTGCTCGTTTCCCGTTAACATGTACAACAGATCCTTCACCAACTTCGAGATCTTCTGGCTTACGTAATGCGGTTTCAATCTTTCCTTCAATTAAATGTTTCGCAACATCAATGTTCTGAGAAAGGAACGTTTTTATATCTGGATTTGCATGGAAGCGTGATGGTGCATACAGCTCTTTATAGGGACTGTGGACTTTTAGAATGGAATCCTTTAGTAAATGAGCGGCAGCAGTCCCGGTTGTCATTCCCCATTTACGATATCCAGTTGCAACAAATATATTTGGATTTCTTTCGTTAATATGCCCGATATAAGGAAGCTTATCTAGCGTGATTAAATCTTGTGCTGACCATCTATAAGGAACTTCGTCTACTCCAAAAGTTGCTTCCGCAAAAGAATACAGTGCTTCGTAATGAAGCATTGTGTTTATTCCTTGTCCTGTTTTATGACTTTCTCCGCCAATTAAAATTAATTGTTCTCCATTGTTTGTTGTATAGCGTAGGGAACGTTTTGGATCATCAATACTTAAGTACATGCCACCTGGATAATCCGTTTTTGCTTTAATTGCAAGAGCATAAGAGCGTTCAGCATACATGCGCGTAAAGAAAAAGCTATTAGCATCATAAAAAGGAAAATGTGAACAAGAGACAACATATTCACAAGTGATACGATGCCCCTCCTTTGTAATGACTTGTGGAGAATCTCCTTTTTCCACATCCATAGCTGTTGTTTGTTCGTAAACTTTTCCGCCCATCTCCACAAACTTTTCTAGAAGTGTTTTCAAATAAAGAAGGGGATGGAATTGTGCTTGATTTTTCATGACAAGTGCAGATTGCACTGGAATCGGAATCGATAGAGATTGAACATAGTCACAAGGTATATTTAATTTTTGATAGGCTTCATATTCTTTCGATAAATTTCTTAATCCATTATCGGTAGTTGTATATAAATATGAATCTTCATTTGAGAAATTACAGTCGATTTTATATGTTTGCACAGTTTCATTTATGAATTGTAGAGCATGATTATTTGATTCATAGTAAAGCCCGGCCTTTTCCACACCGAAATGATTTATTAATTCATCATAAATAAGATCATGTTGTGCTGTTACCTTTGCTGTTGTATGCCCAGTTGTTCCATTTAAAATAAGGCCAGAATCAATTAACACAACATCGATGCCTTCTTTTGCAAGTAAATAGGCAGTAGTAATACCTGTAATACCAGCACCGATAACAGCAACTTTCGTCTTTATATTTTCGGATAAACGAGGGAAAGTAGGGAACTGAGTAGATTCAATCCAATAAGATAGTGGCAATTGTGGAAATGTATCACTTGTCATTGTGGAAACCTCCTGATTTTAGAACAATTTTCCTTTTAATATTTCCATATTATATGAAATTCATGTGTGCTTTTTTAGAAGGAGCCTATTTTTATTAAAAGAAAGATAAAATTATTTTAATATAATTATTAAGTGTTGTCGGTATGAAGAGGTAGAAGTTGTGTAAAGCTAGGTTTAGGTGAGTGTATTTGTTGTTTACACCGAGAGTTCTTGAATAAGATAGAGTCTGTAGTATGTCCGCGTATGTATATGCATAATGGATAAAACCTTATAAAATCTATGTTTTTTCTTTAGTGAAATAAAGTATAATTATAAAAGTATAACCAACTTTTATTACTAGGTCATAAAAGTTGTTGACAATATAGAAATTCTATTGATATGATTCATCATGTGGAAAGGTTGATAGAGAGTAAAAAGAGAAATGTTTTTCATTGATAATAAAAGCGAAAAATAAGTGACGATAGAGTGAGTATATTTTCCTTATAATAGATGCTTTTTTTAATCACCTAGTAAAATCAATCTGGAAGCAAGAATTGATATATGTAAGTTGCGCAAGGCGCGGCATAAGAAAGGGGCAAAAGGATGAAGGAGCTTCATACGTTTGGGTGGTATGCAGCACGTGTATCACCACATTTGCCGAAAAAAGCATTTAAACCAGTTCCTACTCGTTTGTTTGGTGGACTGGCTTATTTGCTTGTGGCATTGGCGGGGTTAATAGCGATTGGTGTATTTGAATTGAATGTGTGGGCAAATCTAGGAATTGCGATTGTTCTTGGATTATGTTTTGCTTCACTTGGGTTTTTAGGGCATGAAATTTTACATGGAACTGTTGTGAGAAAGGCGTGGCTTCGTGATTTCTTAGGAGCGATTGCATTTATGCCGTTATCAACAGGTCCTAAACTTTGGAGAAAGTGGCATAATGCAACGCATCACGTTCATACACAACATGAAGAGAATGATCCAGATGCATGGCCGACACTTGAGAAGCTTAAGAAGAGTAAGTTTTTGAGCTGGGTATATCGTATGCCTCTTCATGTACGTTCATTCTTTAGTTTTCTGTCACTAACAATTCAATTTACATTGCATTCGACTCGAATGTTCTTTCATTTCATAAAAGAATTTAAGTCATCCAATCAAAAATCTGTATGGCTTCAACTTCTTTTGCCTTGGACAGTTTGGATTAGTTTATTGTTTATTATGGGACCTGGAAAATGGTTATTTGCATATGTGATTCCGTTGTTAATTGCTAACTTTATTGTAATGGCATATATCGCAACAAATCACCGCTTAAATCCAATTGTGCCAGTAAATGATCCGTTAGCAAACTGTTTATCAGTAACAGTGCCGCGCTGGGTAGACGTTTTACATTTCAATTTCTCATATCATACAGAACATCATTTGTTCCCTGCTATGAGTTCTAAATACTATCCGTTAGTAAAAGAGAAAATTAAAGAAATGTGGCCGGAACGCTATCATGAGATGCCAATGACAAAAGCTTTGGCAGCACTATGGAATACACCACGTGTGTATTATCAAGGAAGTGAATTAGTGGATCCGCATAGAGAGCATTTCTATGGTTCTTTAGGAAATGGACTAGATCCTCATAATATTTCATATCGCGAGGAACATATAGAGGAAGAAGAGAGCATTAAAAAAGCAAATCAATAAAAATTAATATATTTTTGCAATGAAAAAGCAAGCCATCTCTGGCTTGCTTTTTCTTATAAAGAGACTTCTTTTTTATTCTTTGCACTAACTTGAACTGAATTTGTTTCTTTTCGTTGTAGTCGTTTTTCCAAAAGGTTAACAAGGTAAGTGAATAGGAGAACAAGCACGAGATAATATAAACCAACGATTATATATGTATCTAATTGTTGGAAGTTACCTGCAGCAATAGATAAACCTGATCCCCATAATTCGGACATTCCTACGTAAGCAACAAGTGAAGAATCTTTTAATCCAATAATAAACTGATTTCCTAAAGGAGGAAGAGATTGACGAAATGCTTGCGGTAATACGATGCGGCGCATCGCTAAAGGATACGGCATACCTAGAGAGCGAGCAGCTTCTAATTGTCCACGGTCAACAGATTGGATGGATCCGCGGAAAATTTCAGTAATATATGCACCGTTATGGATTGCTAAAGCAATTGCTCCTGCCCAAAAAGGGGTGAAAACAATAATAGATGTAATACCGAAATAGAGAATGGCGATTTGAACAATTAAAGGTGTACCACGAATAATAGCGATATATACATGAGCAATACTATTTAAAACTTTATTGTTAGAGATTCGAAAAAAAGCGAATAGTAATCCAATTAGTGAACCGAGTAATAGGGATGTTAGTGTTAATTGTAGTGTGACAATAGTAGCCTTTAAGAGTGTGGGATAAGTAGACATAAAAATTTCAAACATATGTGTCACCTCATATTGTATGGATTTTGGTAGGGAATGAAATACCCCACTGATTATTAGCCCACACCAATTGGGAGTTTTACTGCCCATAAATAGCGGGATAAAAAGTGGGGCATAATTTATGAAACATTTAACTAGCTAATTTACTTTGTTTTTTCCTCTTCACCAAGAATATTACGCCCAAACCATTTTTTACTGATCTTTTCATACGTACCATCTTTAATAATTTCATCTAAAGCCTTATTTACTTTCTCGACCATTTCTTTATCATCTTTACGAATAGCAATTCCCATTTCATCAAGGTTTAATGGTTTTCCAGCTTCTTTTATATTTGATTTACCTTCTTTGATCATGCGCAAACCAACCATTTGATCTGTGATTACTGCGTCAATACGTCCAGGCTCTAAGTCCATAAGTGCAGTAATATCGCTATCGTATTCTGTAATTTGATCTGTATGTTTTGCAACAAGGTCTTTAAAGGTACTAGCTTTTACAACACCAATTTTCTTACCTTTCAAATCTTCTGGAGAAGAGATAGATGTATTCTTTTTAGCTACAAAAATTTGGGCACCAGAACGATAATAAGGATTTGAGAAATTAACAGCTTTTAAGCGTTCTTCTGTAATTGCCATACTGCCCAGTATTACATCATACTTTTTCGCTTTGAGACCTTGGATTAGCGTTTCCCATGGATTTGTAATAGGAGTCGGTTTCATATTCATTTTTTTCGCAAGTGCCTCACCTATTTCCACATCAAAACCGACAAGTTTTCCGTCATTTTCTTTATAGTTAAAAGGTTTATATAAGCCACTCATCGCATAACGAAATTCTTTTTCACCATTTGAAGAAGTAGTGGCACTTTCCTTACTACAGGCCCCGAGTATAAAGGATGTACATAATGTAATACTCGCAACAATGGTTAATAGTTTTCTTTTCATAAAACCCCTCCTATATATTAATCATACGGATGGTTTTAAGTATGTTATTGAGATATTTTATTTAGATGATTAGTTGTGCACCGTATGAATGTATTTCTTTTCGCTTGAAACAGAAGTTACATTATAAAACGTTGCGTAAAAATTGTTTCGCTCGTTCATGTGATGGAGCTGAAAAGAATTGTGCTGGCGGAGCATCCTCTACAATTTTTCCATCATCCATAAAAATTACGCGATCAGCTACATCTCTTGCAAAATTCATTTCATGAGTAACAATAACCATGGTCATTCCTTCTTCAGCAAGTTCTTTCATAACTTGCAATACTTCTCCAACAAGTTCAGGGTCTAAGGCTGAGGTAGGTTCATCAAATAGCATAATTTTAGGATTCATAGCAAGAGCTCGTGCAATAGCAATACGCTGTTTTTGGCCACCTGACAGAAGGTGGGGAGTTACATCTGCTTTATCTTGTAGACCGACTTTTTGTAAAAGTTGATTTCCGATTTCCTTTGCATTTGCTGCTTCTAATTTTTTTACATGAATAGGTGCTTCTATGATATTTTCTAGTGAGGTCATATGGGGAAAGAGGTTAAAGTGCTGAAAAACCATACCGACATTTTCACGGACTTTGTTTAAATTTGAATGCTTTGGATCAATTTGTTCACCTTGTAAGTGAATTTCACCTTCATCGTACATTTCTAAAAAGTTAAGACAGCGAAGTAATGTACTTTTACCGGAACCACTGGCACCAATTAAAACAACAACTTCTTTTTCATTTACTTTTAAATCAATTCCTTTTAAAACATCAAGTGACCCGAATGATTTTACTAGATTTCGAACCTGAATCATACAAAACCCCCAGTCAAAAATATATTTTACAAATGTTGCCCCTTATTTCTGTTATTAGTCATAAATTGTCAGAATCCTTTATTTTTTTTGGGTGATTTGATATTCAAGGGAGTAATGATTTTTAAAATCTCTATATCTTTCTATAACGAAAATATGGATAATAATATATAGGTAGTACTTATATTGCTTATAAAAAGGGGGAAAGAAGAGATGGGAAAAGAAAGGAAGACATTTTCCTTTGGCTTACGTACACAACTTATGCTATTCACTACAGTTTTAGCTTTAATTACATATTCAACAAGCATATTTTTTATTTATGTGGTATATGATTATTTTCAAAGTTATGTAAGTCAAACTGTTTATAATATTATCGTTATGTTATTAGGGGTAGTATGGTCTGGAATTTTAGCATATGGAGCAGCCGTATTTTTAATTAAACCGCTTCGAAAGTTAGAGGAGGCGGCGAGAAAAGCGGCTGAAGGAGACATTCGTGAAGATGTTCCGTTACCGAAGACTGATGATGAAATTAAATCTTTAAGTGTTGCTTTTAATATGATGCTTGGGAACTTAAGGGGCATGGTAAAAAATATTGATACAACATTTTCGTATACAAACAATCAAGTACAGCAAATTAGAAAACAAACAGGTGAAGCAACGAAACAAGCACAAGGTGTTTCTGAAACACTTGCAGAGATTTCTTCTGGCGCTGAGCAATCAGCGGCATCAATTCAAGCGATTGTTTCTGCTGTTGATACAACAACTTCTATTGCAAGTGAAGTAGAAGAGAAAGCAAAACAGTCTGATGAGTTGTCTTCAGAAATGGTGCAAGCTTTAGGACATAGTACTCGTGTCTTTACGTCTTTAATTCAAGGTATTCAAACATTGGCGAAAGAAAATGAAGATTCAATGCAAAATGTACAGAAGTTAGAGGAAAGAATGAAACAAGTAGAACACATTGTATCTGTTGTGAGTGAGATTGCTAGCCAAACTAATTTATTAGCACTAAACGCTTCTATTGAGGCTGCTCGTGCAGGAGAGCACGGAAGAGGCTTTGCGGTTGTTGCGGAAGAAGTACGGAAACTTGCTGATGAAAGCGATCATTCTGCAAGAAACATATCGCAGTTATTACGAAACATGCAAGAGGAAGTACAACAAGTTGCAATGAAAATGACAGAACAAGTGAAAATAGCTAAAGAAGAGGCGAAACGTGGGGAAGCTACGGAATTAATTTTAAAAGAAATGTCATCAAGTGTTATGGAAGTAGCCGATGCAACTAAGCAAATTAGTGGCTATATGAACGAACAAGTGAGTCACATTCATCAAACAGGGGCACAGACGAAGGCCGTAGCAGCAATTGCTGAAGAAACGTCAGCTGGTTCACAAGAAGTAGCACGTGTGACGTTGCAACAGTCTAAAAATATGGTGGTAATCGATCAATTGTTAAAGGATTTAGAGAAGCAAGCAGCGGACTTAAAACAAACAATTGAACGATTTTCAATGTAAAAAGGAAGAACAGTATTTTGTTCTTCCTTTTTTTACGTATGAAAGGGTGGGATACTTTGTTGAAAACGAAAAACATTGCAAGGATCATATATGGTTTTCACTTTACGTAATTTTTGAAAGTTAGGACCATAATAACTAGTTTGCCAATTTTTAATGTCGATATCGGGCCAATTGACATAGTCACCTAGTGTATAAGGATCTAAGCTTTCTCGTAAATCTTTAACCCAGCGTATATTTCGATTTTCTTCATCATCACATTTCCAAGAGGTAATGTATTCTTGCGCAATAATTGCTTTACGATGGAAATAAGCTGTTTCAGTAGGTGGAATATTTTCAACAGCACCAACGAGTGATTGGTGCCAAATACTCGCATCTTTATTTGGTGCATGAGAAAGAAAATACTGCATGATTTGAATTCCTTTAAGAGGGATAGGTTTATATACGTAGGAACCGGAGCGCTTGAAGTTTTCAGGGATGTTACCACTGTTAAAAAATTCAACAGCCTTTATATAAGGAACTTCATCTATAAAGAGAGAGGGGGTACCAGTTTCAAGAAGAGGAGATAATAAGGAATGGAGTTCAGAGGCAGAGCCAACAAACTCACCTTGTGCTTCAATTTTGTTTTGTTGCTTTGTGAATAATTCAATTGATGAAGTGAGACGTTCGTCTATATAAGGCGCCCAGTTTTGCCAAGCTTGAAATGCAGCAATAAAGTCCTCCCATTCCCATGTAATCGAGAAGATTGATACATTTTTTATAGGGTGTACTCGAAAAGTCAAAGAAGTAATAATTCCGAAGTTTCCACCACCACCACCGCGGCACGCCCAAAACAAGTTATGGTTTTCATGTTCGCTTGCACGAATGATTTTTGCACCAAATTTACCACAGGCTTGTACCATTTCAACTTCTATTAATTGATCACATGTTAATCCAAATAAGCGTGAAAGCATACCTATGCCACCGCCAAGTGCTAATCCAACAATTCCAACGCTTGCGCTTGTACCAGCTGGTATTGTCACACCATAATTCCAAAGCTCTTTATAAACAGTGCCAAGGTTTGCACCAGCTTCAATTGTTGCTGTTAATTTATCTGTATTAACAGTAATACGATGCATTTCACTTACATCAATAATAAGTCCTCTATTTAAAAGAGAAAAATTTTCATAGCTATGACGTCCGCTTCTTAAGCGAAATGGTACATGACGTTCACGTGCCCATTTTAAGGCGTTACTCACATCATTTTTATTTTGGCAAAAAACAATAATACAAGGGAGTTTTGGAATACTTAAGTTTAAATTAATTCGGGCTACGTCATAGTCAGGATCTGAAGGAACAACGATACGACCTGTTAATTTTGTTTGTTTCAATTTATCACTTCTTTCTAAAATAAGCAGTGCTTTTTATTAATATATGAAAAGCGTATGTAACGTGCGTGGACAAAAGCAGGTGAGGAATGAGATTTGCCTTTGTGAGAAATAAATAAAGCATAAGAATGAGGAATCTACATAGAGTTCAATGAAAACAGTTGCAAACTATTCATATTTTGTTATGATAGTGTTACGAAAACGTTTGCATAAAAAAATTTCCGATGGGATGCAAAAGGAGAGAAGGACTATGAATAAGACATGGTGGAAAGAAGCAGTTGCTTATCAAATTTATCCACGTAGCTTTATGGATTCAAATGGTGATGGTATTGGAGATTTACAAGGTATTATTGCGAAACTGGATTATTTAAAAGATTTAGGTATAGATGTAATTTGGATTTGTCCAATGTATAAGTCACCTAATGATGATAATGGTTATGACATTAGTGATTATCAAGATATCATGGATGAGTTCGGTACAATGGCAGACTTTGATGCTTTACTAGATGAAGTTCATAAACGTGATATGAAGCTTATTATTGATTTAGTTATTAATCATACGAGTGATGAACATCCGTGGTTTATTGAATCACGTTCGTCTAAAGACAATCCAAAGCGTGATTGGTATATTTGGCATGATGGTAAAGATGGTGCGGAACCAAACAACTGGGAAAGTATTTTTAATGGTTCGGCATGGGAATATGATGAAGTAACAGGACAATATTATTTACATTTATTCTCGCGTAAACAACCAGATTTAAACTGGGAGAATAAAGAAGTCCGCGAAGTGCTATACGATACAGTTAACTGGTGGCTTGATAAAGGAATTGATGGTTTCCGAGTGGATGCAATCAGCCATATTAAAAAAGAAGATGGTTTCAAAGATATGCCAAATCCAAAAGAACTAAAGTATGTACCATCTTTTGATAAACATATGAATGTGGATGGTATTCAACCTTTATTAGAAGAGTTAAAAGAAAATACGTTTTCTAAGTACGATATTATGACTGTTGGTGAAGCGAATGGCGTTAAGATTGAAGATGCTGAGCTTTGGGTTGGAGAAGAGCGAGGTAAGTTCAATATGGTATTCCAATTTGAACATTTAAGTTTATGGGATGCAGAAAAGAAGAAAGATCTTGATGTTGTAGGATTGAAAAAAGTATTAACGAAATGGCAAAAAGGACTAGAAAATAAAGGATGGAATGCCTTATATATTGAGAATCACGATAAACCACGTATCGTTTCGACTTGGGGAAATGATAAACAATATTGGCGTGAAAGTGCAACGGCTCTAGGCGCAATGTACTTCTTTATGCACGGTACACCTTTTATTTATCAAGGGCAAGAAATTGGGATGACAAATGTTCAGTTACCAAATGTTGAGGATTACGATGATGTAGCAACTAAAAATTTATATCGTGAGAAAATTGCAGAGGGCGTATCACATCAAGATATGATGGAAGTTATATGGGCTTCTTGCCGCGATAATTCACGTACACCTATGCAGTGGAACGATGAGATGAATGCTGGCTTCACAACAGGTGCACCTTGGTTTAGTATGAATCCAAACTATAAAGAGGTTAATGTTGAAAAGCAGAAAAATGAAGAAAACTCTATTTTCAATTTCTATAAGAAAATGATTGCCTTGAAAAAAGAACACGATGTACTGAATTACGGTACGTACGATTTACTTTTAGAAGATGATCCGCAAATTTATGCATATACTCGTACATTAAACGATGAAAAAATCGTCGTAATTAGCAATATTTCAAAAGAGGAAGCTGTGTATAATGAGGAATTATTTGCACTAGAACGCAAACGTTTGCTTTTAAATAACCATGAAGTTGCGGAACATGAACAAGTAACTACAATCACGTTAAAGCCTTATGAAACAAGGGTTTATCGCATTTCATAATAAAAAAGGATGCTCTTAGAGCATCTTTTTTTATGAAAAAAAATAAATTTCTATTGCAAAGTGAAAACGCTTTTATTAAAATAGATTTATGAAAACGGTTGCGTAAAGATAAAAATAAAGTAACATAAGGAATCGTTTTCATAAGAGAAACAGAAATTATAATTTAAATCATTATGTTGTTATAAATAAAGGGGAGGAAGAACAGATGAAAATTACGTCTTTTGATTTTTGGCAAAAGTTTGGGAAAGCGTTATTAGTTGTTGTAGCTGTAATGCCAGCAGCTGGTTTAATGATTTCTATCGGTAAGTTAATTGGGATGTCTGCTGGGGATATTAACGCAGTTCATACAATCGCTCGCGTAATGGAAGACATAGGTTGGGCAATTATTACAAATCTACACATCTTATTCGCGGTAGCAATTGGGGGATCTTGGGCGAAAGATCGTGCAGGTGGTGCATTTGCAGCGCTACTAGCATTCGTCTTAACAAACAGAATTACAGGAGCTATATTTGGCGTAAACGCTGAAATGTTAACGGATTCAAAAGCGACAGTTTCTTCAGTATTAGCAGGAGATTTAGTTGTAAAAGATTACTTCACTTCTGTACTTGGTGCACCAGCATTAAACATGGGAGTTTTCGTAGGGATTATCACAGGGTTCTTAGGAGCTACTTTATATAACAAATACTATAACTATAATAAACTGCCACAGGCATTAGCGTTCTTTAACGGAAAACGCTTCGTACCATTCGTTGTAATTGTTTGGTCTACAGTCACTGCAATTGTATTATCACTTTTATGGCCATTCATCCAAAGTGGATTAAATGAATTTGGTCGTTGGATTGCAGCATCTAAAGATAGCGCACCAGTTGTTGCACCGTTTGTATATGGAACGTTAGAGCGTTTACTATTACCATTTGGTTTACACCATATGTTAACGATTCCGATGAACTACACAGAGCTAGGCGGAACATATACGATGTTAACTGGCTCAAAAGTTGGACAAATTGTAGCAGGACAAGATCCATTATGGCTTGCATGGATTACAGATTTAAATAACTTATTAGCAAATGGAGATACGAAAGCATATAACGATCTATTAAATAATGTTGTACCAGCTCGTTTCAAAGCAGGACAAGTTATCGGCTCAACAGCAGCATTAATGGGTATTGCATTCGCGATGTTCCGTAATGTTGATAAAGAAAAACGTGCAAAATATAAACCAATGTTCTTATCAGCAGCATTAGCGGTATTCTTAACAGGTGTAACAGAACCAATTGAATTTATGTTCATGTTTATCGCCCCAGTATTATATGTTGTATATGCAATTACAACAGGACTTGCATTCGCGTTAGCAGATTTAATTAACTTACGTGTTCATGCATTCGGATTTATTGAGTTAATTACTCGTACACCGATGATGATTAATGCAGGACTAACTAGAGATTTAATCAATTTCGTTATCGTTTCATTAGTATTCTTCGGTCTGAACTTTACATTATTCAATTTCTTAATTAAAAAGTTCAACTTACCAACACCAGGACGTGCAGGTAACTATATTGATAATGAAGATGAGTCATCAGAAGGAACAGGAAATGTACAAGATGGTTCATTAGCAACAAAAGTTATTGATTTATTAGGTGGAAAAGAAAATATTGCTGACGTAGATGCTTGTATGACACGTTTACGTGTAACAGTAAAAGATTTAGATGTTGTTGCACCAGAAGCACAGTGGAAACAAAATGGTGCTTTAGGACTTATCGTAAAAGATAAAGGTGTACAAGCAGTATATGGTCCGAAAGCTGACGTATTAAAGTCAGACATTCAAGATATGTTAGGTGCGTAATAATATGAAATTGCTAACTTTAAACTGTCACTCTTGGCAAGAAGAAAATCAAATAGAAAAGATAAAATATCTTGCTAAAGTCATTCAAGAAGAAGAGTACGATGTCATCGCATTGCAAGAAGTAAGTCAGTCGATAGGGGCTGAAAATGTATGCGGTAACAAGAAAGAAGATAATTTTGGACTTTTACTATTAGAAGAGTTAAAAGCGTTAAAAGCGTTACATGTAAAAGATTACAATATTACTTGGGATTTCTCTCATATTGGTTATGATGTTTATGAAGAAGGATTAGCGATTATAACGAAGCATAGTATTATAAAAGAAAATACGTTCTTTATATCAGAAAATAAGGATACGACGTATTGGAAAACACGCAAAATTGTAAGTGCAACAATTGCTTATAATGATAAGAACATCACGTTTTACTCTTGCCACCTCGGTTGGTGGAATGACGAAGAAGAATCATTCAAAGATCAAGTGAATCGTTTGATGGAGCGTGTAGATAGCAATGAACTTTCCTTCTTAATGGGTGATTTTAATAATAACGCTCGTTTGCAAGGTGAAGGTTATGAATATATGATGCAAAAAGGTTTGTACGACACATATAAACTAGCAATAGAGAAGGATGAAGGAACAACTGTCCAAGGTGAGATTGCGGGTTGGGATGAAAATAAACATAATTTGCGAATCGATTTAATATTGTGTAACCAAAGTGAAAAAGTTCGTTCTTCAAAAGTCATTTTTAATGGTACAAACCGAAAAGTAATTTCAGATCATTTCGGTGTAGAAGTACAAGTAGATATATAATAGAAGAAATCCTCACAGATGATGAAAAGCTGTGAGGATTTTTTTGAGGAATACAAGTATTTCCAAGAGAAAATACTTGTATTTTTTATGACATTTCCTATATATTTGTTATTATTGAATGTAAAACCGATTTGGTCATTTTGTATTCATACTTTGACTTACTTCGTTATATAATGTAATAAGTCAAAGTTAATGGGAAAAAATAGTTCGTTTTTGGTTAATCCACGATGTAGAAAGTGATATAATTGCAAAATGTATGTATCATTTTCTAAAGAAGGAAAAATATATAATTAGGTGATAACTTTTATGAAACAAATTTGGCGTATTTATAAGACAGATTTACGGAATGTAGCCAAACATTGGGCTGCAATTGTTATTGTTTTAGGATTAATGATTTTACCATCGTTATATGCATGGTTTAACATTAAAGCTTCTTGGGATCCATATGGAAATACAAAAGAGGTTCCCATTGCAGTTTCTAACCAAGATGCAGGCTCTAATTTAAGAGGGAAAGATATCAATATCGGGGACGAGATTGTAGATTCTCTGAAGAAAAACAAAAATCTTGGTTGGAAATTTGTAGACGAAAAGCAGGCAATTTACGGAGTTGAACGTGGGGATTATTATGCAAGTATTACAATCCCAAAAGACTTCTCTGAAAAAATTGCAACTGTTCTGGATGAAAATCCACAAAAGCCAGAACTTGATTACTATGTAAATGAAAAAGTAAATGCGATTGCACCGAAAATTACAGCAAAAGGTGCATCAGGTATTACGGAAGAGATTAGTAAAAACTTCGTTAAAACAGCGAACGGTGAGATTTTTAAAATCTTCAATGACCTTGGAATCGATTTAGAAACAAACTTACCAAGTATCGAGAAAGTAAAAGACCTTGTATTTAAGTTAGAAGCGCAGTTCCCAGAAATGAATACATTGATGGATAAGGCGTTAGATGATGCGACTCGAGCAGAGGATGTTGTGAAGGTAGCACAAAAAGAGTTACCGGTTGTAGAAAGTGTTATTAATGATGGTCAGGATACACTTAAGAGCTTAGATGCATTCTTTGCGAGAAACGATGAAACATTGAATCGTGCGCCAGGAACTATTAAGAATAATTTAATTGCAATACAAACAGGTTTGAATGGTGCGGCGGCGATTACAGATTTCTTAAAAAATCCATCTGTTGATTTCAATCTGGCACTTCCAGATCCGGCTACACTCCCGGTGTTGCCTGATATAACTATTCCACAGATACCACAAATACCAGAGTTACCGCAGGTGAATGGTGAGGGGTATAAAAATATCGCTAAAAATATTAATCAAACTGTAAATAATGTTTTTAGTTCTACTCGTGTTGGAACGGCATATGTAAAAAGTGTTATGGATGGTCTTCAAAATAATGGTGTTGATCCAGCTGTAGCGCAGAAAAATGTACAGGATGCTTCAAAACTTCTCCAAGAGCGTATCGATAGTGTTTCATATTTGATTGATTTCTTTACAGCTTTTAAGGAAGCAGCTTCAACGGACTTCGGTAAACAGTTCTTTGGGAACAGAGTAGAGAGTTTAACGGTTCTTAAAAATTCTATGGTGGATGCGAACGATAGAGTTAAGCATGTAGGGGATTTAATTAGTTCTGGACAAGAGGTTAAACAAGATGTACGAGATGCAGTAAATCAAAAATTAGATTCAGTAAATAATTTAGTAACTCAAGCTGAAAAGGACTATAATGCAACGTTCGTAGCCGATTTTGAAAAAGCAGTAAGCACAGCTGAGCAATTGAAAAACAAGGCTGAAAATGTAAAAGAAGATGCTCAGCAACTAAGAGGAAATTTAAATCAAGGAATAAACAAAACTAATGAGATATTAGACAATGGTAGAGAAAAATATGATAAGGCTGTAAATGATTACAGCAGATTAAAAACGGAGCTTGGAAAAGCGAGAGAAGACTTAAATAATAAAGGAATCAACGGATTAGATTCTACAAAAGTAGCTTTAAATGATATAAGAGGAGAGTTACAAGCTGGAAAGAATTTAGTTAATGATATGATCCCTGTTATGGAAAATGCGAATAAAGTTTTAGCAGATGTAAATAGTGATAAAAACATGAATAACACGATTGCTAAATTGAATAAAGCAAAAGATGGTTTCCAAAAAGGAATCGATTTAACTGATAAAGGAATTGACGCTATTAATAAAGGTCAAAAACCAGCGGCAGATGTTATTGAGAGCATTAATGAAGTATCTAAAAATGTTTCGGGTCAAATAGGTGACATCTTAGCTAAATACGATTCAGAAATCGTTCCAAACTTTAATGAAGCAATTGCTCGTACAAAAGAGATGTCTAAAAACACATCTCAAATTTTAAAAGAAGCAGATAAAAAGCTTCCAGATGTTAAAAAGTTACTAGAAGATTCATCAAAAGGCTTAGTAGACGGTAAAAAGAAATTAGCAGATATTAAAGCTGAAATGCCAGCTACTGAGAAAAAGATTAAAGAATTAGCAGATAAAATTCGTGATTTTGAATCTGAAGAGGATTTAAAAGACATCATCCGTTTATTGAAAAATGATGTTGAGAAGCAAAGTGATTACTTTGCGAATCCAGTAAATTTAAAAGAGAATAAATTATTTGCGATGCCGAACTACGGCTCAGCAATGTCACCATTCTATACAGTGCTTGCATTATGGGTAGGCGCATTATTAATGGTTTCATTATTAACGGTAGAAGTGCACGAAGAAGGCGCGAATTATAAGAGCCATGAAATTTACTTCGGACGTTTATTAACATTCTTAACGATAGGTCTTTCACAAGCGTTTATCGTATCAATGGGAGATATATTCTTACTTGGTACGTACGTAGTCGATAAGTTCTGGTTTGTATTATTTAGTTTATTTATTGGTGGAGTCTTCGTTTGTATCGTATACTCACTCGTTTCTATTTTCGGAAACGTTGGGAAATCGATGGCGATCATTTTACTTGTACTGCAAGTAGCAGGATCGGGCGGAACATTCCCGATTCAAATGACACCAGCGTTCTTCCAAGCAATTTATCCATTCTTACCGTTCACATACGCAATTAGTGCAATTCGTGAAACAGTAGGCGGGATGCTTTGGGATATCGTAACACGAGATTTACTTGTATTAAGTGCTTTCGTAGTAGTTATGATTGTTGCTGCGTTATTACTGAAAACACCAATTAACAAATCGAGTGAAAAGTTTGTTGAGAACGCAAAAGGAAGTAAAATCATTCACTAAAATAAAAGGTTCCTACCGATAGAGGTAGGAACCTTTTTGTTTAATCAAATTTTAATTTCTTTAATGCTTCTGCAAATGGATTGTTTAATGGTTCTTCTTCTTTGTTCTGTTGTTTCATATATTTTTGAACGTCGCGCTTATCAGCTTTGTTTCCAGATTCCTTTTTACGTCTCTCTTGGAATGTCGATAATTTCTCACGATAGCCACATTTACATGCGAAGATTTGTCCAGCACCTTCACCACGTAATTCTAATTTTTTCTTACACTGAGGACAACGAGCGTTTGTTGTACGAGATACATTTTTACGATGACCACATTCACGGTCTTGGCAAACGAGCATTTTTCCTTTTTTGCCGTTTACCTCTAGCATTGGTTTACCACAGTCTGGACAAGACTTTGTTGAAATGTTGTCATGTTTATATTTTTTATCACTCGATTTAATTTCAGAAACAATTTCTTTCGTATAGTTCTTCATTTCTGAAATGAATACTTCTTTTTTCAGTTTACCCTTTGCAATTGCCTCTAGCTTTTGTTCCCACTCACCAGTTAGTGTAGGTGATTTTAACTCTTCTGGCACTAAATCAAGTAACTGACGGCCTTTTGAAGTAATGTGAATATCTTTACCACGTTTTTCAATTAAAAACGAATTGAATAGCTTGTCGATAATATCAGCTCGTGTTGCTACAGTACCTAATCCACCAGTTGATTTTAACGTATCAGCAAGTTGTTTATTTTGCGTATCCATATATTTTGTAGGATTTTCCATTGCTGAAAGTAAAGTCGCCTCGTTAAAACGTGCAGGTGCTTTCGTTTGACCGGATGTTTGCATAATTAACTTTACAGTTAATGTATCGCCTTTTTCAATGCGAGGTAAAAGTTGCTCTTTTACGTCATCAGTCACATCATCATCTTCAAAGCGATTTTCGTATACTTCTTTCCAACCGGCATGTAGAATAGTTTTTCCGCGTGCAATGAACGTTTCATTGCCGACTTTTGTGCGTAATGTTAGTTGTTCGTATTCGAATGCTGGGAATAAAACAGCTAAGAAACGTTTTACAACTAAATCATAAATTTTGCGTTCTTTATCTGTGAAGGCTGAGAAGTTAACGTATCCTTCTGTTGGAATAATTGCGTGATGATCGCTTACTTTACTATCATCAACAAATGATTTATTAGCCTTGATAGGCTTTTGTAATACTTTATGTGCTAAAGGACGGTATTCTCCGACACCACATGCTTTTAGACGTTCTGGAAGTGTTCCAACGATATCAGATGAAATATAGCGTGAATCTGTACGAGGGTACGTTAACACTTTATGTTGCTCATACAATTTCTGCATAATGTTTAATGTTTCTTTCGCAGAGTAACCGAACTTTTTATTTGCATCACGTTGTAATTCAGTTAAATCGTAAAGACCAGGAGAGAATGACTTCTTTTGTTTTTTATCAATGTCTATAACAGTGGCATTTTGTTTATCTAAAACTTTTACGATGCTATCAATTTTTTCTTTATTAAAACTACGGCTATTGCCATTTGCATCTTGCCACGTTAGTTTTAGTTGATTTGTTGTTTGAGCTTCAATGCCGTAATAAGTTTGAGCTTTGAAGTTCTTTATTTCATCTTCACGATTAGCGATCATAGCGACAGTAGGTGTTTGTACACGGCCGCAATTCAGCTGGGCATTAAAGCGAGTCGTTAAAGCTCGAGTCGCATTAAGACCGATATACCAGTCAGCTTCTGAACGCGCAACTGCTGAAGCATATAAATTGTCATATGCCTTACCTGGTTTTAAATTTGCAAAACCATCTTTAATTGCTTTGTCAGTAACGGATGAAATCCATAGACGTTTGATTGGTATGTTAACTCGAACCTTATCAATAATCCAACGAGCGACCAATTCTCCTTCACGCCCAGCGTCTGTTGCTACAATAATTTCATTTACATCTTTTCTAAGAAGCTGACTTTTTACAGCATTAAATTGTTTTCCTGTTTGTTTAATAACCGTTAATTTCAAACGCTCAGGTAGCATCGGTAAATCTTCTAAATTCCACTTTTTATATTTCACATCATAGTTTTCTGGATCTGCTAATGTAACAAGATGACCTAAAGCCCAAGTTACAATATATTTACTACCTTCAAGGTAGCCATTTCCTTTTTTATCACACTTCAGTACACGCGCAATATCTCGTGCAACAGAAGGTTTTTCAGCGATTACAACGCTTTTTGACATATTTAAAACATCCTTTCAAAATTCCATACGTTAACTATAGCATACATCTTCTTGAGATTCAGTTTCGCTCCATATTTGAGCGGTTTTTAGTGGAATGAACAAAACACCCACTGATTAAAGTTTCACTTGATTATGCTTATTGTTTTATAGGTTGCTTCTATATTAAATAGAAAAGTAAAGAACTTGTTATTTTATTAGAATAAGAGTAGACTTTGAAGTAGATGAATAATAAACACATGGGAGTTTGTGGATGCAAACTGAGAGTATGACTAATCCGTCATTGACCATTTGAACCTGTTGGATAATGCCAGCGTAGGGAGAGTGTAAAAGCACATGTTCAGGCACTTTGCGTACGCGCAAAGTGCCTTTTTGTGTATCTCCCATCACTATAGTTAGGAGATGAAAAGGATGAATATGAAAGAAATTAGTAAAGTAGTGGATTTGGTGAGAGAATCTAATCCGCTCGTTCATAATATTACAAATGTTGTTGTCACAAATTTTACAGCTAACGGTTTGTTAGCGCTAGGAGCATCGCCTGTAATGGCGTATGCAAAAGAAGAAGTGGCAGAAATGGCGAGTATTGCTGGAGCGTTAGTATTAAACATGGGGACACTACGTCCTGAAGAAGTAGAAGCGATGTTACTTGCGGGTAAATCAGCAAATGTAAACAATGTACCAGTACTGTTTGATCCAGTTGGTGCAGGAGCAACATCGTATCGAACAGAAGTTGCGAGACATATTCCGGCTGAAATCGAGTTAGCGATTATCCGCGGAAATGCAGCTGAAATAGCGAACGTTATTAATGAGAAATGGGAAATTAAAGGGGTAGACGCTGTTACTGGAAATGGCAATGTCGTAAGTATTGCAAGGCAGGCAGCGGATGAATTGAATACCGTTGCGGTAATTACTGGAGAAGAAGATGTTGTTACAGATGGAGAGCGAACTATTGTTATTCGAAATGGCCATCCTATTTTAACAAAGGTTACAGGAACAGGGTGTTTACTAACTTCTGTAATAGGAGCATTTGTAGCGGTAGAAAAGGATTATGTAAAGGCAGCTGTAGCAGCATTAACATTTTATGGTGTAGCTGCAGAACTGGCAGCTGCTAAGACGGTGGAAAAGGGACCTGGTAGTTTCCAAATTGAATTTTTAAATCAGTTAGCGAATACCACTTCGGGTGATATTGAGAAGTATGGGAAGATTGAGGAGTTAAAGTAAGGGGATGAAAAACATGATGCGCATTGAAGCAAAGAGAATGTCTAAGTTATTACAAGTGTATTTTATTATGGGAAGTAATAACTGTACGAAGGATCCGTTAGCTGTATTGAAAGAAGCGTTAGATGGTGGAGTGACACTTTTTCAGTTTCGTGAGAAGGGTGAAGGAGCTTTAATCGGAGAAGATAGAGTGCGCTTTGCAAAGGAATTGCAGGCGCTTTGTAAGGAATATGGTGTTCCTTTCATTGTAAATGATGATGTAGAATTAGCCATTGAATTAGATGCAGATGGCGTGCATGTTGGACAAGATGATGAAGGAATTACTACTGTTCGTGAAAAAATGGGGGATAAAATTATCGGTGTATCTACACATACAATTGAAGAAGCGAGCTGGGCAATTGAAAACGGAGCTGATTATTTAGGCGTCGGTCCGATTTTTCCAACGAGTACAAAAAAAGATACGAAAGCAGTTCAAGGAACGAAAGGTTTAGCTCATTTTAGAGAACAAGGAATTAGGATACCGATTGTTGGTATTGGTGGGATTACAATTGAAAATACAGCTTCCGTTATAGAAGCGGGTGCGGACGGCGTTTCAGTTATTTCAGCTATTAGTTTAGCGGAATCTGCGTATGAAAGTACGAAGAAATTAGTAGAGGAAGTAAGTAAGGGTTTGTAGAAAAGGGAACTGTACACACATAGTAAAGAACAGAATGGACAGTTAAAAATATTTAAACAAACGTTTGATTAAAAAAGCACAAACCCTTTAAAATTGCGGGTTTGTGCTTTTTCTTTAAGACATAATTGATATTAAGAGCATTCCAATTCCGATAGAAGTGAATGTTGCGATTAGGCCGGGAATCATAAAGCTGTGATTTAAAACATATTTACCAATACCTGTTGTACCAGTGCGATCAAAGTTAATCGCAGCAACGATTGTTCCATAGTTTGGAATGAAGAAGTATCCATTTACTGCAGGGAACATAGCGATTAGTAGTGCTGGTGGAATACCGAGTGATAATCCAAGAGGCATTAAAGCACGTACTGTTGCTGCTTGGCTATATAGTAAAATAGATAGAATGAATAATGCGATGGCAAATAGCCATGGTGCACTTGTTACTAGGTGCTGAATTGATCCTTGAATCATATTTAAGTTTCCGTTAAAGAAAGTATCTCCCATCCAAGCAATCCCGAAAATAGCAACAACTGCTGTTGCACCCGCTTTAAAGACGTTACCAGACACGATGCTTTCTACATTTGGTTTACAGAAAATAATAATAAGAGCTGCGATCGTTAACATAACCATTTCAATTGTGTTTGGCATGGAAAGACGGGCTAACTTCCCATCAACTATCCATCCTGGACGAAGTGCTTCAAATGAACCGAGAAGTACGACAAGGAAAGTTCCTAATAGGAAAAGGATAACTGATAATTTAGCGCCTTTTACACCGACAAATTCTTTTTTCTCTTCAATCTTAGGAATCATTCCTTCTTTTAATCGTTTCAAGTATTCAGGGTCTTCATTTAATTCTTTCCCCATTTTGCTAGCAACAAATGCAGCTACCATACAAGCGATGAAAGTAGAAGGGATACTTACTTTTAAAATATCTAATAAGGTGATTTTATAGTCAGCTAACATTGCTAGAAGTGCAACTGTTGCAGCTGATATAGGACTAGCTGTAATTGCTTGTTGGGAAGCGATTACGGCAATTGACATTGGTCGTTCCGGTCTAATCCCGGATTCGCGAGAGACTTCTGCGATGACAGGAAGTACAGAATAAGCAACGTGACCAGTTCCTGCACAAAGTGTAAATAAATAAGTAACAATTGGAGCAAAGAATGTAATGCGTTTTGGATTTTTTCGTAATGCTTTCTCGGCCAGATGAACAAGGTAGTCCATTCCTCCAGCGGCTTGGAGTGCACCAGCAGCTGTAATTACTGCTAAAATCATAAGCATGACATCAATAGGAGGAGCTGTAGGTTGTAAGTGGAAGACGAAAACAAGTATTGCCATACCAACGCCACCCATTACTCCTAGACCAACTCCGCCTAGACGTGCGCCAATAAAAATGCAGAGTAGTAACGTAAGAAATTGTAGCCAAAACATGATAAACTACCTCCGAAATTCATTAGTTAAGGTATATTTGAATAATTTAATTTGAATGAAAATTAAAATAAATACTCAAAATAATCCTTGTGTTATATACATTTTTTATTATATAACACAAGAAATGTAACATTCACGTACTTTGTTAAATTATTTCGAAAAAATAATACGTTAAAATTTTACATTTGTATCTCTAAATAGGTAGACATTTTAATTTTAATGTTGTAATCTTTTGTAGAGAATAATTTAATTCTCATAGAACTCCCATATCGTTCAACTCGTTCAGCGAGAAAGGCAAACTGATGGAAACATTAGGACGCAAAACTACAGGAGCTAAGGCCGAAAGGCTATGCTAGCCAGTTACCGGACGGATAGGGTTGGTCTTGACCAATGCTCTTTTCATTGGTCTTTTTTTATTTGCAAACAAATGAGAACCTTTATCATTTATTGAGGTTTATATTTTAATAGTTTTACTTTCTATTAAGTTAATTAAGAAGGGTGATGTTAATGAAAAAGCATTGGCATAAGTTGTCGTTTCTTCAAAAAAATGTATTATTAACTGTGTTAGTTATTTTGACGCTTGTTGGTACTATGGGAGCGTTAAGTTTTAACATGTTTCAAAATAGTATGATGTCTATATTTGAAAGGCATTCTTTTGAAACAGGAGATACGGTATTACATAAATTAGACGAAGAAATAGTGAGAGATGTTACAAAAGACCCAGTGGCACAAAGAGAAAAGAGAGAGAAGTTAACAGAGAAATTAGATGAAGCAACGGAAGAATTGAATAGTGTTGGACAAACGTATATTGTTGGAGCAAAAAAAAATGAAAAAGGTGAGTTACTAATCGTCGACTTGTCTACAGACTTAGCAAATGTTGTTGAAGTAAGACCGGGAGAATATTATAAACAACCAGATCTTTGGATGAAAGCATACGATAAGGTAATGAGCACGAAAAAAGCAAACATGACAGTAGTATATGAAGATCTATTAGGATCATGGGTAACGATATTAGAGCCAATTAAAGATGGAGACGGAAATATTGTGGCAATTGTTGCAGCCGATGTAGATGCGTCTATTGTTCCTAGTACAAAGGAAAAATTCATTATACAAGGTTTAATGTTTATTTGTATTTCTGTTTTAATTGCAACTGTTATTCAATTCTTAATTGTACGTAACGCACTTGCTCCATTGCGAGATTTACGTGAAGGGTTGCGCAAAGTCGGTGAAGGTGATTTGAGTATTAAATTAGAGGAAAGACCAGATGATATTGGTATTATTAATGCGTATTTTAATAATACCATCGAGAAGTTTAAAGGAATTGTAGATAAAGTGAAGCAGACAGCCGAACAGGTTTCCTCATCTTCAAAAGAATTGTCAGTGAGTACGAAAGAGAATAGTATGGCAGTTCAAGAAATCGTAAGTTCTATGGTTGGGGTAAGAGCGGGCAATCAGTCACAAGAAACTTCAGTACCAAAGTATTTAGGTATTGTATATGAAATGGAAGATAGGATAGAAGAGATAACAAATGCTGCAGAACAAATGACGGAAGAGTCTGAAGGTATGGAGCATCATTCAGTAAAAGGAAATGGTGTTATTGAACAGGCGATTAATCAAATGAACATAATACAAAATACAGTACAGGATGTATCTTCTATCATTTATTCTTTGGAAACAAGATCAAAAGAAATTAATGATATTGTAACTGTAATTACAGGTATTTCAAACCAAACTAATTCGTTAGCTTTAAATGCTTCTATTGAATCCTCACGTGCTGAGGAAACTAGAAGGGGATTTGCCGTTGTTGCTGATGAAGTGCGTAAATTAGCAGAGCAAACGGAAGCATCAGCAAAAGATATAGCAAAATTAATAGGGGAAACACAAGCTGAAACGGAAGAAGCTGTTGTTTCAATGCAAAAGGCTTCAAAAGAAGTAGAATTTGGAATTAAACTTGTTCGAAGTAGTGGTGCCTTCTTTGAAAAAATTTCAAAATCAGCACAATCTGTTACAAATCAAGTTAGAGTTGTTTCTAGCAATTCAAGTGATATATTGCAAAATAGCGAAAATATTGTTCGTGTTGTAAATGAACTATCACATATCGCAAATATGTATGCGAATAGTAGTAGTAATATTGAAGCGAGTATGAAAGAACAGGAAATGTCTGTACAGGATATTGCTGAATTAGCGAGTTCTTTAAGCTGGCTTTCACAGGAGTTACAAGAGTTAATTGGAGAATTTAAAAGTTAACTGAAATGATTATACATGCTTTTGTTTGTTCAATAAAATAAATCATGCTACAATGAAAACGAATTAAGGACCGGGGAGCCAATTGGCTGAGAGGATGTAAGCAAACATCGACCCTCAACCTGATCTGGATAATGCCAGCGTAGGGAGTTACTTAAAGTGATGTAGCATATGTTATTCTATAATAACTTGCATACAAGGCTTTCCTACGTAGTAGGAAAGCCTTTTCTTGTTTTAAAATTTAATTTCAGAAGGGGGATATTATTATGTCACAACAAGTTACAATGTCATTTTCAGTAGTACCACAAGCAAAAACAAAAGATGTATATTCTGTTGTTGATAAAGCAATTGAAGTTGTACAACAATCGGGAGTTCGTTATGAAGTAGGAGCAATGGAAACAACGCTGGAAGGAGAATTAGATGTACTTCTTGATGTCGTTAAACGTGCGCAACAAGCTTGCGTGGATGCTGGAGCTGAAGAAGTGATTACTTCTATTAAAATCCATTATCGTCCAAGCACTGGTGTAACGATAGATGAAAAGGTTTGGAAGTACCGTGATGAATATGCAAAACCAGAAGCAATCTAAAATAATTACAACAATTTGGCTTATCCTTCTCATTGCAATATGGGAAGGATCTGTTTCATTATTTAAAATTGAACCTTGGATTTTACCAAAGCCTTCTGCCATTGTTCAAGAATTAATTGGAATGAAGGATTTACTATTACCGAATACGATGCAAACGTTACAAGAGGTTATAATTGGACTATTTTTTGCGATTTTAATTGGGACAAGTATTGCAATTCTTATGGACGTTATCCCTTTATTTCGTATTTTAATAAATCCGTTGCTTGTTATTTCGCAAACGATTCCAATCGTTGTACTTGCACCGTTATTTATTATTTGGTTTGGATATGGAATGCTACCGAAAGTAATGGTAGTAATACTCGTTTGTTTCTTCCCGATTGCGCTTAGTATTTTAGAAGGTTTTCAAACGGTAGATAAAAATATGTTGAAGTTGTTGCAAACGATGAAGGCAACGAAATGGCAAGTTTACCAGAAAGTAAAGTTTCCGGCAGTGCTTCCATACTTTTTCTCTGGTTTGAAAATTGCAGTTACATATAGCGTCATGGGAGCGATTATTGGAGAATGGCTCGGTGCCAGCGAAGGGTTAGGAGTTATGCTTACGAGGGCTACAAAATCCTTTTTAACTGCCCGGGTATTTGGTGTTGCAGCAATTATTGTCATGGTGACATTATGTCTGTATTTTATCGTGGAGTTTATGGCAAGAATAACAGCACCATGGATATATAGAAAGGACGGCAGAAAATGAAAAAAGGTTTAAAAGTTATGTTGGCTGCCTTATTAGCAGTAGGTGTGGTTGGATGTAATCCGGCGAAGAAAGAAGAAAGTGCAAGTAAAGATCAAAAAGTAAAAGTAGTATTAGATTGGTTTCCGAATACGAATCATACTGGTTTATATGTAGCACAAGCGAAAGATTATTATAAAAAGCAAGGCTTAGATGTAGAAATTATTCAGCCTGGTGACAATGTAACAGCAGAGCAAATGATAGCTTCAGGAAAAGCTGACTTCGCAATAAGCGCACAAGAAAATGTAACGTTGGCTCGGGTGGAAGGTATTCCTGTTGTATCTGTAGGGGCGATTATTCAGCATAACACTTCAGCTTTTGCGTCACTTAAGAAAGATAACATGACTTCACCGAAAAATTTTGAAGGCAAACGTTACGGAGGCTGGGGAGGACCAGCAGAAGAAGCAACGTTAAAGACAATTATGGAGAAACATCAAGCTGATTTTAATAAAGTCGAAAAAATCATTTTAGGACAAACAGACTTCTTTAAATCAATTGGCCGTGATGCTGATTTCGAATGGATTTATTACGGTTGGGATGGTATTGAAGCGAAGCGTCAAGGAAAAGAGTTAAATACAATTATGGTGAAAGACTTAGATCCAGCGCTCGATTTCTATAGCCCTGTTATTATTACAAGTGAAAAACATACGAAGCAAGATAAAGACTTTGTGAAAAAGTTTATGAATGCAACGACAGAAGGGTATAATTTTGCAATTAAAGAACCAAAAGAAGCAGCGGATATTTTAATTAAAGCTGTTCCGGATGTGAATAAAGAGTTAGTGCAAGAGAGTCAAAAGTGGTTAAGTACGAAGTATCAAGATGATGCAAAAGCATGGGGAGTACAGAAGGAAGAAGTTTGGACGAATTACATGAATTTCTTATATGATAACAAAGTTATTAAGAAGAAAATTGATGTGAAAGATGCCTTTACAAATGAGTTCCTTCCAAGTGAAAAATGAGTGGATTACAAATAAAAGATATTGTGAAATCTTTCGATGGAAAGAATGTATTAGCAAATATTAGTGCTTCTATACGAGAGGGAGAATTCGTTTCCTTTGTAGGACCCAGTGGTTGCGGGAAAAGCACATTATTAAATATGATTGCAAATGTTGAAAATCCAACAAGTGGGAACGTAACGTATAAGGATAAGCAAGTACAAGAGCAAGATGCTGTAAGTTATATGCCGCAACAAGATTTATTGCTGCCATGGCGATCAGCTTTGCAAAATATCGTTCTTCCGTTAGAAATCGAAGGGAAGCTGAAAAAACAAAGGCTGGCAGAAGGAATGGAAGCGTTGAAGCAGTTTGAACTAGATGAATATGCAGATCATTATCCAGATGAATTATCAGGTGGAATGCGTCAAAGAATTAGCTTCCTTCGCACATATTTATGTGAAAAGCCAATTATGCTACTTGATGAGCCTTTTGGAAAATTAGATGCCTTTACAAAAATGGAAGTACACAGCTGGCTTTTAAACTCTTGGCACCAAGAGAAGCAAACAATCGTTATGGTTACACATGACTTAGATGAGGCAATCTTGCTATCGGATCGCGTATTTATTTTATCTCAAAGACCAGCGTCAATAGTTGGTGAGGTAAAAGTGAAATTACCTAGGCCACGAACGATGGATATGTTAACATCGCTTGAGTTAAAGAAGGATAAGGAAGAAATTTTGAGAGTATTAGCTCCTTATATGAAAAAATAGAAAAAGTCTTTTAACAGTTTTTTGTATAATTACTGTTAAGAGGCTTTTTCTATAGGAGAAGAAGGAACAAAGGAAAAAATAGAGAATAGAATATAACAGAGTAGTTTATACTCTTAATATAACAAATGCTAAAGGAGTGAAAGGATAAAATGACTTTATCAACTGTTCTTCAAATGGTTTTAGCTTGATGTGGGAGAAGTCTGCCCATTTTTAACGATTAAGCTAAATTGAAGACAGCAGGTAAAGAACCTTAATCCTTTTTTACGATAATATGTAATGGGTAAGGTGTATTCACCTTACCCATTTTTTATATGCACAATTAAATAAGGCTTTATACTGTCGCTCTCTCTTATTTAGCTTATGGATGATAAGTAAAGGAGAGAAAAAAATGAGTATATTAACAGTAGAAAATTTAAGTCATTCGTATGGTGAGAAAACCATTTTATATAATACGTGCTTTCGATTATTAAAGGGCGAGCATGTTGGGTTAGTAGGGAAAAATGGAATTGGAAAATCAACATTGTTAAGGATTTTAACAGGAGAACTTATACATGATGATGGGAACATTGAATGGTTTCCGCATGTGAAGGTAGGTTTTTTACAGCAGCATATGGATTTACAAGAGGGGATAACGATTGAAAGATATTTACAAAGTGCATTTTCTGATTTGTATGCGATTGAATGTGAGATGTTAAAAATTGCTGAAGAAATGAATGGAGCAGGAGAAGTAGAAAAACTGTTAGTAAAGTATGGAGAATTACAAACTATATTGGAAAGTTCTAATTTCTATCAAATTCATACAGAAATTGAAGAAGTAGCAATTGGTTTAGGGTTGTTTGAGGTAGGTTTGGAAAAGGATGTTTCAAAGTTAAGTGGAGGACAACGAACAAAGTTATTACTTGGGAAGCTCCTTTTAGAAAAAGCTGATGTTTTATTGCTAGATGAGCCAACAAACTATTTAGATACAGCTCATATAGAATGGTTGCAATCATATTTGAGACTGTATGAAAAAGCTTATGTAATCATTTCACATGACGAAGTATTTTTGAACAGTATTACGAATGTTATTTATCATCTAGAAGGAGGGAAAGTGAAGCGATACGCAGGAAATTATGAAAAGTTTGTGCAAAGTTATCAAGTGCAAACGAAACAATTACAATCGGCGTATACGAAACAACAAAAAGAAATTGCTCAGTTAGAAACATTTATTCAAAAAAATAAAATTCGAAAAGCGAAACAGGCTAAAAGTCGAGAGAAAGTGTTAGAGAAAATGCAAAGGGTTGAAAAGGTTAATCATGTAACTCAAACTCGTTTTGATTTCAATGTTTATGAGGAGCCAGTGAGTCGTATATTGCAAGCTGAGAAACTAAGGATAGGATATAGTGATCCGTTATGTCCAGAGTTGAATTTACAAGTGAAAAAGGGAGAAAAGATAGCGATTGTTGGTCATAATGGAATTGGAAAAACGACGATGTTAAAAACGTTATTAGGTCAAATAAAACCGCTAAGTGGTTCAATTTCTGTTGGAGAACGAGTAAATCCTGCTTATTTTGCACAGGAGGAGTTTGCTTCAGAAACAACACCATTAGAGAAAGTTTGGGCAGAACGACCAGATATGACAAAGAAAGAAGTGCGCCAAGCATTAGCAAAGTGTGGATTGAAAGAAGAACACGTATTAAAACCTATTCGTTTATTAAGCGGCGGAGAACAAACGAAAGTACGTTTATGTGAACTTATCGTAACGAAAAGCAATGTTTTAATTTTAGATGAACCAACTAATCATTTGGATATAGAAACAAAGAAGTCCTTGCAGGAAGCGTTACAACAATATAAAGGAACAGTTTTACTTGTCTCACATGAGCCTTCTTTCTATGAAGCATGGATAACAAAAGTATGGAATATAGAAGAATGGAACGTTTAACAGTATGAATAAAGAAAAGGCATTAGCTTATATAAGCTAATGCCTTTTCTTTGTGATTAACATGATTTTCGAGAACTCTTACATGAGAATTGTATGAAGAAGCACTCTTATGGTGCGCTTATAAGCGTGCTTTTTCTTTTGTTATGTTTATATTTATAATAATACTAGATGCCTTTCCCTAATAGGCGACTATCTTCTTTTATATATATAGATAGTTTGGAATGGAATGAAAATAATTCCTATATGTAAAGGATAATGTGATTACTATAGGAAGACAATAGAACTTAAAGGAAATTCATGTAAAATTCAGATGAACTTCACATGAACTTCATATTAGAAACTAAATATAAATATAATAGGTTATTGTAATACTAATTTATGATTTTTCATAAAATTAAAAGTTTGAATTTAGGATAGAGCACTCAAACCTAAATTCAAACTTTAGTGAAATAATTAAGGGATGTTACCTTTAGTTTTCGCTAATGGATGCATTTACAAGTTCGGCGGGATTACCTGTTCCTGCCCCTCCGATTGTAACCGATCCACCAGGAGGAATTTCACCATTCCATCCTGCATTCGTAATTACGTAATGATTATTTATTTTACTACTAATTTTAGAATCCCAAACTTGCGTTAAATTGCCGTTATAATCAAATTCTAATTTCCAGTTTTTAATAGGGATCGTCCCGGTATTTTTAATTATAATCGAGAAGTTGTAACCACTTCCCCAATTGGAAGTGACTGAAAAGGTAGCATTGCCATTTCCACCAGGAGGTGTCGTATTAGCATCATCTGTTTTAACTGTAATAGCGGTAGGTTGCGACTTATTTCCAGCAGCATCTTTGGCAATTACTGAAAATGTGTATTCTGTATTAGGTTTCAAGTTTTTAATTGTAATGCTATTTATTGTTGTACTCCATTTTTCTTCTCCGGCAGTAATTTCATATTCAGTAACTCCTACGTTATCAGTAGATGCAGTCCAGTTCAATTGAACTGAGTTTGAATTTTTATTTGTAACAGCAATATTTTTTGCGTTTGTTGGTGGCTCAGTATCTTTTTGAGTAATAGGTCCACCCAGTAATTCTTTTACTAACGTATCAAGTAATTTAGGTCCACTACAACTATATTTTGGACTTGTACGGCAATCCCCACTTAATTCCCAAAACATTGCTCCACTTAAACCTTTCGTTTTTATATAGTCTGTTTTATATTTCATAGATTCATTGTCATCGTAGCTAATAAATGAGCCTGTAGTCGCGTTATATAAATAAGGTACTTTCGCTACATCGTTCCAGTAGCGAACAAACCCATTTTTATTAACATAATTAGCTGCTAAATCACCATAATCGTACACACCTGTGTCACCGGTAGAATAATCATCCCAAGTACCTTTAGAGGCTAGCTTTCCATCACTACCTGGTTTACAAGGTTGGTATTGTCCGTTATTTTCTTTTCCACAACTCTTCCATCCACGTCCGTAAAAAGGTACACCTAATACGAGTTTATCCGCTGGAACACCTTCATTTGTATAAATGTCTATAGCACCATCTACGTAAAATTTCGTATCCGCTGCTGGGTCATTTGGATCTTTGTATAGAGCTGCATTATGGTTAGAAGTAGGTTCCCATCCACCATGGAAGTCATATGTCATAATATTAATCCAATCAAGTATTTGAGAGATTTTCTTTAGCTCTGTATGATCAGCATAACGTTGGCTTGCACCTGAAGCGATTGTTAGTAAATATTGTTTACCATCTTCTGCACCAGCTTTAGTTAGTGCATTTCGAACATCTTGAAGAAGTAGAGTGAAGTTTTGCTTATCTTCAGGACGATAACTACCACCAGGAATCGTTTCAACGCCAGGATATTCCCAATCTAAATCAACACCGTCAAATCCATATTCGCGTAGGAAATCGACTGTAGATTCAGCAAATACTTTTCTTGTTTTTTCATCAGCGGCCATATCAGAAAAGCGGTTAGACCAAGTCCAGCCACCAACGGAAATAATTGTTTTTAAGTGTGGATACTTAGCTTTTAATCGTTTCAGTTCTCCGAAATTTCCGCAGCGGGCGTATTTATCACAATCTTCCCAAGTTGCCCCTGATCCTGGATAAGATTTTGTGACGTCAGCCCATGGTTCACCTAATACGAGAGTACCATTAGGAACTTCTTTATTTTGCAGTGGTACACCAGATTCTTTACAGTTCCACGTTTGTTTATTTGGATTATCAGGATGTGTAGAAGGATTTCCATGTTTTCCATTCCAGCAAATATCAGCAAATGCATAGTTTAGATGAGTGAGTTTTGATGCATCAATTTCTGCAACTTGATAATTACGTCCGTAAATGCCCCATGAAGGAAAATACCCAACAATTTTTTGACCTTGCTTTGGTGAATCTGCTAATGCGAAGTTTGGAGTAATAAAGTTTGTGAGAAAAAGAGGTAAGAAGAGTAGTAGGGATAGTAATAGCAGTGTGAATTTTTTTGATTTCATAGCCATTTCTCCTTTCAAAATAAAAGATATATTTAAAGGCATGCGCCAATAAATCAAAATGAATCTAGATGTATAAATCATCTAGATGAAAATGATCAGACATCACGAAGTCTATACAAGAAGCTAGGGATGATTAAATCGTAACAAATGTAAGATTTAGTGTAAACGCTTTATTCGATTCGGAAGGATTTTCTCAATATAAAAAGGCTTGAATACAAACTGTATATGAAAATGAAATATTTGTGAGGTAGAAAATAGCGCCTTATAAATAAAATTGAGAAAATATTGTATGAAGTCGATTTCTTATGACGTAGCAAGATGAGAAAATATCATGTAAAATAATAGTAAAAATATGTAAAGGAGGGAATAGTGTGGATGTGTTTTTGAATATTGCTGAAGAAAAAATTCGTCAAGCAATACGGAATGGTGACCTTGATAATATTCCGGGAAAAGGAAAGCCACTACAATTAGAAGATCTTTCGATGGTACCTCCAGAACTTAGAATGAGTTATAAAGTTTTAAAAAATGCGGGAGTGATTCCCCGAGAAATGGAACTACAAAAAGATATATTAAAAATAGAGGATTTAATCGCTTGCTGTTATGATGAAGAAGAGAGAAAAAAATTACAAGAAGAGTTAACAGCAAAAACACTACGCTTTCAGCAGGTAATGGAAAAAAGAAAGATTAAAGACAGTTCAGCATTTCGTATGTATCAAGGTAAAGTATTTCGTAAACTACGTTAAGAGGGATAAGATGAATAAATTTGAAACGATAGAAGAATTAGCAACATACATTGAAGAACAACCATTAGTACTTCTGTTTATTAAAACGGAAAATTGTGGTGTTTGTGATGTTATGTTAAGGAAAGTAAATTACGTATTAGAGAATTATGATTACGTGGAGAAAATAGAGATATTACTGCAAGACATGCAAGAGGTTGCGGGGCGATATGCAGTATTTACAGGTCCAACAATTTTATTATTTCATAATGGAAAAGAGATTCTTCGTGAATCGCGTTTCATTTCACTTGAAAATCTAGAGAGAAGCATTCAATTATTCGAAGATTAAGGGAGGGATCTATATGGAATTTATTATTTTCATACTATTATTTGTTGTAATTGGAATAATCGTAATAGCGGTTCGTTCAAACAAAAAGAAGGTAAATCTTGCGAAACAAAATAATATACACAATGCGTCTAATAGCTCATCACCATTATTTTTCTTTGCTGGATCGGATAATGATGGCGGTTCACATGATTGTGGAGGATCTTCTGGTGGAGATAGTGGAGGTAGCTGCGATGGCGGCGGCGGTGGCGATTGATGAGAATACGCCTTATATAGGCGTATTTCTTTTTTAAACAAACGTTTGATTAGATGGCTTACATATGCATAAAAACAGTTAAACAAACGTTTGATTAAATATTTTTAATATACTAAGGGGAATGAAAATGAAGAGGGAGCCGAAAGTGAAAAACAAGGGAAAAGTAGCGTTATTTTTAATAGCTGCGGGAAGCGTATTTCTTATTAAATTAGGATTTAAATTTGGAATAATACATATGATTCGAACTTGGTTTGAAAGTACGTTTTCTTAAATAAAGAATATAGCCTCTTGCGATAGAGGTTTTTTATTTGTTATTATTAGACTGAACGGTCGGTTTAAAGAGGTGTAAATATGAGAAGAAGCGCAGAAGAGATCAAAAAAGAAATTGCATATAAAGCAGAAAGTCTGTTTTCACAAAAAGGCTATGCAGCTACATCTATGGAAGATATTTGTGAAATTACAGAGCGGAGTAAAGGAAGCATTTATTATCACTTTAAAAGTAAAGAAGAATTATTTTTATTTGTAGTGAAGCAGTATACGTATGATTGGCTTGAGAAATGGAATGAAAAAGAGAAGTTGTATAGTACGAGTACTGAAAAACTATATGGTCTCGCGGAATATTATGTAGAGGACATACAGCAACCTATTTCTAATGCAATAGAAGAATTTTCTATGAGCCAAGTTGTAAGCAAAGAAACTTTGGATGAAATGTTAGCTTTAACTAGAGAATCATACGTTATGTTTGAGAAATTAATTGAAGCAGGCATACAGTCTGGAGAGTTTCGTGAAGATAATACGCTCGATCTTATGTATATTGTGAATGGATTATTATCAGGGCTTGGAGTACTTTACTACGAGTTAGATTATAAAGAGCTGAAACGTATTTATAAAAAGGCGATAGATGTATTGTTAAAAGGAATGGCAGCTGAATAATAAGTCAGTTGCTTTTCTTACAAAATAAATTAGACCGAACGGTCGGTTTGTGAAAGGGGAATGAAAATGAACGCTTTATTTAAAAATCGAGCATTTATGCTCGTTATGGCATCTGATATTTTACAACAATTTGCAATTTGGATCAGAAATATGGCTCTTTTGTATTTCATAATGGAGAGAACGAATAATGATCCAGTTTCAGTTTCGTTGTTATCGGTTATGGAATATGCACCTATCTTTATTTTCTCGTTTATTGGTGGTGCACTAGCTGATCGCTGGAATCCGAAAAGAACGATGGTTGCTGGAGATGTGTTAAGTGTACTATCTATCATAGGTATTGTCTTGTTGTTAAAGCTAGATTATTGGCAGGCTATATTTTTTGCAACACTCATTTCCGCGATTGTAGGCCAGTTTTCTCAGCCATCATCCTCGCGTATATTTAAGCGCTACGTAAAGGAAGAACAGGTAGCGAATGCGATTGCATTTAACCAAACATTACAGTCATTATTTATGATTTTTGGACCAATGGTAGGATCGCTTGTGTATACACAACTTGGTTTATTTACGTCACTATATAGCTTAATCATTTTATTTTTGTTATCTGCTATCGCTCTTTCTTTTTTACCGAAATGGATTGAACAAGAGCAAGTGGTGAGAGATTCATTGAAAAATGATATAAAAGAAGGTTGGAAATATGTTCTTCATACGAAAAATTTACGTATGATTACGATTACTTTTACTATTATGGGCTTAGCTGTTGGACTAACGAATCCATTAGAGGTGTTTCTTGTAATAGAACGCCTTGGAATGGAAAAGGAAGCAGTTCAATATTTAGCTGCGGCTGATGGAATAGGTATGTTAATTGGTGGTATTATTGCTGCAGTTTTCGCTTCAAAAGTGAATCCGAAAAAGATGTTTGTATTCGGTATGAGCATATTAGCGATGTCATTTTTAGTAGAAGGGCTATCTACATCATTTTGGATTACTAGTTTCATGAGATTTGGAACAGGTATTTGTTTAGCTTGTGTTAATATCGTTGTCGGTACGCTTATGATTCAACTTGTACCAGAAAATATGGTTGGAAGAGTAAATGGAACAATTTTACCGCTGTTTATGGGAGCTATGCTAATTGGTACTGCTTTAGCTGGAGGATTAAAGGAAATGACTTCACTAGTTATTGTATTTTGTATAGCAATGGCACTTATATTATTGGCAATAGGACCAGTTCTACGCATGCAAATAAAGAATGAAGATGTCGTTAATAAAGAGGAACTAACAAATTCGTTAGCTTCGAAATAACTATTGTAAGGGAGCAGAATTGCTCCCTTTTTCTTTGGGGAACTTTTGACAACTATATGAGCCAATTATATACTGATGATGTAAAAACGATTTTACAGGTTAGGAGAAATGGTGTGAAAAATCAAATCCATGAATTACGCACTGAAAATAATATTTCACAAGGCGCATTAGCTGATAAATGTAAGGTTTCTAGACAGACGATAAATGCAATTGAGAATAATAAATATGATCCAAGCTTAGCATTAGCGTTCCGTTTAGCGGAAGTATTAGGAACAACTGTTGATAAACTATTTTTGTACAAGCAGTAGGGGGAGTAGTTGTTGGGGAAAGAGAAAATAAGCTTTTTCGTTACTGTATTAGTAGCTATAGGTACGTTAGTGTTTGCACTTTATTATTGGTTAACTGAACTTCAAGTAAATTGGTATGCACTATTTATTTGTAGCATCGCGTTACATTATCTATTTAAAAGTTTGGCATCATATAGCGTTGAAGGGGAAACTGAGGAAAACGAAGATTTAGAAAAACATGTATTAAAAAGGAGTGCAAATGTTACGTATTATGTACTCGTTGTATTCATTTTTGGTTTGTTTTTCGCATCAGTAGGTTTTAATAAATGGATTGATTTTCATAACATACCGCTATTGTTTGCGTTATGTGCTGCGATAGTTGTAAAGCCAGCTGTTGAGTTTTTAATTGTAAGACGTTATCGATAAAAAAGATCCACTTCTCGCAAGAAGAGGATCTTTTTCTTATAGCGTTTTAGTTTTGGGATTAGGTGGTGTAACGGATGTATTATTTTCAGGGACTCTAGTTAATAGGAATCCACCGATAATAAACAATACAATAATACTAAGAACACCAGCGTTCGTTTTTCCAGTTAATTGCGTTGTAACACCGACTAATACTGGACCCATAATCGCGGCAAACTTGCCAAATATATTATAAAATCCGAAGAATTCATTTGCAGATTCTTTAGGTACTAGTTTTGCAAAATAGGACCGACTAAGCGCTTGAATACCACCTTGAGAAGTGGCAACTAACATTGCTAAGATCCAGAAATCGAGTGTTGTTTTTAAGAAATAAGCATATGTGCAGATAATGATATAAATAATAATACCGACATATAGCATTTTTTTACCTGTAAAGGTTTCTGATAATTTTCCATATAGTAAAGCGAATGGACAAGCTACAATTTGTGTGACAAATAAGATGATTAATAGATTCGTTGCACTAATACCAAGATCTGTTCCGTAAGCGGTAGACATAGTAATAATTGTATCGACCCCATCAATATAGAAAAAGTAAGCGATTAGAAACATAAAGACCGTTTTATATTCTTTAATATTTTTAAAAGTCTCAGTAAGGCGTTTGAAGCTCATTGTAATTGGTCTTGGATGACGTTCAATATAATGTGTTTGTTCTACGTTTTTCAGCATTGGAATTGTAAATAGTCCCCACCAAAGAGCAGTTATCGCGAATGAAATTTGACTAGCAATGCCAACTGATAAAGGGATAGTTCCTTTTTGAGCAAGAATAATAAGAGCGATACAACCGATAAAAGGAATAGTACTCCCAATATAGCCTAAAGCGAAACCTCTCGTAGAAATTCGGTCCATTCTATCTTCAGTAGTGACATCTACTAAAAATGCATCATAAAAAATGTTTGCCCCAGCAAAACCGACTAATGCGAGCATATAGCATCCTAATAATAAGTACCACTGAGATGTTGGAACAACTGCTAGCATACTTGTAAATACGATGCCGAGTCCAAAGAAGAATGTGAAAAATCGCTTTTTAAATCCTTTATAATCAGCAACTGTGCCGAGAATAGGAGCAAGTATAGAAATTAAAAGTGTTGCGAATGAGTTTGCATATCCCCAATATGCTGTTGAAGTTGCACCGGATAATCCAGCTTCTTTTGCAGCTGCTTTAAAGTAAATTGGAAATAATGCGGTTGTAATGACGAGCGAATATACCGAGTTCGCCCAATCGTATAATATCCAGCTTTTTTCTTGTCTGGACATTTTTTTCATATAATGTTCCCCCTTAAATTTGTTCTACTAACAGTGTACAAAAATAAAAATTATAAAAAGAGAAACAGTGATGAATTTTACATAACTTTTACATATATACACAGTTCTTTACAATTGAAGTAAATCCTCTACAATTGACCCGTCTGTTTCACCTAAGTGTAAACCGAGTAGTCTAGCGATAGTTGGACCTTCATCAATAAGTCTTATATACGGGACGGTAACACCGCTTTTTATCCCTTTCCCAGCAGCGATAAAAATTGTTTCATAGTTAGGTTTTGTTGGAGAGTATCCATGCGTACCAAATGTATATTTTTTACTAGGCGTAACATCTTTTTTAGTAATTTCTTTTATAAAATCTCCTGTATAGTTTTCAGTGAAATAATACCCTTCTCGCGCTTCTAACATAAATAAACAGTTACCATCTGCACCGCATTCCTTTGCATCTTCATCGTGAAGTATAAATTCAATTCCGTTTTGTTTATGTTTAAGTAGTTCTTCAAGGAGTAGTTGTACTTCTCGAATTGTATCCGTATCATTTTTGTCCTTCACATATACATAGGCAGAGCCGTCACAACTTTGGCAATAGACCTTCCAGTCTATTAATTTACCTTTTTTATTTAGAGATATAAGTCCTCTTTGGTGGAATAGCACATTTAATTGGATGGATTTGTTTTCACTTAAAGCGCTATGATCACCAAGGGCGATAATTGTACTTTCTTCGTATAGGTCACTATCTTTTAATGCTTGAATAATTTTTCCTAGACGTTCATCGTGCCTATGGATGGCAGCTACTGTTTCGTTAGATTCAAATCCATAATAGTGTCTTTGGGTGTCTAAATCGGTGAAATGTACAAACATAATATTAGGCTTTTTCGTCTGGATTGTATGCACAGCAGAAGCAAGTACGAAATCATCGAGTTCAGGTTGTGATAATCCATTTCGTATATGGCCGAAACGACGATTTAAATCTAATTGATATAGCGGGCTACCGCTAAATAAGGAAACTAAAACTTGATTTTGCCACGGTCTATTTGGAAAGATTTCTGGTAAATTGTAATCAATATTTGCTTTGCCAGTAACAGGCCATAGAAGGGCAGCTGTCGTTAAATTTGCTTTACGTGCTTCATCGTATAACGTTGTTCCTTTAATGGATTTTCGGTACCAATGCCAATCTGGTGATTCGCGTCCAGGTTGAAGTAATGTATTGCTAACAACACCGTGCTTGTTAGGGTAATTACCGGTTACGATTGTTGAGTGGCTTGGATATGTTACAGAAGGATAAATTGGTTCTACTTTTTCGACAACCGTGCCATTTTTTATTAGAGATTGGAAATGAGGTAATTTTTGTAGTATAGGAAAATCTAAAGCTGATAAACAGTCGAATGATAAAATAATGACACGATTCGTTAATGCTTTATCCATAAAGTAATCCTCCTAATTATATAAAACCTATTATTATATATTACTATTAATACCTAGTAATAAAAATATATTTTTTGAATAAAATTTATATGTTTATTTTCAGAAAAATTAAACATATAATTAAGTATAAGGGAATGAATGGAAGGAGGGAATACTATGGATTGGCTAGATGGATTTGGTATCTTTTACATCATTGGCGGAATTACGATTATCCTTGTATTTGCTATTTCGTATTTACTAAAGAAACGGTTTCCAGACAAGCAGTTTGATATTATATTTGCACTTAGTTTAATACTTCTTTGCTTAGCATCCTTTCCCATTACAATGATGGTTATTGGTGGATGGGAAGGAATGGGATATGGATTTATTGGTTTCTTCGTCCTACTGGGCACACTTATCGGTATGATTGCACATCAACTTTTAAAAATCTCGCGAAAAAGCTACGTATAAAACTGTAAAAAATGAAAAGAATATATAAAAATAAGAAAATTCGCTCTTGTTTTGAAGTGAAATTTATATTATGATATTCAACAAATTTATTTCGTTATAACGATGAAAAAGGACTAGTACATGTACAACCTTTTTAGCAGAGAGAGAATCCGTCAGGCTGGAAGATTCTTAAAAGGGCGATATGGAACCTACCTTTGAGTTCTGCATATGCAGCGGGAATTTCCCGTTATCAAAAAGAGAGCATGCGCAATTTTTGTGCATGAATCAGGGTGGTAACGCCGGCAAAGCTCGGTCCCTATTTAGGGACGCGGGCTTTTTTGTATTTTCTAGAAGGAGGAAGACTAACTATGGCAAAAGAACAAGTACAAGCAATTACGAAGATGGAAGAGGACTTTGCACAGTGGTACACAGATATTGTAAAAAAAGCAGAACTTGTTGATTATTCAAGTGTAAAAGGGTGTATGATTTTACGTCCATATGGTTATGCATTGTGGGAAAATATGCAAAAAGTGATGGATGAGAAGTTAAAAGCAACGGGTCATGAAAATGTGTATATGCCAATGTTTATCCCAGAGAGCTTATTGCAAAAAGAGAAGGATCATGTAGAAGGATTTGCTCCTGAAGTAGCATGGGTGACACATGGCGGGGATGAAAAATTAGCGGAAAGACTTTGTATACGCCCTACATCTGAAACTTTATTCTGTGAACATTTTTCAAAAATTGTGCAATCCTATAATGATTTGCCAAAGTTATATAATCAGTGGTGTTCAGTAGTTCGATGGGAGAAAACAACGCGACCATTCCTTCGTACAACGGAATTCTTATGGCAAGAGGGTCATACAATTCATGAAACAGCAGAAGAATCTCAAACTGAAACGTTAAATATTTTAAATCTATATGCTTCTTTCTGTGAAGACTACTTAGCGATACCAGTAATTAAAGGACAAAAAACAGACAAAGAAAAGTTTGCGGGAGCAAAGGCAACTTATACGATTGAAAGTTTAATGCATGATGGAAAAGCACTTCAAACAGGAACATCTCATAACTTTGGAACGAATTTCTCAGAAGCATTTGATATTAAATTTTTAGATCGTAACGGTAAATGGCAATATGTACACCAAACATCTTGGGGCGTATCAACAAGAATGATAGGTGGACTGATTATGGTTCATAGTGATAATAATGGAATTGTAATGCCACCAAAAGTTGCTCCAGTGCAAGTTGTTATTGTGCCGATTGCTCAGCATAAAGAAGGAGTTATAGCGAAAGCAACAGAGCTACAAGGACATATTCAAAAGGTTGCACGAGTAAAAATAGATGCTAGCAATAAAACGCCAGGCTGGAAATTTAATGAGTATGAAATGAAGGGCATTCCAATTCGATTAGAAGTTGGTCCTAAAGATATTGAAAAGAATCAAGTAGTACTTGTAAGAAGAGATACGAAAGAAAAAGAATTTATATCAATGGATCAATTAGAAGAACGTATTCCAGCACTACTTGAAGAAATTCATATTTCTTTATTTAATAAAGCAAAAGTATTTCGCGATGAGAATACGTATAGTGTGACGAATTTCGAAGAGATGAAAAAAGTAGCTGATGAAAAGCAAGGGTTTATTAAAGCGATGTGGTGCGGAGAATTAGCTTGTGAAGAGAAACTAAAAGAAGAAGTTGGAGTATCTTCTCGCTGTATGCCTTTTGAGCAAGAGCATGTAGCTGACGAATGTATTTGTTGTGGTAAAGAAGCTAAGCAAATGGTGTATTGGGGAAAAGCGTATTAATAATCTTTTGATAGAAATGATGAAAAGGACTTTGGGCTGCATAATAAAATGCAATCCAAAGTCCTTTTTAGTTTTACAATTTGTTTCATGTATTTTTTAGATGGAGGATGTGTTTTTATTTTGCGTTTTTACGGCGAATAAATAGTAGCATACCAATTAGGAATGTTGAAAGTCCCATTAAAATAGATGCAGGATAATGTGTTGCAGTATTAGGTAACTTATCGCCTTGTTTTTTCGCATTATCTTTTACATTACCACCTTGGGAACCGTTGCCACCTTGAGAACTGCTATCGCTTTTAACACGGTTACCGCCTTGAGAGCCATTGCCACCTTGAGAACTGCTATCGCTTTTAACACGGCCGCCCCCCTGAGAACCATTGCTGCCAGAACCATTGCCGCCAGAACCATTGCTGCCAGAACCGCTGCCACCAGAGCCGTTGCCGCCAGAACCATTGCCACTAGAACCATTGCCACTAGAACCACTGCCACCAGAACCATTGCCGCCAGAACCGCTGCCACCAGAACCACTGCCACCAGAACCATTGCCGCCAGAACCGCTGCCATCAGAACCGTTGCCACCAGAACCGTTGCCGCCAGAACCACTGCCACCAGAACCATTGCCGCCAGAACCACTGCCACCAGAACCATTGCCGCCAGAACTGTTGCCGCCAGAACCGTTGCCACCAGAACCGCTGCCATCAGAACCGCTGCCATCAGAACCGTTGCCACCAGAACCATTGCCGCCAGAACCGCTGCCATCAGAACCGTTGCCACCAGAACCATTGCCGCCAGAACCGTTGCCGCCAGAACCACTGCCACCAGAACCGTTGCCACCAGAACCGCTGCCATCAGAACCGTTGCCACCAGAACCATTGCCGCCAGAACCGTTGCCGCCAGAACCGTTGCCACCAGAACCGCTGCCACCAGAACCGTTGCCGCCAGAACCGTTGCCACCAGAGCCATTGCCACCAGAACCGTTGCCATCAGAGCCACTATCGTCCTGAGAACCACCGTTTCCTGGTGGTTTATTATTATCTTTTAAGTTACCTTCTGCGAAATGATCGTTATTTTGTACAATTGCGTTTGTTGCTGGAGAGAAATTTTCTGTTGCTGCATTACCGATATTTAAACCACTAAAAAAAGATAAAGAGAGTGTTGATGCTAAAATGAAGATTTTCGTCATTGTTTACCTCCTAAGAAATTAATATTCCATCTAAAATACATCCCTTTGTAATATTTCATAGGAAAAAGGGTTTTATGCAAAAAAAACTATATATAGAAAAAGGTGGTGTATTTCTAAAGAGAGAAAAGAGTTAGTGTAAACTCTTTACCCCGCTATTCGCCGGGCAGTAAGATGCCCACCTGAAAATTCAGCGAAAGCAAAGAAGTTAGGTGGGGGCGGGCTGTCCGTAAAAGCCCGATTGGTGAGGGCTAATAATCAGTGGGGGATGAACAAAACCCCCACTGATTAAAGTTTCACTTTATAAATAGTAGAGCAGTGAGAATTTTACATGCATTACAGTAGAGGAAGTGACAGCAGATGAAAGCATATATTGCATTTGATATTGGTGGTACACAAATTAAATATGGAATTGTTTCAGAAACAGGAACAGTACTAAAGCATAAAACAGTTCCAACAGAAATTCATTTGGGTGGGGAACAAATCATTCAAAAACTCATTCTTTTATCAAAAAAATTAATGAGTGAACATACGATTTCGGGAATTGGTATTAGTACTGCGGGAATTGTTGACGTTAATAAAGGGATTGTGACGGGAGGTGCGGATCATATTCCAGGCTATAGTACAATTCCTATTATTGATAGATTGCAAGCGATATTAAAAGTTTCTGTATCCATTGACAATGATGTGAATTGTGCAGCGTTTGGAGAAAAGTGGAACGGTATTGGAAGAGATAAAAGAAACTTTATTATGCTTACCCTTGGAACTGGGATTGGGGGAGCGATTTTTATAGATGGAGAATTGTACCGAGGACATTCATTTAGTGCTGGTGAATGGGGAAATATGTTAATAGAAGGGAAAACGTTTGAAGAGGTTGCTTCCATTTCAGGGTTAATTCATCTTGTACGAAAATATAAAGGTGAAAGTGAGTGGAATGGAAAAACGATTTTCGAATTGTATGATAAAGGGGATAGGGAAGTTACGCAAGCGGTTGAAGTTTTCTTTAAACATTTAGCTATTGGGATTAGTAATCTTGCTTATATTTTTAATCCAGAAATGATTGTTATAGGTGGCGGAATTACTGATAGAGGAAATAAGTTCTTAAAAGAAGTAAAAGAAGAGGTAGAAAAATATTTACACAAAGAGATTTATAGTAATTGTGAGATTGAGCTTGCGCAAAACGGTAATTGCGCAGGAATGATTGGTTCTATTTACCACTTCTTACATCATCATAAGTAAGTTATATGAATGTTTTCATATAACTGAGAATTTATCCTTTTTATCACTAGGTAAATAATGCTACAATATAAGGGAAGAATACAATATTTTCCGCCTTGGAAAATGCTTTGTAGAAAGGAAGAAACTTCATGCCTATTATTTTAGAAAAAGGTCAAAAGATCGATTTAACGAAAGGACAACCAAAAGTAGCAAAACTACAGGTTGGCTTAGGCTGGGATCCAATTGGGCAATCAGGTGGGTTTCTGTCTTCATTATTTGGAAGTAAACCAAATGTAGATTGTGATGCATCTGTTGTTATGTTAGAAGGGGATCGTTTTGTAAACAAAAACGATTTAGTTTACTTCGGAAACAAGCTTTCTACTTGTGGTAGTATTATTCATTCAGGAGATAATTTAACAGGTGAAGGCGCTGGTGATGACGAAACAATTTTCGTAGAATTACATAAAGTTCCGAGCCGTATTAATCGTTTAGTATTCGTTGTAAATATTTATGACTGTGTAAATCGTCGTCAAGATTTCGGGATGATTCGTAATGCATATATTCGTATTCAAAACCCGCAAACTGGCGAAGAATTAGCGCGCTATAATTTATCGGATAATTATGCTGGAAAAACGACTCTAATCGCAGGTGAAATGTATCGCCACGGAAGTGAATGGAAGTTTTCAGCTGTTGGAGAAGGCACACAAGATAAAAACTTAAGTGAGATTGTATCACGTTATCAATAAAATAAACCGAGGAGGAATTGAATATGGCATCAATTTCATTGAAAAAAGGACAAAAGGTAGACTTAACAAAAACGAATCCAGGTCTTTCAAAAGTTCTTGTAGGACTTGGTTGGGATACGAATCGTTATGACGGACAAAACGATTTCGATTTAGATGTTAGTATTTTCTTAGTAGGTGCTAACGGTAAAGTTTCAGGTGCAGAGGATTTCGTTTTCTATAATAACCCTAAAGGTGCGAATGGTGCTGTAGAGCATTTGGGAGATAACCGAACTGGTGACGGTGAAGGTGATGACGAAGCGATTAAAGTAGATTTGAAAAATGTACCTGCACATATCGAACGTATTTGCTTCACAATTACAATTTATGACGGAGAAGGCCGTAGCCAAAACTTCGGACAAGTTTCTAACTCTTTCGTACGTATTTTAGATGAAGAAAAGAATGCAGAATTAATTCGTTACGATTTAGGAGAAGATTTCTCTATTGAAACAGCTGTTGTAGTAGGTGAATTATACCGTCATGCAGGTGACTGGAAGTTCAATGCAATCGGAAGTGGATTCCAAGGTGGATTAGCGTCTCTATGTAATAATTTCGGTTTAGATGTAGAGTAATAGATTGATATATCCATCGGTGAAACAGATGTTTACTGATGGATATATTTTTTAAGATTAAAATATAGAGGTGAATATAAATGGTAATTCAATTGCAAAAAGGACAGAAGATTGATTTAGGTAAGACAAGCCCTGGTTTAACAAAAGCAGTAATTGGTCTTGGTTGGGATATTAAATCTTATGATGGTGGATCAGATTTCGATTTAGATGCATCTGCTTTTTTATTAGATGCGAACGGAAAATGTACGAAGGAAACTGATTTTATCTTCTATAACAATTTACAGTCTCCTTGTGGATCTGTTTTACATACAGGAGATAACCGTACAGGTGAAGGTGACGGGGATGATGAGCAACTTGTTGTAGATTTGAAAAAGGTTCCAGCAGATGTTCATAAAATTGCTATTACAGTTACAATTTATGATGGAGAAGGCCGTAATCAAAACTTTGGACAAGTCGGAAACGCATTTGTTCGTTTAGCAAATGAAGAAACAAACGAAGAAGTTCTTCGTTTTGATTTAGGGGAAGATTTCTCCATCGAAACAGCAGTTGTCTTTTGTGAATTATACCGTCATAATGGACAGTGGAAGTTTAATGCAGTAGGAAGTGGATTCCAAGGTGGTTTAGGTGCGCTTGTAAGAGCGTATGGCTTGGATGCATAAGAAGGGAAACGATATTCGTTTCCTTTTTTTGACCTTTCTATAAATCTAGCAAAGAATAGGGGATAAAGGTAAGATGAGTATTTTGCAAGGAATCCTTGATACGTATGCTCAGTTTTTCGACTTGGACATGTGGATTAAAGTGTTGCAGGATCCAGTATCTTGGGGATTAATTGGTACACTTGTTGTACTTGAAGGATTATTATCTGCTGATAACGCACTTGTATTAGCAGTAATGGTAAAACACCTTCCGGAAGAAAAACGTAAAAAAGCATTATTCTATGGACTTATTGGAGCTTATGTATTCCGATTTATTGCAATTGGAATCGGAATGTTCTTAATTAAATTATGGTGGGTAAAACTTCTTGGTGCACTTTACCTTGCTTGGTTATCAGTGAAATACTTTATTGATAAGCGTAAAGGTGCAAGTGAAGAAGAAGAAGCTCATGGTATGAATCAAAATAGTATTCTCTTTAGAATGTTCGGTGTCTTCTGGGGAACGGTTGCGATGGTCGAATTAATGGATATCGCGTTCTCTGTAGATAGCGTACTTGCTGCGTTTGGTGTATCAAATGAAGTTTGGATTCTATTATTAGGTGGAATGCTTGGTATTTTAATGATGCGTGGTATCGCTGGTGTATTCTTAAAATTGTTAGAGCGTATTCCAGAGCTTGAAACGACAGCATATATTTTAATCTTAATTATCGCATCGAAAATGCTATTGTCTCTAATTGATATTCATATTAGTCATACACTGTTCTTTATTATTTTAGTTGTAGCATTTGGAGCAACATTTATACTTCACTACATGAAGAATTCTGGACAAGCTAAAGAAGAAGTTGCAGCTACTAAAAATAATCATAAATAATTGAAATGGGTTTGCTCGTTTTGCGAGCGCCCATTTTTTATAACCAAAAATAGTTTATAATAGAAGAAGGACTTAGAAAAAACGTAAATGTTTTTGGAGGTGAACTGTTGTGTTTTCACGTTTTACACTTCAACCATATGCATTAAAAGATGAATCAGATTTAAAGCAATTTGAAACACTTTTAGAAAAACGTCCACAATATGAGCTGACAGAGAATGAGATGAAATTTAGTTATATAGCATGTCGAATCCTCGGCGTTCCTAATGATGTAGATGAATATTTTAATGACCTATTTGATTATAGTGAAGCGAAAGGAATCGAAGTTTTACACGAACAAAATTTAAACAAAGTAATCGATTCGGAAAAACTTCGTCATATTCAAGAAGTGTTCGGATTACATCAAGAAGCACCAAATGGTTTGACAGTAAATAGGTTAGTGGCACACTTATCTGGGAAACAACTTTTACCGAAAGTAGACAATCCTGATTTACAGCATTATATACATACGACGTTTATTTCAGTATTGAAATTATATGAGAAACAACATAATCAATCTTTAAAGACAGAAGGCTTTCGTCGTTTCTTAATCGACATGATTAAATTAAGCGAAAATTACGTCGCAAAGTGGTTCTCTACGATTAATTATAAGAAACAAATGCCACGTATTATTTGGTACGGTGATGCACAGGAAAGCCGTATATATTTCTTATACTTTCTTATTATGCTCGGTTGTGATGTGCTTTATTATCACCCAGAAGGAAAAGATGGATTTGAGAATGTTGATGAGGAAGGAAGAAGTTTTGTTGTGTCTCATCCAAGCCGGATTTCTCTTGAACCATTTCCAGATCGCCGTCGTGAGCGTGTTGCAACAGTAGCGTATCAAGCTTCAAAGGAAATTGAACAAGTACTTCACCACGATAATTCACTATTATACAAGCCGTGGCAATTCCGTTCCTATACGCCTGTAGCCCGTACATTAAAAACGACATACGATGAACTCTTTTTAATTACGAAAGAAAAGGCATTTGTGCGCCCGACATTCTTTGTTGAGAATAAACACATTTATATCCCTTCTTTATTTGCGAAAATATCAGGTGTTTCAAAGAATGATAAAGAATATTTTCAGCGATTAAAGGCTGTTACATCATTTGATAACAGTTTATTAATTAATACATTCCCGTTTACAAAAGAACAAAAAGCCAATTTCCAATATCATTATCGAGATGCATTAGACCGCGGGGGGAAATTACATCCAGATTTAATTATGAATAGCCATTGGTGGCCGCATAAGCGTTTACCGGAAGGTTTACAACATGGGATTGCAGAGGCGATTATCCATACGTGTGAAAGTGAAATGTGTAAACCAATTGCAAAAGAAACGAAACAAGATGTAGCGCTATATGTTTTCGCACAACTCTCTCAAATACCACCGAATATTTTAGAACAGCTTGAGAAATTTGATTATTCACAAGATGTACCGAAAATTGTTATATTTAATAATGAGAAGAGTGGAGAATTAACTCGTTCTGATGCTGTTTTATTACTATTTTTAAATCAAATTGGAGTAGATGTATTCCATTTCAATCCAACGGGAAGAAACGATATTGAACCGTATATTGAAGCAGGGGCATTTGATTCACATTGGCTTGAAGAAGTTAATTTCGATCTTGAGTTTCATGGTTCATCAGCCTATAAAAATTTATCACAAACAATAAAAGGACTATTTCGTCCATTTTTATAAGGAAAGGGAGAATACCATATGAATAACCCAGTCGTACTAGATTCGAAAACAGAATTAAATGAGCAAACAGCACAAGATGTTCGCTTACAACTTAGACAAGATGCGGATGTACAACGTATTTATAATGCGGTAGATATTAAAGATCAGTTAGAATTAATTGAACTTGGAAAAGAACCTTCTATGGAGATTTCACGTTTTGCTGATCAAATTTTACATACAATGTCATTATCAAAAATAGAAGATTCAGGTGAATTATTAAAACAACTTGGCAAAATTATGGATAGGTTTGATAGCAAAGACTTTGCGGAAGAGAAAAGTGGTTTCTTCTCACGTATGTTCAAAAAAGCGGATAAAATGATTGAACAAATCTTTAGTAAGTATCAAACGATGGGCCGTGAAATTGATAAAGTGTATGTAGAAATTACAAAGTATCAAGATGAAATGAAAAAATCAATTGGTACGTTAGATGGTTTATATGAGCAAAACTTAAAATATTACTTAGACTTAGAAAAGTACGTAGTAGCAGGAGAAATGTTATTAGAGCGTTTAAATACAGAGTTAGTTCCGATGTATGAAGAGCGCGTACGTAATAATGATCAAATAGCAGGTATTGAATTAGAATCACTTAAAAACTCTGTTGAAATTTTAGAACAGCGTATTGATGATTTAGAAAAAGCGCGTATGGTTGCACTACTTACAGCACCACAAATTCGTATGATTCAACGTGGTAATAATAAATTAATTGGTAAAATCAATACCGCATTTATTACAACGATTCCTATCTTTAAAAATGGTATCATTCAGGCGGTAAATGCAAAGCGTCAAAAGCTTGTTGCAGATTCTATGGCTGAACTGGATCGCCGTACAAATGAATTACTTAAGAAAAATGCACAGAACATCGCAACGCAAAGTGTGGAAGTAGCGAGATTATCAGGTTCTTCTAGTATTAAAATGGAAACACTTGAGGAAACTTGGAACATTATTTCAAGAGGCATGCAAGAAACACAACAAATTGAAGAACAAAATAAACGTGAGCGTGAAGAAAGCCGCAAACGTATGGCTACATTAACAGAGAACATCAAAAAAGAATTACAAGGATAAAGTGAAACTTTAATCAGTGGGATAAATGAAAAGGCAATGAGGAATAGTCCTCATTGCCTTTTAGTTTTTCTTCACTAATTTAATGATTTCATTCACAACAAGTGGAATGATACTTAATAAAAGAACAAATCCCCAATCTCGCATCGTTAATGCATGCACACCGAATATATTTGCAAGGGGCGGGATGGAGATGATACAAACTTGCATAAGAACACCGATAAGAAGGGAGAAGACTAAATATTTATTTGTAAAGATCCCAATTGAAAAAATCGATTTCGTTCTTGAGCGCAAGTTAAATGAATGAACGAGCTGAGAAAAACTAAGAACAACAAATGCCATTGTTTGAGCATGTAATAGAGCATCTTCATCAATTCGTTCTGGGAAAAGAGGGAATAAATTTGTATCTCCAGTATAGAATTTTGCCCCGACGATAAAGGCTGCTAGCGTTAAAAGTCCAATTAGAGCGCCATTGAAAATAAGAAAAGGGACGCTACCGCTAAATAGGCTTTCTTTCGCACGGCGTGGCTTTTCTTTCATCACATCTGAATCTTCAGGATCAACGCCAAGTGATAGTGCAGGAAGTGTGTCGGTAATTAAATTGACCCACAAAATATGGATTGGGCGTAATGGTGTTGCCCAGCCAAGTAAAATCGCTAAAAATAAAGCGATAATTTCTCCAAAGTTACAAGAGAGTAGGAAGAGAATTGATTTTTTTATGTTACGATAAATATTTCTACCTTCCTCAACAGCTTTCACGATAGATGAGAAATTATCATCTGTTAACACCACATCGGCTGCTCCTTTTGCAACATCTGTTCCTGTAATGCCCATCGCTACGCCAACATCTGCTTGCTTTAAAGATGGAGCATCATTAACACCATCACCAGTCATAGAAACGATATTTCCTTTCGCACGTAAAGCTTTTACAATCTTCACTTTATGTTCTGGAGAGACTCTAGCAAAGACATTTAAATGATTAATTTTATTTGCTAATTCTGTATCTGAAATGTTATCTAAATCAGTTCCAATCATAATTTCAGATATTTCTTCAGCAATGCCAAGTTCTTTGGCAATGGCAAAGGCGGTGTCTTTATGGTCTCCAGTAATCATAACTGTGCGAATACCGGCTTTTTTACATTCTGTAATTGAATCTTTTACTTCTATACGCGGTGGATCAATCATACCGACAAGACCAATAAAGATGAGGTTTTCTTCAAGATGCTCTGTATCCACATCGCTTGAGTTGTATTGTTTAAATGCGAATGAAAGTACTCTTAAAGCTTCTTGAGACATTGACCCGGCAGCTTCTAATATTTGATTTGTATCAGAATCAGTTAAAACCTCGATTTTGCCGTTTTTAAAAATATGGGTACAGTGAGGTAAAAGTTTATCAATGGCGCCTTTTGTCATGCTGTAGTAGCTTTCATCGTATGTATGCACTGTTGACATCATTTTACGATCTGAATCGAAAGGTACTTCGTTAACACGTTTATGTTTATTTTCTAAATCGTCTTTTTGAATGTTAAAAGAGCTTCCCGCAACGAGAAGAGCAATTTCAGTCGGATCTCCGGTTTGTGATTCGTTATTGTAAGACGCATCATTACATAGCACCATATTTTCTAACAATAGACGCTGCGCATCATTATTGACATTTAAACTTTCTAAGCGATCATATGTGTTATCACTATAAAAGTGAGTAACGGTCATTTTATTTTGCGTTAACGTACCTGTTTTATCTGAACAAATAATTGTGACAGAACCGAGGGCTTCAACAGCTGGTAGTTTCCGAATGATAACATTTTGTTTAATCATACGTTGTACACCAATTGCAAGAACGATGGAAACGATAGCTGGCAAGCCTTCTGGGATAGCTGCAACGGCTAAACTAATAGCAGTCATAAATATTTCTAACGTATCCCGTCCCTGTAAAAAGCCGATGAGAAACATAACGATACAAATAGCTACAGCGACAAATCCTAAATATTTTCCGACTTGTGCTAAGCTTTTTTGAAGTGGTGTCATATCATCGTCTGCTTCATGTAACAGGGTAGCAATCTTACCAATTTGTGAGTTCATTCCAGTTTCAACAGCAACACCGACACCTCGTCCGTATGTAACAAGAGTAGACATAAAGGCCATATTTTTTTGATCGCCTAATGGTACTTGCTCATCACTTTGCATGGAAGGGTGGTAGATTGCATCTTTATCAACAGGGACAGACTCACCAGTTAGAGCAGATTCTTCAACCTTTAAATTTGCGGTCTCGATAAGTCGCAAATCACATGGGATATAACGTCCCGCATCTAGCATGACAATATCACCTGGAACGACTTGTTCGGATGGAATTTCTTTTAGCTCACCGTTTCGTTTTACGATGGCTTTAGGTGTTGCCATTTTTTTTAGTGCTTCTAAAGCTTGTTCTGCTTTCGATTCTTGGACGACACCGATAACAGCATTTAAAACTACGACGAGCGCAATAATACTGGCATCAGCCCATTCACCTACAAAGGCAGAAATAAGGGCAGCAATAATAAGGACATATACGAGGACATCATTAATTTGAGAAAAAATCCGCTGCCATAAAGTGCGCTTTTGTTTTGCTGTTAATTCATTTGGACCAAACTGCTTTAAGCGTTCATTTACGCTTTCGGTTGTTAAGCCATTTTGTTCATGTGTTTTAAAATCTGTTAATATTTGATCTTTCGTCTTACTGTACCAATTGCTCATAAGTAAGCACCTCCAGTAAAAACAGTTAGCAATGGTAGTGTTGCTATTATTTGTGAGTAGTATGTATGGAGAAAAAATCTAAGGTGAGGTTCTACTTCCATTGTACAGTATTTTACAGTTGGGTGAGGGAAAGAGAAGAGTTGTCATGAATTTGTTAGAAATAAAAAAAGCCTCATATAAGCGAGGCTTTTTTTACTTTTTAATTAATGTACCTAATTCTTCTGTAATAGCTTGCATTTCACTAATGCTGAATGTTTCACGTTTCATAACATGCTCATAAATGTCACGTAAGTCTTCGTACATTTCTTCATTAAAGCTAGCAGCTCTCATCGCTCCAGCATTAACCATACGTAATTTTTCTTTAATAGCTTCGACCATATATTCAACGTTTTCTTCTGACTTTACGGATAAATCCACCGAAGTGTCCCCCTTTAAAATAACATAAGGATATCTTAACATTTTTTATCATTTTCGTTAATGAATCTTTTCAATCCTATTAAATTAGTAGGGATTTCCTTTATATTTAATAATTGGTTGTTTATACTATAAGTATATATTAAGAAATGCACCAAGAAGGGAAGAAACAAAAATATGGTTCAAGTATTGTTTGTTTGTCTTGGGAACATTTGCCGTTCTCCAATGGCAGAAGCGATTTTTCGAGATCTTGTCGTAAAAGAGGGACTCGAAGAGAAAATTGTCATTGATTCTGCGGGAACTGGAGATTGGCATATTGGTCATCCGCCACATAAAGGAACACAAAAAATTTTAAAAGAAAATGCAGTCACTTTTGAAGGAATTAAAGCAAGGCAAGTAGAAAAAGAAGACTTAACAAAGTTTGATTATATTATTGCCATGGACAACAAGAATATAGCAGATTTAAAAAGTTTAGGTAAAACTGGAGGCTATATTGGTAGGCTGTCCGATTTTGTTCCAGACGGTGGCTGGACAGACGTTCCCGACCCTTACTATACAGGGAATTTCCAAGAAGTATATGACCTTGTAACAGAAGGGTGTGTAAAGCTATTAGCTTTCATTCGAAATGAACAAGGAATATGAGGAAGCTTAGAAAGAAATACTTTCTAACATAAGAAATGAAAGGGTGAAGGAATATGGCAAAGAAAAATAATATTGCTCGAAACATTGCGATTGGTGTAGCTGCAGGTGTAGCTGTATCTATGTTAAAGAAAGAAAACCGTGAAAAAGTAAAAAATACAGCAGAAAAAGCAAAAACAAAGATGATTGAAATTGGTGAAAACGCAAAAATCAAAGAAAAAGTGCAAACTGTTACAGATAAAGGACGCGAACTTGCTGATTTAAACGTAGTGAAAGCGAAAGTAGCGGAAATTAAAAAATTGACGCCGTCTGTTGTAGAAACGTTAAAAGAAACGAAAGAAATTTTTAGTAAGAAAAAAGTTGAGACAGCAGAGAAGCCAGAAACGATTGAAATTCAAGCTGTATCTTCAAAAGTAGATGAGCTGAAAGTAGAAGAAGAGCCAGTAGTTGCTGAAGATGGCGGTATGAAAGAAGCGCGTGAATTATTTATGAAAGACTCTAATGTAGAGGAAAAAAAAACTGAAGCGTACATTGAGTTGAAGCAAGATAAAGAAGAGAAGAAAAGCGTTTAAACATATATGAGAAAAATTTTAGAAAAGGTGAGAAGAAATCGTACTTATTCGTTTGGTAAAGATTTGTATGACCGGACGATGCGCGATGATGTAGCGGGCTTGGCAGCACAGCTCGCTTATTTCTTCTTGCTTGCGATTTTTCCTGGGCTTGTTTTCTTAATTACGCTTCTTGGATTCATTGACCTTCAAACAGAAAGTGTGCTCGATTTATTAGAACCGTACGTACCGGAAGATGCAATGAACTTAATTGAAGTAAACGTAGATAAAGTTGTAAATGAGCAAAATGGTGGTTTATTATCATTTGGTTTACTATCGATGCTATGGTTTGCTTCAAATGGAGTGAATGCGGTTATGAACGCTTTTAACCGTGCGTATGATGTAACAGAAACTCGCTCTTTTATTAAAACTAGAGCTTTATCTATTTTGTTTACATTAGCAATCATTTTTATGATTGTGTTTGCATTACTTGTCCCAGTATTTGGACAAGTAATTGGGGCAGAAATAATTGGCTTATCAGATACTTATTCTTATGCGTGGAGTATTACGCGTTTAGTGTCAAGTTTCTTTGTTTTGTTTGCATTATTTAGCTTTTTATATACGTTTGCGCCTGATCGAAAATTAAAGAGAAGAGAAGTTGTATCAGGGGCTTTATTTGCTACTATCGGATGGATTGTGGTATCGTACTCATTTGCTTATTATGTAGATAAGTTTGCGAATTACGCGAATACATATGGTGGTCTCGGTGGTATCATTGTTTTAATGTTATGGTTCTACTTAACTGGATGGGTAATTTTACTTGGCGGCGAAATTAATGGTTTACTCCATCATTATAGGACGGGTGACAATAATTCCCGTAATGAAAAATGACTTCTTGTTCCATAATAATAAGGAACAGGGGGGGATATTTCATGAGTAATAATAAAAAGAATCACAACAATAAAAATAACAATAAACAAAAGAGCAGTTCGCATCCAAAGCATAAAACGAGTGGTAGTGCGAACGGGCATAATAGCTACCATTAAAAAAAGCGGGTCCTTTATGAGGGACCCGTTTTAATTGTTTCCTTTTAATAATCGTAACCCGTTTAAAATAACAAGAATCGTACTTCCCTCATGTCCAATAACACCGAATGGCAGAGCTAAAAATTGCAAGAAGTTTGAACAAATCAGCATTGCAATTACAGCTAGTGAAAAGATTACGTTTTGCTTTACAATACGGTTCATTCGTTTTGATAAACGGATTGCTTGGGAAAGTCGAGATAATTCGTTTTTCATAAGTACAACGTCTGCAGTTTCTAAAGCAACGTCTGTTCCTTCACCCATTGCGACACCAATGCTAGCAGTAGCAAGTGCAGGAGCATCATTTATACCATCGCCGACCATTGCTACTGTCCCGTATTTTTCTTTTAGCTTTTTAATTGTTTCAACTTTTGTTTCTGGTAAGCATGATGCGTAATATTCCTTTATATTACTTTCGGAGGCAATTGCTTTTGCTGTTTCTTCATTATCTCCAGTAATCATAATTGCTTCGACACCAATGCTTTGTAATTCGAGAATAGCAGCTATTGTTTCTTGGCGAAGCGTATCTTTTAAAGCGATAAGTCCAAGGATACCATCTTCATCACTAATATAAACGACAGTTTTACCTTCTTTTTCAAGTGAGGCAGAAATACCATTATGAAAAGCTTTTGTTTCTTCACCAATAAAATCAGCTTTACCTATTTTATAAGCTTTGTTTTCGAATATTCCTTTTAGTCCAAAACCAGTTACATCTTCAACATTTTCTGGTTTTTTTAATGCAATGTCATACGTATGTTGTGCATATTTCACAATAGATTCAGCTAAAGGATGTGTAGAGTGACTTTCAATTGCTGCTGTAATAGAAAGTACTTCTTTTTCTGTTATATTTTCTCGAACATATACATCCGTTACGGTAGGTTTACCTTGTGTTAATGTCCCTGTTTTATCAAAGGCGATGGCTTTTACTGAAGCGAGGCGTTCTAAATGTATGCCACCTTTAAAGAGAATGCCGTTTCTTGCTCCGTTAGAAATTGCAGATAACGTTGCTGGTGTAATGGCAGCAACGAGTGCACAAGGAGATGCGACTACAAGTAAGATCATTGCACGATAAAATGTTTCATTCCAGCTCCAGTCAAGTAAGAAATGAGGGACGAACATCATAAGCGCAACAACGAGTAGTACCCCTTTTACATATGTTCCTTCAAACTTTTCGATGAATAGTTGCGATGGTGATTTTTCACTTTGTGCACTTTGGACGAGACGGATAATTTTTTGGAATAATGTTTGATCGCTCGGCTTCGTAATTTTAACTTCGATAGCACCGCGTAAATTTACAGTGCCGGCAAATACTTCATCGCCATGTTTTTTTTCATTTGGAATAGGTTCTCCAGTAATCGCTGCCTCATCGATATTTGTTTCACCGTTATGAATTGTACCGTCAGCAGGAACGCGTTCACCTGGCTTAATTAAAATAATGTCGTTAATTTGTAATCGGCCAACAGGAACACGTTCTTCGGTTCCATTTGAAATACGTAATGCTTCTTCAGGTTGTAAATCAAGAAGCGCTGAAATTTCTTTTTGGCTTTTACTTAATGTATAAGATTCCATTGCACCGCTTAGTGCGAAGATAAAGATTAAAATTGCGCCTTCTGCCCAGTAGCCAATGATTGCAGCACCGATAGCAGCAAAGAGCATGAGCATTTCGACATTTAGCTCTTTCTCTTCAATTGTATCTTCAATACCTTCTTTCGCTTTTGCATATCCACCAACTATATAAGCAAGGATATAGCAAGTAATGCCTACATTCATTGCATCGTTCTTTGTGAATAACCAACCAGCTAAAATGAAAATACCAGATGCGATTGCAAATATAAGTTCATAATGTTTCTTTAATGTATCCCATAAAGAGGGATGAGAAATAGACTTTTGTACTTGTAATGTTCTTACTTCTGAGTTCATTACTACTCGCTCCTTCCAAATTCTTATTGAGAAAAAGAATCAAAATCGAAAGCTCTATAAAACGACGAAAGCTGCCATCCATAATGGATAGCAGCATTTCTGTTGAATCTGATTTTAATAGTTATTATGTTGTAATTATTCTATAGTATAGCATATGTTTTCTTTAGATGATATGTTTTTGTTTGCGTATAAACTGAAAACTTGTGTTTTCACATTTCCTTTGGTATATATGAATATTGTTCATAAAAAGATCGGAAAGGAAGACAACGAGTGAAGACAGAGAAATTTTTTACCCATTCGATTGGCGTGTTTATTGCTGCAATAGTAGCGACTTTTTTATGGGGGAGCGCATTCCCTTTTATTAAATTAAGTTATGCTGAACTTGGAATTCAGCCACAAGAAGTTGGGGAGCAAATATTATTTGCTGGCTATCGTTTTTTTTTATCTGGAGTAATGCTCTTATTCTTCTTTAAAGCGTTAGGAAAAGATATGAGCTTCAAAAAGGGAACGGGGAAGCAGTTAGTACAGATTGGTTTATTTCAAACATTTCTTCAATATATATGTTTTTATATTGGAATGAGCTATAGTTCTGGTATTGAAGGAGCTATCATTTCAGGAACATCATCATTCTTTCAAATTTTACTCGCCCATTTTTTATATAAAGATGATGCTCTTAATATGAGAAAAGTAATTGGGGTTTCTATCGGCTTCTGTGGTGTCATTTTAGTAAATGTACCGAGTGATGGTAGTTTGTCATTCCATTTCGGAATCGGTAGCTTATTACTTCTTAGTGCAGCAATGTTGTATTCATATGGAAACATATTGGCGAAAGAAGGTAGTAAAACATTAGATATTGGCTATATGACGGCATACCAAATGATATTTGGTTCTATCGGGCTATTATGTATAGGGGCGCTGCAAGTTGGAGTCATGCCATTTACATTTAGTGTACATGCAATACTTATGCTTATCTACTTATCTTTCTTATCCGCAGCAGGCTTTTGCATTTGGAATACAATTATGAAATACAACAAGGTTGGAAAAGTATCAATGTATATGTTCTTTATACCTGTATTTGGTGTGTTATTATCGAGCATGATTTTAGGAGAAGCAATTCATTCGTTTGTATTATTCGGTTTAGCATGTGTAGCCGCGGGAATTATTGTGGTGAATCGGACGCCAGCTAAGCAGAAAGTGGAGCAAGAAAAACAAGTAGCATAGATAATAGGAAAACGATTACAATGGAAGAACAGTACTGTTCTTCTTTTTTTATATAGAAAAAGGATAATAGACTAGGTGCAACGAAAAAAGATACAAAAAGCATTTATTGAGGAGAACATGTTATGAATCTACTTTATATGGTGTTAATTGGACAAATCATTCTTTTTTTAATTGGTGCAATATACGCAATAGGACAGACAAAAAAAACAACAAATAATATGCCGTTACCTTTAGCGGTGCGTCTTATTCTTAGTTTTTCTTTAACAGCAAGTGCAATTTGGATATGGTTACAAGATCCATCAGTAGAGTATAGTACGTGGGTTGCACTAGGTATGACGTTATCAACTGTAGGAGATTTATTTATGGCAGGTTTGATTCCAATTGGTCACAGATTAATTGGAGGGATGATTACTTTCGCTCTTGCGCATTGTTTTTATGTAAAAGCATTTTTGCAAACCGGCATTTCATGGAATGGTTTTTGGATTGGTTTACTCGTATACGGACTCTTTCTCATTATAGGGTGGTTCTTTTTTATCCGAAATGATAAACAAGATAAATTGTTTACGATAGGAGCTCTAATTTACGGATTGTGGGTTGGAGGAATGGCTTGCTTTGCATTCGCCTTATACTACGAGAATACAGGAATTTGGTGGATACCAGCTTTTGGTGGTTTACTATTTGTGATTTCTGATTTTATTATAGGCGTGACAGATATTGGAGGGCGCAAATTAAAGTATGAACCACTTTGGATTTGGTTTACATATGTAGCGGCTCAAATGTGTATTGTATATGTGGGATTATAAAAAGATGCTCTCAAAAATGGTGGATAGACTATTTTGAGAGTATCTTTTTTACTATTTTGCTCTAGTAGAGTTTGAGATGGGAGTCGGGTTGATTAAAGTTTCACTTTATGAGAATTTTATTCTCAAGTTTGTGATATCATGATTATATAATTCAGAATTTTATAGAAAATAATCGGTTGAAATACTTATAATAAAAGTAAAAAGATGATGAGATGGTGGAATGATGCAAAAGAAAAAACGTTGGCGCGAATTCTTTGGAACAATTGCAATTGCATGTTTATTGGTATTTTTGGCGAAAATTTTTGTGTTTTTTCCTACGACTGTAAAAGGAGCATCTATGAGGCCAACGCTACAAGATGGGGATAAGGTGATTGTTAATAAGTTGGCAAAGCAATTTGAAAGCTATGAGAGAGAAGACATTATTGTTGTGAAGACGGATAATTTTTATGTAAAAAGGGTTATTGGTTTGCCTGGCGATGTCATTGAGGTGAGAAATGATCAATTATATGTGAATCATGAAGTGATAGAGGAAGCGTATTTGTATAGTAATAAAAAACAAGCTGAAAAAAAACTTATGAATTTAACAGAGGACTTTGGACCAATTACAGTTCCTAAAAATAAGATTTTTGTTATGGGAGATAATCGCTTAATAAGCAGAGATAGTAGAAATGGTTTAGGACTTATTGATAAAGCGGATGTATTAGGAGAATTAGCAGCAATTTATTATCCATTTGAACATATGAAAATAATGAATTAAATTAAAAAACCAAGCAAATTTTAGTTTGCTTGGTTTTTCATGTTAAATCGTAGGAGATTCATTAAATTCATAGACGTCTTCATTGTTTCTGTTCGTACTTAAAACGAATTTGTGCTGCAATAGTTGCAGTTTAAAGAATGCTAACGGATCGTGATAAGTTTCTGGGTTGCTTCTTAACGTTGCTAACGTTTGTTCGTCTTCCTCTATTTCAAGTTGAGCTGCTTCTACATTTTGTTTCAATATGCTAAGTGGATCTTTAAAGAACATCATGATATCTCGTTCTAATGCGCCTTCAAATACTTCAAATTGAAGGAAGAATTGTTTTGAAATCATTTGAGCAATTTCCGTATAATCTTCCGTTTCAATATATTGTTTATATTTGTTTGCGAGCATAGATTGATTTTTTTGCATGTTACCAAATAGTTTTCCCGCACTCTTTAAGAAAAATTGTGTCGGTGTAAAGCGTAATAAAATATTGATGTTCGATACTGTAATTCTATTTGTCATGCGTACAACATCTCGATGCCAATCATCTAATAATTTGAAATCGCAAGGAAGTTTCATGCGTTCTTCTTTATATAATTTATTAAACGTTTCACTCATTTCATCTAAATAAGATTGAGCTTGAATAAATTCATTATGTGCTGTTTCAATCCACTCTTGAATAAACCCAGTAAATTTAGGAAGAAGCACTTGCTGTACATGTTTTTGAATTCGTTCGTTCATTGCAGTATTTAATTCTTCATGAACTAATTTGAAATCACTATCTTCTTGAACAAGGTCAGAACAGCTCTGTAATAATTCGGGAATTTGAGAATGGATATCTCGTGTAATTTCTTCTTTTGTTAAAAGATAAGATTCTGTAATAGAACGAATTTTATCTTTTTCAAGAGCAGTTAGATTGTTAATAAATCCATTTAGTTTCACTGAGATATGTTTATTCCATCGTACTGATTTCACTAATGTATTTTCTAATTCCACACGTTCACTTACAAGGTATGCGATTGTCTTTTGAGTAAACCATATTAGTTTTTCTATACGTTCTTGTTCCATATCGCGTCCAGCTAGATTAGAAAGAATAGACTCTGTCACGTCCCCAAGTTGCTGGCTACTCTCTTGTGAAGGAGAGTATGGGAAGAACTGTGCATTTGGGAAATGGACTTTAATCTTACTTATTAACTTTTCATTATTGGTCGTATTATTTGTGTGTAATACGAAATGAATTTGTAAATTTGGCACTTGTTCACGTAAATAAAGTAATGTATCAAGCTCTTCCCGATGTAATGGTGAAGCAGAATTTAATACGTAAATAAGGCTATCTGCTGCTTGTAAGTATTCAAAATATGGGCTGTTTTTATCCACTTGCCCTTGAACAGATGGCGTAACAAGAAATGCAAATTTATTTTTTCTTAAAAATCTACTTGGTAACTTAATTTCTATGCATTTTTTCTCAAGTTCTGACTCCGAAGGTGTAGCCATTATTTGATGGAATTCATCAAAGTTCGGTATCTTGTGTACATCTAACGCAGTGAATTCTGTTATTTCAGTTTGGCTATCATCTTTAAATAGAATAGGAGTTGTTACAGTCTCAGTTAAGATGTTCTCTCCTAATATTGAATTGATGAATGATGATTTATCATGGTCACTAGTTCCCGCTATTAGTAATTGTGTAACATTTAAATCACATAGTTCATGAACGAGTAACGTAAATTGATGACTTAAATCCACATCGTTTTTTTCAGCCCATACAGCAATTGTTTCGAATAAATGAGAAACGGTTTCCATATTTACATTTGTTTCAGCTGTTGAATTAGAGAGTAGGGCTCCCGCACTTTTTACGAGTAATGACTCTAAAGTTGTAGGTGAAACTTCATTCCACGCTAATACTGCAGCAGATACAAATAGGGCATCTTTTGCTTTCGTTAAACTAAACCAATTTGTTAATAGGTCGGGTACAAGTCCCTGCATTTCATGCATGAAATGCTCACCAGTAATTAATTCAAAGTACGTATCTTGATAGCGTTCAACAATTTCATGCCAATCGTCATTGTTGTCTGTCTCAATATGCAAGAATAAATGATTTATTGTTTGAATCCAAGGTAGATGTAATTTTTCATTTTGATAGCTGTTCCAAAGAGCAATAACAAGTTCTTTAAATTGGACTTGATCAATTGCATATAAAGCTTTTAAAGATTCATAGAAATATTCTGGTTTACTTTGTTTCGTAAATCCTTGATTCACATAATTGATTAGAGTATCGAACCAGTGTAATGATTTTGTTCGAATTCCTTCTTGAACGGCAAGTTCAATAGCGTTATTCCAATCTTCTTGTTTTTCATAGAATGAGCGAGCAATTGTAGTAATGTTTGGATAGTCAGGTTGAAATGCAACAGCCTCACTAATTGTCTTAAAGGCGAGACCTAAACGATCTTGTTCGATGTAAAGAGAAAGAAGTTGTAAGGAAACTTCCATTGTAAGAGTTGTATCTTCAGTTTGGATAGATTGATAAATTTCTTCTGCTTTTGGTAAGAAGCCTAGTTCAAAATAAGAATCTGCAATATTTTTGGTTGCCCAAAGTGAAAGTTCGTTATTTACTTTCTCCCATTTAAATATCGCTGCTTCAAAGTCTTTATTTTGGTAATAAAATTCACCTTGAGCAAAGCGGATATTAGAAATATTGGAGAATTCATTTGTAGATTCATTTATATATGCTTCACCGAGTACTTCCGATACTGGAGTAGAAGTTTCTTCTGTTAAAAATGTTTTATAGTAAACCTTTTGGATAAATTGATTTTCAATGGTCATGTTCGTTCCCCCTGTATAATTTAGAAAAATGATGTTGTATGTAAAGGGTGCATGTTCTTTTAATAGGTAGAAGTTGCATTATATCGACCAAACTATGTATTTGCTAGGTATATCATTTTTCCTGAGAGTTAAACCGTTGCGAAAAGTAACTTTCCTTTATTGTAACAAAAAAACAAGCATATGAATTTTTATTTTTTAATCCTGTTATTTGTGGATAGTAAGACTGGCGCTTCGAAAAGCGGTGAATATAAGGGAAGGAGGCGGGAGTCTGGCGCACGATTGATGTGTACTAAGAATGAGCGAGGATGAACAAATCCTCACCGATTAATGGTTCACATTCTTCCTGCTAAAGAAATGGATAGAAGTAGAGTTCATTATAAAAACAATGTATAGTGAATATGTATACCATGTTTGTCTGAAAGATAGAAAGGGCACAATGTGGAATAACGATCGTACATAGGATGTGTCTTCCGAATGGAACAACATATTGGCGAGTTAATCGCACATTATGGGTATTTTGGAATTATAATAGCTTTGGCCGGTGGGATTGTTGGATTACCGATACCAGATGAGTTTTTATTGACCTTTGTTGGTTATAACGTTTCAAAAGGAGTTATGTCAGGAACTGCTGCGTTTTTAAGTGGGATGGCTGGTGCAATGTTAGGCATTACATTAAGCTATATATTAGGTTTGAAACTTGGACTCCCTGTTTTAAAAAAATATGGGCCGAAAATTAGAATTAAGGAACATCACATTGAAAAAACACATATTTTATTTGAAAAATATGGCCCATTTCTTTTAATGATTGGTTACTTTATCCCGGGAGTGCGTCATTTAACAGCATATTTTGCTGGGATGTCGAATTTAACGCTTTGGCGTTTTTGTTTGTACGCTTACGGTGGTGCGCTTATTTGGATAAGTGTTTTTATTGGACTTGGCTGGAAGTTGGGAGAGAAGTGGCGTTTCGTTGAGTATAGTTTACATCATTATGGCATATGGATTATATCCATTTCAGTAGTTGTTACATGTATTGTATGGTTTTACATAAAGAAAAAGAAAAACCGCGAGTAGCGGTTTTTTTAGCTGAAAGCAATAAATAGTACACCAGCTGTAATAAAGACAACACCAATACCAGTCATAAAGTTTAACTTTTCGCCGAGTATAATCATAGCGAGAATGATAGAAAATACGACGCTTAGTTTATCGACAGGAGCCACTTGTGAAACTTTCCCTGTTTTGAGGGCAAGAAAATAAAATAGCCATGACGAAGCACCAGCAACCCCGCTTAATGTGATAAAGAGCAGTGCTTTTTTATTTAGTAGTACGTCGCCAATATTTTGAAATTTACCTTGTATAATAATAACGCCTACCATAAATAATGCCATAATAATAGAACGAACCGTCGTAGCAACATTGGCATCGATTCCATCTAAACCAATCTTACCGAAAATAGATACAAGGGCAGCAGCAATTGCTGATAATAGTGCGAATAAGAGCCATGAACTCATAGTAAAATCCCTCCAATCTTACATTATTATACATGAAAACCATTCTCATGTATTAATAATGAAATAATCCCCACCTTATATTTTTAATAAGGTGGGGATTATTATACTACTCTGCAATTTCCTCATATAAAAAGTACGTTACATTATAAATATGTTCTACTTCATCGTCTGTCATAAACAATAATTCGTCACGCTCAATCCCTTTTTTCTTTTCGATAAACTCAATCATATTTTTGCGTTCTTCTCTTTTCATCAATTTTATTTCTCCTCTCAATCTGTTTTAATACAGTTTATTTAAGTTACTGCTATTATATAACAGAATCTTTAGAAAGTTCCACCTATTTTATTGTTTTTTTTAGAAGAACTTTTCGACAAAACAAGCCCACCTAAAGGGGGCTTGTTTTATTTTATAGTCGTAAAAACTCGGGCTCCGTCGTACCGGCACCATCGATGTAATAAATTGTGTCAGGATTGATTTTTATTAATACGTAATTAGGGTCTTCAGGACCGAGTAACCAACGTTTTAAGCTATTATTCCAAAACTTATTTTTTAATGTGGAGTCTTCCTCGATTGAAGCTAAGCCTTCAACTTCAATATAATCTTCATCTAATTTTTTTCCTTCTCGTCCAAGTAGTACATGGACATTTGGGTTGTTTTCGATATCTGTTATCTTTTTTGATTGTCGATCTGTTGCAACATATAGTACAAAATCTTCGTGGAAAAACATCATAAAGGCACTGTGCGGCTTATCGTTACGTACAGTTGATAATACACCAGTTCTTTGTCCTTGAATAATTGTTGCGATTTTTTCTTTTAAGTGCATATTTTTTACCTCTTTTCCTAATTTATATTTTCTTTGTTTAAACAAGATAATTTAAATATCTTTCATACTGTTTTCTTCAATCCGATTTTTTAAACGTAATTGTGATGAAATCGGACAAGTTAGGAGAAGAATAATAATAATACTGAGGAGAAATACATACGATGGAAGGATGAAAAGCATGTTTAATAAAATATTTCTTATAGTAGCGCTTATAGGTGTACCACTGTCTGTACTTGGAAAAACATTTCATTGGCCCCAAACAATTATGTTCGCTGTGTATTGTATTACGATTATCGCGTTAGCGGGTTTTATGGGGAGAGCGACAGAAAGTTTGGCAATTGTCTCTGGACCTAGAATAGGCGGATTATTAAATGCTACTTTCGGTAATGCTGTTGAACTAATCATTTCGATTTTCGCACTTCAAGCGGGATTAATTGAAGTGGTATTAGCCTCTTTAACAGGATCTGTACTTGGAAATTTACTATTAGTAGGGGGACTATCTTTCTTTGTAGGAGGTCTTAAATACAAAAGACAAAGTTTTAATGTGTATGATGCAAGGCATAATTCAGCTTTATTAATATTTGCTGTTGTTGTAGCCTTTGTTATTCCAGAGATCTTTTCAATGAAGATGGACGCTGGAAAGACATACCAATTAAGTATAGGTGTTTCTATTATTATGATCATTATGTACCTTGCTGCCTTGCTATTTAAGTTAGTTACGCACCGCGGTGTATATCAACATAAAAGTGATGAAGTCGCTCATGAAGAAGAGCCAGAGTGGTCAAAAGGAAAAGCGTTACTCATTTTAGCGATAGCGACAATTGCGGTAGCTTATGTGTCAGAGGCGCTTGTGCATACATTTGAAACAGTCGCGAAATCATTTGGCTGGTCAGAACTATTTATAGGGGTTATTATCGTTGCGATTGTTGGAAATGCAGCGGAACATGCATCTGCAATTATTATGGCTTATAAAAATAAAGTAAATATTGCAGTCGAAATCGCAGTAGGTTCTACATTACAAATTGCCATGTTTGTTGCTCCTGTATTAGTACTGTTATCCATGTTTTTTGCAAATAGGATGCCTTTAGTATTTACCATACCAGAACTTGTTTCTATGATTACAGCTGTTTTCTTAACGATTGCGATTTCAAATGATGGTGATACAAACTGGTTTGAAGGAGGCACTTTATTAGCGGCGTATGTCATTATGGGAATTGGTTTTTATTTATTATGAAAAATAGGCATAACAATTGTGCTGAGAGAAAACAATAAACAAAGTAGTATATACCTTTACGTAGGAAGGAGCCAGACAGGTGAAACGAGTATACAGCATATGTCTTTCAACTATGGTCTCGTTTATTCTATTATTTCCTAACATGAGTTTTGCAAAGACAACGGTAGAAACAAAAATGCCTTCATCTGTTTTAAATATTTCTAAAGACAATACGTTTCCAAATGATGCGCAAGATTTGCCGCGTTTACAGCCGAGTAAGTTTGCTCAAGAACTATTGAAAACAGCAAATATTAAAATTGAAAATCCGGACTTAATTCGAATGTTTAACGAAACGACCATTTCGAATGCGCCGCTTGCGGTAGGGTACCGAGCGAAGATTTATTTAGGTCAATGGGCTTTGAATTATGAATCGGTTGATACATCGATTAATTGGGAATATAAACAAGTAAATCGTAACGTATACGATAATCGCGGAGGAGATCGCCTATATCCGCTACGCTATAAACAAGAAACGCAGAAGACAGTTGAAGGCGATTTAACAGCGGATATGAAAGATGCTACAGATGTGAAGAAAATGATGCTTCTCAAAGCACTTGAAAAAGTACAATTACCACTTTCATTTAAAACGACCATTGGTTATGGTACTGGGCATGAGCGAGTATATAATATTAGTCCGAGTCAACTCGGATATTTATACGCTTATACACCAGCGGTAAATGAAAAAGGAAAAGTGACATTTGGAGAAGTATACCTTGTATTAAAGGGAAATCAAAAAAGACTTGTTGTGAAAAATATTACCTCTCAAGGAATTGGAGCGGCAATTCCAATTCATGATCATTTATTCTTTAAATTCATTTCTTCTTCTCACTCGCAATAATATAAAAAAAACGTCAGCTTATAAGCTGACGTTTTTTTATAATGTAATGTTTGCTGTTTTTGATAAGAAATCTTCTGTCGGATAGTAGCTGTTTTTTACAAGAACATTCGGTCCAAGGCATTTTACTGCAGGACAGTGACAGCTTAATGATTTTGCTGTTTTTGAAGCACTCCATTTATCATAAGCTTCTTGTAATGTGTTTGTTTGTATGTTTCCTAGAAGGGGAACGTCACCGAAATCAGTTACGATAATATTACCATCAAAAATGTTTACATTTAAGCGTGAACGACCATCCGGATCGTTACGAACAGTTACATTTTTGCTCTCTTGTAATTTCTTAAATGTGACGATGTCTCGCTCGTCATCACTGCAAGCATAGAAAGGTAAAGTTCCAAATAACATCCAAACATTTTCATCGCGAATTTCTAGTAAATGCTCAATTGCATCACGAATTTCAGCTTTTGTTAAAATTTCTAGATTGCTTGCAAAATCACTCGGATACATCGGATGTACTTCATGACGTTTACAGCCCATTTCGTCAACGATTTGACGATGAATATGTTCAATGTGTGGTAGAGTTCGTTTATTCAGCATCGTTTCGGCTGATACGAGTACACCTGCATCTGATAGAGCTTTACTATTTGTAATCATTCGTTCAAATAACTTTGCACGTTGTTCATACGTAGGTTTACGCTCCATCATTGCAAATCCACCTTCAACGAAGTCATCAATTGTTCCCCAGTTATGAGATATATGCAATACGTCTAAATAAGGAATAATTTGTTCGTAACGTGCTAAATCTATAGTTAAGTTTGAGTTGATTTGAGTGCGAACGCCTCGTTCATGGGCATATTTTAAGAGTGGTGTTACATAGTTGTCGACGGATTTTTTTGAAAGCATAGGTTCTCCGCCAGTAATACTTAAAGAACGTAAATGAGAAATCTCATCTAATCGTTTTAATAAAAGATCCATCGGAAGCGGATTCGGGTCTTTCGGCTGTAACGTGTAACCAACAGCGCAATGCTCACAGCGCATATTGCATAACGTCGTCGTTGTAAACTCAACATTTGTTAATAGTAGTTTGCCGTACTCTTCAAGGTCCATATACGCTTCCCATGGATCGTAAGAAGGAGTAATCGGCTTCATTTTTTGTGATATCGTCATATGAAATACTCCTTTGACTATTGAAATAACAATTTGTCCATTCTCTATAATAGAAGAATATGTGCTTTTTATAAAGTGAAACTTTTTTGTGGAAAAAGAGAGAGGGCTTACATTCGAATGAATTACTGTGACAAAATTCATGAAATTACATATCCATAGCAATCATTTTTGCGGTATAATAAAAGCAACTCGAATTAAAAGGAGAGTGCCTTCATGGGAAAAGCAATTCAAGATAAAGATACACAATTAGTATATTTAAAAGAACGTTTAAATATGTTCATTGAAGTAATTGATACAATTGAACCTGAAGAAGTAGAGTTAGAAGATGTAGATCGTCTTCTTGCAATGCTAGATGAATTAGAATTAAAATGTGAGCAATTTAAAAAAGACGAATAATATATTAAAAAGGCTGCCAACTTCAATTTGGTAGCCTTTTTCTGTGCGGATAATAGAAGGACGATAGAAAAAGAGGTATAATCAAGTTGTGAAAAATTTCATTTATGCTTTAATAGCGTGAAACAAATAAAAAGCTGAAGAGTATAACAATGAGATTTTCATCTCATAACGTTTTGGTAGCGTTCACAATTGAGGGGGAAGTAACAATGGAAAAGCTTCAAGAAAGCATGTATCAACTAATTGTTGAAACGTCAACGAACTTACCGAAAGATGTTCGTCGTGCGATTCAACAAGCGAAAGAGCGAGAAAATGCAGGGACTCGTTCTGCGATGGCACTTGGCACAATTACAAATAATATTAAAATGGCTGATGATAACATATCGCCAATTTGCCAAGATACAGGGATGCCAACGTTTAAAATTTATACACCAGTTGGTGTGAATCAATTAAAGTTGAAGGAAGCTATCTATAATGCGCTTGAGCGGGCGACAAAAGATGGTAAACTTCGTCCCAATTCTGTTGATTCTCTTTTCGGAGACAATAGTGGAAATAATTTAGGACCAGGTACACCGGTTATTAAGTTTGAACAATGGGAAAAAGATTATATTGATGCACGTTTAATCCTAAAGGGTGGTGGCTGTGAGAATAAAAATATTCAGTATAGCTTACCATGTGAATTAGAAGGACTTGGACGAGCTGGCCGTGATTTAGAAGGGATTCGTAAATGCCTTCTTCATGCAGTATATCAAGCGCAAGGTCAAGGGTGTAGTGCAGGTGTAATTGGTGTTGGTATCGGGGGAGACCGCACATCAGGTTACGAATTAGCAAAAAATCAATTATTCCGTACATTAGATGATGTCAATCCAATCCCAGAGTTACAAAAACTTGAAGAGTACGTATTAGAAAATGCAAATAAGCTTGGCATTGGTACGATGGGATTTGGTGGAGAAACAACTTTACTTGGTTGTAAAATTGGTGTCTATAATCGTCTGCCAGCTAGTTTCTACGTATCTGTTGCGTATAATTGCTGGGCATATCGCCGTCTTGGAGTAACAATCCATCCTGAAACAGGTGAAATTATGGATTGGCTATATCAAGAAGGTGAAGATACACTTCAGCAAGAAGCGCAAGAAAAAACAGAACAACGTGAGATTGTATTACAAGCACCAATTACAGAAGAGCAAATTCGTGAACTTCGCGTTGGTGATGTTGTAACAATTAATGGCATGATGTATACAGGTCGTGACGCAATCCATAAGCATTTAATGGATAACGATTGTCCAGTAGATTTAAATGGACAAGTTATTTATCACTGTGGTCCAGTTGTCGTGAAAGATGAAAATGACAATTGGCAAATTAAAGCGGCAGGTCCAACGACAAGTATTCGTGAAGAACCATACCAAGGTGATATTATGAAGAAATTTGGTATTCGCGCTGTCATTGGAAAAGGCGGTATGGGTGCGAAAACATTAGCGGCTTTAGAAGAACACGGCGGTGTATATTTAAACGCAATCGGTGGTGCAGCGCAATATTATGCTGAATGTATTAAAGAAGTGAAAGATGTTGATTTCTTACAATTTGGTATTCCAGAGGCAATGTGGCATTTACGTATTGAAGGATTTAAAGCAGTTGTAACGATGGATTCTCATGGTAATAGCTTACATGCAGATGTTGATAAAACATCACTTGAAAAATTAGCGAGCTTTAAAGAGCCAGTATTTAAGTAAACAAAAATGCATCTCGAATGATTCGAGATGCATTTTTTTGGTATATATAGAAAAACATGTTCAGCATGAAAGAATGCACGGCAACAGAAACTACAAGTACGATTATATATGGAAAGGAGACTATTTATGAAACATAAATGGTTATATATCGGTCTCATTTTTTCAATTATGATGGCACTTGTTCCAGTTTCAACATTGGCTTATACAAATACTCCACATAACTGGGGAATTCCGCGTCCTAAAAATGAAACAGTACCAGATGCAGGGAAACTGTATACAGAATTGCTACAAAAAAATGGCGGATTTTATTTAGGGGATACGAAGAAAAAAGATATTTATTTAACATTTGATAATGGGTATGAAAATGGATATACAGGCCAGATTTTAGACGTATTAAAAGAGAAAAAAGTACCAGCAACCTTCTTTGTAACAGGGCATTATATTAAAACACAAAAAGATTTATTGTTAAGAATGAAGGATGAAGGACATATTATTGGAAACCATTCGTGGAGTCATCCTGATTTTACAGCAGTAAATGATGAAAAACTTCGTGAAGAATTAACGAGTGTAACGGAAGAAATTAAAAAAGTGACCGGGCAAAAAGAAGTGAAATATGTGCGTCCTCCGCGCGGTGTATTTAGTGAAAGAACGTTAGCCCTTACGAAAGAAATGGGCTACTATAATGTATTTTGGTCACTTGCATTTTTGGATTGGAAAGTGGATGAGCAAAGAGGATGGCAATATGCGCATAATAATGTTATGACGATGATTCATCCAGGATCTATTTTATTACTTCATGCAATATCAAAAGATAATGCAGAAGCACTTGCGAAAATCATTGATGATTTGCGCGAGAAAGGGTATCATTTTAAAAGTCTAGATGAGTTAGTAAAAAGCAATCAACCGTAAGCATGTATGCTTGCGGTTTTCTCATGCTATAATGATGTGTAAAAAGGATGGGGAAACGTATGTGGAGCGAACATGTTACGTTAGAGTATCCGTATCATTTTGAAGAAGTATTAAAACGTTTATCTTTTGATCCTCTTAACGTCATTCAATTAGATGAGAAAGTTATTTATGTCCCGCTTTGTATAGACAAGGAACAGGTTGTTGTTCGCTTACAAGGGATTGGTACTGTTCAAAATCCACAGTTTTGGATTTCTAGTCAGACAGGAAATCCGGAGAAAGTCATGAAACGAATGAGGGCCATTTTTCATTGGAATGAACCGTTTCAAGATATACAAAATCATTTTTTAAACACATCATTACGTCCACTATTTGAAACATATGCTTATACTCCAATTATTTTAGAATTCGATTATTTTGCATGTTTACTTCGCTGTATTATTCATCAACAAATAAATTTGAAATTTGCTACTGTGCTGACAGAGCAATTTGTAAAACGATATGGAACAGAGAAGAACGGTGTATTCTTTTTCCCTACTCCAGAGATAGTAGCAAATATTTCAATTGAAGAATTGAGAGAGCAGAAATTTAGTCAGCGAAAAGCTGAATATATGGTAGGATTAGCAAAGTATATTATAGGTGGTAAGTTAGATTTAACTAGAATAGAAAACGAAACAGAAGAAGGGATTGCAGCACAATTGTTACCAATTAGGGGGATTGGTGCATGGACAGTGCAAAACTTTTTAATGTTTGGGCTTGGACGGAAAAATATGTTTCCGAAAGCAGACATCGGGATTCAGCGTGCAGTACAAGGTGTATTTCAATTAGATGATAAACCGGGTGATGCGTTTTTAGAAAACGTGAAACAAGAGTGTGAACCATACTGCAGTTATGCAGCGTTATATTTATGGAAAAGTATAGAGTAGAGGTGTAATAATGATACAAAAACAACATGAGAGTAAGTTGGAAGTTGGTCAAACATTTCCTGTGACAATTAAACGTCTTGGGATTAATGGAGAAGGCGTTGGTTATTTTAAGAGACAAGTTGTTTTCATTCCAGGGGCATTACCAGGAGAAGAAGTTGTTGCTGAAACAACGAAAATTCAGCGTGGCTTCGCTGAAGCGAAAGTGAAAAAAGTTCGTAAAGCTTCACCACATCGTGTGAAAGCACCATGTCCAGTATATGAAGAATGTGGTGGCTGTCAGCTACAACATTTAGATTATAAAGAACAATTAAATCAAAAACGTGATATCGTTGTACAAGCGTTTGAGAAGTATATGAACAACAGTTTGGAAGAGAAGATTCGTCCAACACTTGGCATGGAAAATCCATGGCATTATCGTAATAAGAGTCAATTACAAGTAGGACGTAAAGACGAAAAGGTTATTACAGGGCTGTATAAGCAAAACTCACATCAGTTAATTGATATTGCTCATTGTATGATTCAACATAAAGCAACGAATGAAGCGACAAAAGTTGTAAGACGTATTTTAGAAAAATTAAATGTTTCTATTTACAATGAGAAAAAACAAAAAGGTTTAGTACGCACAATTGTGACACGTACTGCAGTTCAAACAGGGGAAGTACAAGTTACACTTATTACAACAAAAGAAGAATTACCAAATAAAGAGCAGTTTATCGCAGAAGTACAAAAACAGATGCCAGCTGTTAAATCAATTATGCAAAACGTGAATTGGCGTAAAACATCTGTTATTTTCGGTGATAAAACATTTAAATTAGCTGGAAAAGAAGTAATTCAAGAAACACTGGGTGATTTGTCATTTGAATTATCAGCACGTGCATTCTTCCAGTTGAATCCAGAACAAACGGTTGTTTTATACAATGAAGCGAAAAAAGCAGCTGCTTTAACAGGCAATGAGAAAATTGTAGATGCGTATTGTGGTGTTGGTACAATCGGTCTTTGGCTTGCAAATGATGCAGCGGAAGTTCGCGGTATGGATGTCATTCCAGAAGCAATTGCAGACGCAAGAAAAAATGCGAAGCGTCACGGGTTTACAAATACGAAATATGAAGCCGGTAAAGCTGAACAATGGTTACCGAAATGGGTAAAAGAAGGATGGCGTCCAGATGTAATTGTTGTCGATCCACCTCGTACAGGTTGCGATGATAAATTATTGGAAACAATTTTAAAAGTGAAGCCGAAACAAGTTGTTTACGTATCTTGTAATCCTTCTTCATTAGCACGTGATGTACAAGCATTAATGAAGAGTTATGAAGTGGAGTATGTGCAACCAGTTGATATGTTCCCGCATACAGCTCATGTAGAAAATGTAGTGAAGCTTGTTAGAAAGTAAAGTTTATTCATATTCCCTCATAATATGAGGGAATATTTTCTGTGAAGGAGGATAAGATGAACAATTATAAATTAACGATTCAGTACGATGGTGCACGTTTTAAAGGCTGGCAACGCCTTGGTAATAACGATAATACGATTCAAGGGAAAATCGAAAGTGTCATATCTGAAATGGTCGGAAAAGAAATTGAAATTATCGGTTGTAGTAGAACAGACGCTGGTGTACATGCTTTGAATCAAGTTGCTAACTTTCAAAGTGATGAGAAGTTAGTGGAACATAAAGTGAAAAAATATTTAAATCAATATTTACCCAATGATATTAGCATTACGGATGTAGAAGAAGTACAAGATCGATTCCACGCTCGTTACAATTCTAAAGCAAAAACATATCTTTATAAAATTTGGAATGAAGAGCATACGAATCCATTTATGCGTAAATACAGCATGCATGTGAATAAAAAATTAAATGTGAAAAGCATGAAAGAAGCTGCGAAACATTTAGTTGGTTCACATGACTTTACTGCTTTTTCAAATGCGAAATCAAAGAAAAAGTCTATGGTTCGAGAAGTATATTCACTTGAAGTGATGGAAGAGGCAGGATTTGTACAAATTAGAGTAAGTGGCAACGGATTCCTTCATAACATGGTACGAAAAATTGTTGGAGCATTAATTGAAGTTGGATTAGGACAATTAGATGCAGAAGCAATTCCGCAAATTCTAGAGGCGAAACAACGTAATCAAATTAATTGCCTTGCTGAGGCGAGTGGTTTGTATTTGGAGAATGTTGAATTTTAATAATCAGTAAAAAAATCGAGCTGTGTAGGCTCGATTTTTTTATACTTTACAATTAAGAAGATTTCTCTCTCTTCATACGTATCTTCAAATTCCAAAAAGCAGCAAGCATAATAGCTGCAAAAGAGCCGCTAATTGCTGCGAATAGCTTCGCATAAGGATAGGCATTCATATCAATGAGTAACATCATACATACAATGGTAGGGAAGAAGGCTAAGTATTGTAATAACTTTAATTTGTTATCATTACTCATATATATCGTTCCTTTCTAGTATGTTATATGTTTATTGTAACATATTTTTCCATTTTTAGCACTTGGAGAAACATTCATTTCATATGTGTAAATGCAGTTTTTTAATTCGATATTGTAAGTTTTGCCTACTTAATCCTAAAAACTTTGCAGCTTGTGAAATATTACCGTGATACTCTTTAAGAATTTGATTGATGTAGTTCTTTTCCATTTCTTCTATTGTGTGCTTTAACGTTTTCGGCGTATCAGTATCGTTATTAGTTAGGAGAGGTTGCATATTGAATTCTGTTTTTATTCGTTCGCGAAAGCGGGTGGGAAGATGAAATGCTGTAATGATATGTTCATCTTCAACTAAATTCATTGAACCTTCAATGATATGTTCCAATTCTCGTACATTTCCAGGCCATTCATATGCATACAAGAATTCTCTTACATGTACATCTACATCCGTTACGGCGAGTCCAAATTGAATGTTGTACTTTTCGATAAAGTGTTGAACAAGAGCGGGAATATCTTCTTTTCGTTCACGTAAAGGCGGGAGACATAAAGTAACGACGCTTAATCGGTAATATAAGTCTTCCCGTAATCGATTGTATGTAATAGCTTCAAGAGGGTCTTCATTAATAGTTGCTATAATACGAACATCAATTTCTTTTTCTTGTGTGCCTCCGATTCTTCGTATTGTTTTTTCTTGTATAGCTCGCAGTAACTTCGCTTGAAGTGCTGGACTTAACGAATTGATCTCATCTAATAACAAAGTTCCTCCGTTTGCTTCTTCAAATAAACCAGCTTTATCGATAGCTCCTGTAAATGCACCTCGGTTCGTACCAAATAATAAGCTTTCCATTAGCGTATCAGGAATAGCGGCACAGTTTTGTGAAATGAACGGTTTTGTTGAACGTTGACTTTCATTATGGATACTTTGTGCAAATAGTTCTTTTCCAGTTCCTGTTTCTCCTACGAGAAGTATGGAGGAGGATGTACGAATTACCCTTTTTCCTTCCGTAATGGTTGATTGAATGGCTTCAGAATCACCAATTATGTGATCAAAGGTAAATTTAGTGTTTTGTTTTCGAGAAGAGTCCGTTTTTATTGTTTGCTTTAAGTTATTCATCTCTTTTGAAATTTCAATAGCGCCTTTAATTTTTCCATTTTCTATTATAGGGAAAGTATCGTTAATCGTCGTAATTTCTTGCCCTTTATTGTTAAAATACGTTTGTTTTATATTTTTGTTTGTTTTTCCTAATTTTAATGCTTCTATAAGAGTACTATTTTTATTTTCTTCAAATGCGAATACTTCTAAAGGACTTTTATATAGCACATCTGAGCGCTCCATTGATTCAATTTCCATCATTTTGCGGTTATAGATAATCGTTTTACTTTCCTCATTAATAATATGAATCCCGATATCGAGTTCATTGAGTAAAGTTTCATATAGCATATTCATTTCAATGATCTGTTTAAAATTAATGTCTTCTGTACGCATAGATTATCTTCTCCTCATTTCACCCTATGAAGACTGACTTTTTATAATTTTATTAAAATTCTTATAAAATCGCAAAATTTTTTTGCTATTTTCTTTTTAAAACTTCTTAAATGTTAGAAAAATTTTGCGGTTATGAAGATTTTTTTGTGAGGAACTCTCATTTTAAATAGGAATTGGAGATTGGTACGCTTTTTGCATAAATAATAGTTGAAATCTTTAAAGGAGGGATATGCAACATTTCAGTACCAATTAATAAGAAGGAGGAGTTTATAAAGTGAAGACGGTTATAGAAGGCGTGTATAGTCCTTGTTACGGGAAAGTAGAGAAGTTATTTGTTGCGGAAAGTTCTTACGTATACGAGTGGGAGAAATTAGCGTTAATTGAAACAATAGATAAACAGAAAATAGAAATTAAGGTAGGAATCAGTGGGTATATCGAATCATTAGAAGTAGTAGAAGGACAAGCTATCGCTGATCAAAAGTTATTAATAACAGTGAGGGATGATCTTTTAATAACAGGTAGTGATTAATATAAGTGCTATGTATTTTGCTCTTTTTAATAATTATTTTCATTATGAATGATTTTAAAAACGCTTACATTTAATGGGTTTACAAAGTGAAAAGGGGGGATTTATATGATGAATCAAAACCAAGGATTAAAAAGAGAATTGAAAAGCAGGCACATATTTATGATTGCACTTGGAGGAGTTATTGGTACCGGTCTTTTTTTAGGATCTGGGTATACAATTCATGAAGCTGGACCTGGAGGAGCGATTGTAGCATATCTTGTCGGAGGATTTGTTATGTATTTAACAATGCTCTGTCTCGGAGAGTTAGCTGTTGCGATGCCTGACGCAGGATCTTATCAAACGTATGCCACAAAGCACATTTCCCCTGCAGCGGGTTATGTAGTGGGATGGATGTCGTGGCTAAACTGGTCTGCTACGATAGGTATTGAACTGATTGCAGTTAGTATTTTAATGAAACGATGGTTTCCTGATGTATCGTCATGGATTTGGTGTGTAGTGTTTGCGGTACTCCTCTTTGCTATCAATGCGTTATCTTCAAAAAGTTTTGCAGAAGTTGAATTCTGGTTTGCAAGTATTAAAGTAATTACAATCATTGCATTTATTATTTTGGGCGGGGCAGCAATGTTTGGTTTTTTAGATATGAAAGGAAATGACCCAGCACCAATGTTTTCTAGCTTTACTGATTATGGTGGATTGTTCCCAAATGGATTATCAGCTATTTTAATTACGATGATTGCTGTTAATTTTTCCTTCCAAGGAACAGAACTAGTCGGTATTGCAGCAGGTGAGAGTGAAAATCCAGAGAAAACAATCCCGAAGGCAATTAATAATACAGTTTGGCGTATACTTGTGTTCTTTGTATTATCTATTTTCATTCTTGCGGGATTATTCCCTTGGCAGCAAGCAGGAGTAATAGAGAGTCCATTCGTAGTTGTATTTGATAAAATTGGTATTCCTTATGCAGCTGATATTATTAATTTTGTTATTATTACAGCGGTTCTATCTGTTGCGAATTCAGGATTATATGCAACTTCCCGTATGCTATGGTCTATGTCTAATCAAGGAATGATTAGTCCGATTTTTGGTAAGTTATCTAAAAATGGTGTTCCTATTTACGCATTAATTGTAAGTACATTTGTAGGGTGTCTCTCACTACTATCAGGTATTTATGCGGAAGATACAGTTTATTTATGGTTGCTTTCAATTGCAGGATTTGGAGCGATATTAGTTTGGGCATCTATTGCTCTATCTAACTTATTAGCTAGAAGGTCATACATAAAGCAGGGCGGGGATGTGAAGGATTTGAAATTTAAAACACCGCTGTATCCATTCATACCACTGCTTGCATTAGTATTAAATGTAACAGTAATTGTTGGTATGGCCTTTATTCCAGAACAAAGAATGGCGTTATATTGTGGAATTCCATTTATGATTGTTTGCTTACTGTTTTACCGTGCGACAAAAAATAAGGGAAGCAAAATGGAACATGTTGAAAAAGTAGATACAACAGAAGTAGAAAGTTTATAAATATATTAGAAACTAATGCAAAAAAAGAGACTGTAAAATTGTAAACAGTCTCTTTTTTTGTGAAAATAAAGCTGGAAACATACTATGTATGCAAAGGGGAATTAGCGATGAATCAAGAAGTTTCACAGCTATTAGAACAGATTGATTTACGAAAAGATGAGTTACTAGAGCTTACAAAAACTTTAATTCGTTTTGAAACACCAGCACCGCCGGCGAGAAACACAAAGGAGGCGCAAGAATTTGTTGCAGATTTTCTAAGAAAACGAAATTTTAGTGTTGATAAATGGGATGTATATCCGAATGATCCAAACGTTGTTGGGGTGAAAAAAGGGATAGAAAGTGACACACATAAAAGTCTTATTATTAATGGGCATATGGATGTAGCTGAAGTGACAGCAGATGAGGCGTGGGAAACGAATCCATTTGAGCCATTTATAAAAGATGGTTGGTTAGTTGGACGTGGTGCGGCAGATATGAAAGGGGGATTGGCTGGAGCACTATTTGCCATTCAGCTTTTACAAGAAGCTGGCATTGAATTACCTGGAGATTTAATCTTTCAATCCGTAATTGGGGAAGAAGTTGGAGAGGCAGGAACACTTCAATGCTGTAAAAGAGGTTATGATGCTGATTTTGCAGTCGTAGTGGATACGAGTGATTTACATATGCAAGGGCAGGGCGGTGTAATTACTGGATGGATTACTGTGAAAAGCCCCCAAACATTTCATGATGCAACACGCAGGCAAATGATCCATGCTGGAGGGCGTTTATTCGGAGCGAGTGCGATTGAAAAAATGATGAAAATTGTGCAAAGTTTACAAGAATTAGAGCGTCACTGGGCAGTTATGAAAACATATGAAGGCTATCCATATGGAACAACAACAATTAATCCAGCTGTTATTGAGGGCGGAAGACATGCAGCATTTATTGCGGATGAGTGCCGTTTGTGGATAACCGTACATTTTTACCCAAATGAAACGCATGAACAAATCGCACAAGAAATTGAAGCGTATATTGGAAAAGTAGCGGCTGCTGATCCATGGTTAAGTGAACATCCACCACAATTTAAGTGGGGTGGAGAATCAATGATTGTAGATCGGGGCGAAATTTTCCCTTCTTTAGAAGTAGATAGTGAACATGCAGCTGTAAAAACGCTTAGCTCAGTACACGAATCAATTCTCTTTAAAAATGCAATTTTAGATATGTCGGCAACGGTAACGGATGGTGGGTGGTTTAGTGAATTTCGTATTCCAGCTGTTATTTACGGACCAGGTACATTAGAAGAAGCTCATTCAATAAATGAGAAAGTTGAAGTAGAACAGTTAATTGAATTTACAAAAGTAATAACAGCATTTATATATGAATGGTGTCATACAAAAAAATAGATTAGTATGTTGAAATCGTACAGGTATGTATACTTGTACGATTTTTTAGTGAACTATTTCAGAGTTGAATAGAAACAACTGAAATAGTTCGTTATTTTTCTATGTCTTTCGTTTTAATTCGATTAATTTCTCTTTTGCTAATTCAACAGCAATTGCATCATCTAAATAGCCAATTGGAAAGAGATAGTCGGGAATAATATCTGTCGATAAAATGAAATACAGTAATGCGCCCCCAAGAACTGCACGCTCTTCTTTCGGAATAGTTGCATTGCAAAATTGTTGATACATATCCGTTAATTGTTCAATGAAAGGACCAGCACTATCAATTTGTTCTAATTTGCTTGCAAAACTTTCATGAATCCGTTTTTCACCTTCAGCTGTTTGAGCATAACGTTCATAGTTTTCAAGTTCTTGTTTCACGCGAGTTGTTGTGTAGTCGAAATCGAATAAGTTAGAGGATTGCAGAGTTTGCTGAATTGTATCAAGAGATGTATACATATCCGTCTTTTCTTTATTAATGTGAGGGAAATCCGGATACATTTCATCAAATAATAATTGGGGTGGAACTTGCAGACATTCTGCGAATTTTTGTAGATGTTTTTGCTTTGGCGGTTGTTTACCATTCATAATTCTTGAGATTGTTGCGGGATCGATATTTGTAAGCATTCCTAGTTGGCGCATAGATAAGGCACGTTCTTTTAAAAGTTTTTTTATTAATTTACTAAGCCGCTCATTTGGATTTTCTTTAGGCATAGTGAAGGCACTCCTTTTTATTGTTGAAAAAATGTTGAGTATTTATTACATGTATATGAAACAGACAGGCACAGTTGCTCAAAATTTTCATAAGATGCATTGAAAAGTGAGAAAAAGGGGTGGCTGTTTATGAGTACGGCAGGTCTATTTTCAATTTTTTTAATCGGGATTGCTTCTAATTTAGATAATGCAGGTGTTGGGATTGCATATGGCATTCGTAAAATCCGAATTTCGTGGTTCAACAATTTTATCATCGCATTTTTTGGTTTTTTATTTACTTTATTAGCTGGCTTTTTTGGGAACTGGATTGCGTTATTTATTTCAGAGTTTACTGCAAACTTGATTGGAGCAATCATTTTAGGGATAATCGGTGTGTTTATTTTATGTCAGCCTTTTTTGGGGAAAAGAAATACCGGAGGCTCTAAAGATGGTAATGTACTTATGGGAATTTTACGTAATCCAGAAAAAGCAGATTTTGATGGTTCGAAAACAATTAGTTTTTCAGAAGCAATTGTTTTAGGAATTGCGTTGTCTATTAATAATATTGCAGGTGGGTTTGATGCTGGGGTAACAAACTTGAATCTGTGGCTTACAGCAACTATTTCTGGGGTGTTTAGTTTTATTTGTATTAGTGGCTTTGCATATGTAGGGAAACGATTTTTAGCAGAATACTTAGGGAAATGGGCGACGTTTATTGCAGGTGTGTTATTAATTCTTATTGGGATCGATCAGTTGTTGTAAGGAGAGTAGAAAACAAGGTTCGAGTATTTCCTTGGAAATACAGCAAGGGATTGCATATATCGACGTACTTTTCTCCATACTAATACGGATTTCTTTTAAGAAAGGGGGATTTGTATGGGACGCGGGAAAGCATTTGATCATAAGAAAAAAGGGCATGATCATCAACCACCTAAAGGTGCGTTCATTCATAAAGATGTAAATGAACATACTTTGGAAGAGGAAGAGTTACCAGTAAATATTGAGGCGTATAAAAATAGTTTGAAAAAACATTAAAAGCACCTATATAGGTGCTTTTTTAGCGTATATCCTCAATTAATTGTTCCGATTCTTCATGCATACTGTACTCGCTTAATACTTGGATGCAAAGCCATTTTAATTCTTCGATCGTATGTTCAAGTTCTTCAGGAAGCACATGATGAATGTCTTCAAGTCCCATTCCGAAATGAATAAGTTCAAGTACTTGATCATCGATATTCCGATCCATTAATAGTTCAAGTACTTCTAAATTGAATATGTATCGGTGAGCTTCATCGAGTGAAACAACTTTTAGCTTTAAGCTTTCTACAATACTCAATATAAAAAGAAGAATTGTTTTCTCAAGAACAGGTTGTTTTCCCATTTGAAATATTAGTTTCATCTTTCACACCTCCACATGTAGCGCTAGGTTGTACTATATTATTCAGGAGGGGGGAGCAAATATGCATGATATAGAGAAACTTTCAGTATGGTTTTTGTAAGGAGATTGATAGCTGATAAAGTTGAGGTTTTTATGAAATGAAAAAATCCTGCTAGTATAGCAGGATAACTCGTGATTAAAAAATGCTCCAACCTTCTTGAGCAGAAAGAAGTTCAAGAATTTTAAAACCAGCGATACTATTTCCGTTTGCATCTAAAGCTGGTCCGAAAATACCAATTCCCATTTCTCCTTTTACGCAGCCGAAAATGCCACCAGCTACACCGCTTTTTGCGGGGATACCAACACGAATCGCAAATTCACCAGACTCGTTATACATACCGCATGTAACCATAAATGTTTTACAAATCTTTGTAATATGCTTAGGGATAATTTGTTTTTTCTTGTATGGGTCATATCCATCCATCGCAAAAATTAAACCGATACGTGCTAAATCGATACAGTTTACTTCAACTGCACATTGACGAGTGTATAAATCCATCAGTTCTTCGATGTCACAATCGATAATTCCGTTTTGTTTCATATAGTAACAAAGTGAACGGTTTAAGTAAGCTGTCTCTAATTCTGAATTGGCAACTTTAGAAGAATAATTAATAGTAGGATTATCTGTTATTTCACGTACAAAATGAAGGATGCGCTCCATCTTTTCTTCATTATCTTTTCCTGTTAACATGCTTGTAATAGCTAGTGCCCCTGCATTAATCATTGGATTAAGTGGTTTAGAAGGGCTTGTCGTTTCTAACTTAATAATAGAATTAAATGGATCACCAGTTGGTTCCATTCCAACTTTAGAAAATACATATTCTTCACCACGATCTAAAAGGGCAAGCGCAAGTGTAATTACTTTTGAAATACTTTGAAGAGTAAATAGTGTTTGTGAGTTGCCAGCATGAATGTATTCTGTTTCTTTATGGAAAATGGCAATCCCTAAATCATCTGGATTTGCATTTCCTAGTTCGGGGATATAAGTAGCAAGCTTTCCTTTTTTCGTATATGGTTTTACTTGTTCTAACAACTGTTGTAAGTTGTTTGTTTCAATGCACTGCATAGTACCAACGCTCCTATTTCGAATTAACTAAGTTTACTTTTCCCGATATGCTCGGAAATAAATAATAACATGAAAAAGTGGAATGATAAAACGAAAGTTGCATGTTCTATAGTGGGTCTTTCGTTTCAAGTATTCTGTATTCCAAAAGGAGAATTTTCCTTTTATATAACAGTTTGGAAATAGGAGATTTATCCATAAAAAATTCAAAAATAAAAACTACACATCTATACAACTATATGTTATTATGGTTATGTAAATAGAAAGCGTTTTCTAAAGCGTACTTATAATGATAACGATTTCATAAATTTGATAGGGGGAATTAAAATGTTGCAGTTTTTACAACGTATTGGTAAAGCGTTAATGCTTCCAATCGCCGTACTACCAGCAGCAGGATTATTGCTTCGTTTAGGGCAACCGGATGTATTTGATATTCCTGTTATGGCACAGGCCGGCGCAGCGGTTTTTGATAATTTAGCACTTATTTTTGCAATTGGTATTGCAATCGGTCTTTCAGTTGATGGTAGTGGTGCAGCAGGTCTTGCAGGTGCAATTGGTTATCTGGTTATGAAAAACAGTATTGATGCACTTAGTAAGGGATATTCTACTGTAGAATTACAAGATAAATTAGGTAAAGTTCAAGATTTAATAGGCAATAGCGCAAATGTAGATCCATCTAAGCTGGCAGATACAATGACACAAGTATCTAAGGCCGCCGAATTATCGACTAAAGTGGATATGAAAGTTTTAGGTGGTATTATTGTCGGTGTTATAGCAGGATTCCTTTATAATAAATTCCATAAGATTAAACTTCCAGAATGGTTGGGTTTCTTTGCTGGAAAACGTTTCGTTCCGATTGTTACATCGGTTGTGATGCTAATATTAGGAATTTTATTCGCACAAATTTGGCCAGCAATTCAAAATGGCATTGATGCATTAGCTCATGGAATTGTTAATTTAGGTGCAGTTGGTTCAGGTCTATTTGGTTTATTAAACCGTCTATTAATTCCAATTGGTTTACACCATGTAATGAACACATACTTCTGGTTCGTATTTGGTGACTTTACAAATGCAGCAGGTAATGTTGTAAATGGTGATATTGCTCGCTTCCTTGCAGGAGATAAAACAGCAGGTATGTTTATGACTGGTTTCTTCCCAGTTATGATGTTCGGTTTACCAGCAGCATGTTTCGCAATGATTGCAGCTGCTAAACCAGAAAAACGTAAAATGGTTACAGGTATGTTAGGTGGTCTAGCATTAACTTCATTCTTAACTGGTATTACAGAACCAATTGAATTCTCATTCATGTTCTTATCACCAGTATTATATGGTATTCATGCCGTGTTAACAGGTATTTCTTTATTTGTAACAACAGCACTTGGCATTCACGATGGTTTCACATTTAGTGCCGGTGCAATTGATTACTTCTTAAATTTTGGTATTGCAACAAAACCAGTATTGCTAGCGGGAATCGGTTTAATTTACGCAGTAATTTACTTTGTAGTATTCTACTTCTTAATTAAGAAGTTTGACTTGAAAACTCCTGGTCGTGAAGATGACGATGAGTTAGCTGAAGAGGATGATGTGCCAGTTGCAGGTTCAATTGGTGAAACTTACGTAGCAGCTTTAGGTGGAAAAGAAAACTTAACAGTTATTGATAACTGTGCAACACGTCTACGCTTACAAGTGAAAGATGCTGGTCAAGTAAACGAAGCAGCATTAAAACGTGCTGGTGCAAAAGGTGTTATGAAATTAAGTAACACGAGTGTCCAAGTTATCGTAGGTACAAATGTTGAATCTGTTGCCGATGATATGAAAAAACACGTATAAATAATTAGATAAGAGGATATCCGAAAAGATTGATAATATCAGTTTTTTAGAGGGTATCCTCTTTTTTTATGTTAAAAATTTAAGGGGAATCTTACTTTTGTAAATTTTCTTTTTCTTTTTTTGTACATATAGGTTGGTAATATGTTCAGTGCGTGATAAAGTAGTGATGTTATAGAATAGATTATCCAAAATCTACTAAAATAAATCTTTAGTAGAGGAAGTGAATTATTGGTGAATAAGGGGAAAAAAGCAATCATGGATCACGAAAAAAATAATGCGAATGGGAAATCACGTCGGCCGATTGTATACATAAAAAGAACAATCATTCTCGTCTTACTATTTTCACTTGTATATTTCATGTATACAAAAATTGTTGTGCATAATAAGAAAGAAGAAACTTTAAAAGCAGCAGCAGAAATGAAGAAACAAGAAGAGCTAAAAAAGAAAGAAGAAAAAAAGAAGCAAGAAGCACAAAAACAAAAAGAGCAGGAAGAACAGGTGAAGCAAGCACAAGCTGTGGAAAAGCCTGCTGAGGGACCACCTCAAGAAATTAATGAAAACGCTCAATTAGATCAATATTTACAAAACGCAGGATTTAGTGGAACAGCTGTTATTGTGAAGAACGGAAAAGTTCTTTTGAATAAAGGATATGGTATGGCGAACAAAGAGAAACAAGTACCGAATAATTCAGAGACAACTTTTTATATTGGTTCTATTTCAAAGGCTTTTGTAGCGACTGCTATTATGCAATTAAAAGATCAAAATAAATTAAACGTAGAGGATACGGTTGCAAAGTATATTCCAGATTTCCCTCAAGGTAATGGTATTCAGTTAAAACATTTACTAACACATACATCAGGAATTCCAGAGTATGAGCAGGGAACAGAGGATATTTCTCATGAAGAATTGATAAAACGAATAGGAAAGCAAAAGCGTGTTGGGAGTCCAGGAGAGAAATGGAAATATTCCGATTCGAACTATTCGATACTTGCCTACATCGCTGAGAAGGTAAGTGGACAACCGTTAGAAGAGTATATTAAACAACATATTTTTGCTACTGCTGGTATGAAACATTCTGGTTTCGGTAAAGCGTTAGAGCAAACAAGGTTCCCATCAACAGGTTATAAAATAGTAAATAACAATATGACAACACCTAATATTCCAAGTATGTCACAACTATATGGTTGTGGTGATATATATACAAGTGCACATGATTTATATTTATTTAATGAAGCACTCTTCTCTGGAAAGTTAATTTCAAAAGAGAGCTATGATCAAATGTTTACAGGCGGAAAAAAAGATTACGGATTTGGTTGGTATGTAGACCCGGGCAGTTATTCAAATCACGGTGTAATGCCAGGATGGAATTGCTTAAATGGATTTAGTAAAAACGGAAGTGTGTATGTCGTTTTATTATCTAACATTCAAAATAACATTAAATCGTTTGGTAAAGTGAATAACGACATTTATACGATGTTGCGAAATATTGAAGTGTAAGAGGCTATCCTTTTGGATAGTCTTTTTTTATGGAGGAAGTGTATGTGCAATGGGATAATGAAATAAAGTTCAACTAATAATCAGTGGGGGTTTTCTTCATCCCCCACTGATTATTAGTTGAACCAATCGGGCTTTTACGGGCAGTCGATCACCCACCTAACTTCTTTGCTTTCGCCGAATTTTGAAGTGTGGGTCTTACTGCCCGTTACTGCGGGATAAATGGAAAAGGGGGAGGGATATGAGTATACATAAGCATCACGCACGTAATGCGAAACGAATTTTCTTTGTATCTGTCATTGTATGGATTATCGTCGCAATTGTATTAGTGATGGAATATAAAAAAGGGATGCTATTCACTTCGGAGAAAGAAAATCTAAAATTAATAGGTGTTGTAATACCAGCATTTGGATTATTAATATATAGCTTTATGGAAAAACGAAGAGCAAAAATGCTTAAACAGGAAAATTATAATATGGAGACTTCTGAATTATTTGATCAGCAAAAATTTGTTGTTCGCAAAGAGGTAGGGGTATTTCAAGTAATAACGTACTTTGGATTGGATGGAAATACAGTAGGTTTTTTAAAAGAAGAGTATGATTTTGTTATTCAACGTATATGGCAAGCTGTACTTTCTTTTCTTTTTAAGGGACTACATAAGCAACAATTTTATTTATATAATCACTCGGGAGAAAGGTTGTTGCGTGTTCAAAAGAAGATGGGAGTACGTAATTTCTATATTTTTTCTAATGTAGATGGAAAGAAAATTGGAGAGTTGAAACAAGTACTAAGTTTAACAAAGTGGGAATGGATCTTTTTAGGGGGGGATGGTAAAGAAGTTGGTAAAGTGACTGGGGACCTTTCAGCAACAATGCAGAAAATAGATTGGCGAGATGGGACGCATATTGATGTGAAAGAAGATGGTATTCCGTTAGAAGCTGTTAAGTATTTCTCGGCAAGTGGTGGTTCACTTGTTACAGCTTCTATAAGTGAACAAGCAGAATTACCACGAGCGGTTTATTATAGTATCTCTGCCATAATTACAATTAAAAATTAAAATATTTATAAAGATAGATGGGATACCATCTATCTTTTTTGTGTGATTAGAACATATTGTTTTGTTGAAAAATGTATGTCTTACCTATCACAAAAAGGTTTGTTTTGTATACATTAAGATGTATGGATGTATTTTTATAATTTAAAAATAATAGGAGGAGAAGTGTATGTGTCTGTTCGGTAAGTATTGGAAAAGGTTATCGAGATTGTTTAATAGGCAATTAGATTATTTTTTAGATAATAAGTTATTGCCTGCTGTGGAAAGACTTTTATTTTCACAAAACTTCGCGAGATTTATTCAAAGAAACTCTAAGCAAGCTACGGAAGAATTTATTGAATCAAGTAGATTTCAATCTATTATTTGCAACATATTAAAAGAATGTAATACATCGCCTTTTAAAGAAATTGCAGAGCAGTATTTGGGTAAAAACGTAGAAATTACAGTGACAGTTGGACAGTTAACCGGTGTTATTGTAGCAGTTGGTGATGATTTCTTAATACTACAAGAAGGAATAGGGACAGAAGTTTTATTACCGTTTGCAAGTATTGTATCAATTAAAGAAGCGTAAGAAAGGAGACTTATATATGTTATTTACTGATGAATTGCGTAACCATGTTGGCGAGCTGGTGCAAGTGGTGACTGCTGTTGAAATCGTTGCAGGGGTGCTTTTATCTGTGACAGATGGAGCAGTAAGCGTTCGTACTTCTCCTTCCTATGGACCACCGGAAGATGTAATTGTACGTATTCCTGTTATTGCCTATGTTCGCTTGGAAGGGTAAGAGTGATAAAAGTATGAAAGTATCAGTTGTTATTCCAGTGCATAATGAAGCAAGTACCTTATCAAAGGTTTTAGCAGAAGTAAAAAAGTTAGAACCATATGAAATTATCATAGTAGATAATGGGTCGACCGATGGGACAAAAGAAATAGCATTACAACATCATTGCCGTGTGGTGTATTATAATCATTCTCTTGGTAATGATGTGGGACGGGCAATTGGCGCTAGAGAAGCAAAAGGTGAAATTGTCTTATTTTTAGACGGTGATATCGTCATGAAAAGTGAAGAATTATACGCTTTTATTAAAGGAATACAGCAAGGACATCAAATTGTTTTGAATAACTTAACATGGTCTGTTTATTTAAAAATGCGACCACATTATACGACGGTTGGAAAATATATGTTAAATCGTTATTTGAACAAGAAAGAATTTGTTGTAGGGTCTTTAATTGCAATACCACATGCAATCAGTCGTGAAGTGATTGAAAAACTGGGGTGGTGGAATTTAGCAGATCCAGCATTATTTCAAGCGATGGCGATGTCTAGAGGAGTAGATATTTCAGATATGGCTTCAGTTGATGTAATATACACAAATAAAGTTCGTCCTGTTCATACGGGCACATCACCTGATTCTCCTTATCCGAAAGCGACTAGTCGTATTATGGGGGATCATTTACGTGCTTTGCAATATATAACCGAAACATATGGTAAACGCGGTGGTTTTTCGGAGGGAAATAGAGATAGAGAGTTTATAGGGCAATATAAACCAGCTGTATTAAAGAAGGAAAAAGCGAAATATAGTGCGATTATACCAGTGTCAGAAGAAAAAATGACTATAAGATCTGTTATACAAGAAGTAAAAAAAGCAGGAGTAGATGAAATTATTATTGTTGCGAATGGAGCAGATATGGAGACTATTAAACAAGTAGAGCTAGAGAATGTTATTGTTGTTGAAGTTACGAAGGCGCTTGGACACAATGTAGCACGAGCGATAGGTGCCATGCATGCTACAGCAGAGATTTGTTTATTCGTTGATGGAGATTTTGCTATTCCGGCAAAAAAACTAGTTCCATTTTTGCGTGCTATTGAAGATGGAAGTGATATGGCATTAAATGATTTGCAGTGTTTATTAGATATATTTCATCCAGCAGATCCAATTAGTATGGGAAAATACTTTGTGAATTTGGTAGCGAAACGACCAGATTTATGGAATAACTCACTAACAGCAGTACCACATGCCATCCATAAGAAGGTAATAGAGAAAATAGGATATGACTCTCTTATCATTCCGCCATTAGCACAAATGAAAGCTATTTTAGAAGGATTCTCTATTACAACCGTTGAGTTTGTAGATGTTATAAAAACAAATCGAGTACGTCCAGAGCAACATGAATTTGTAAATGGGCGCATTTCAGCATTTGACCGTATTTTCGGTGACCAACTTGAGGCGATTGCGTATTTATTACAATATACAGACGAACGCGGAGGTTTTACAGATGGAGATAGAGATAGAGAAATAATTCAACAATTGAGAAGGGAAGAAGAGAATACAAATGAATACTAGTCGTAAAGTAGCTATCATTGGATTAGGGTATGTTGGTCTTCCTTTAGCGGTCCATCTTGCAGAAAGGGGCCATACTGTACTTGGATTAGATAAAGATACTAGAAAAATAGAATCAATTATAAAAGGAGAAAGTTATATTCCGGATGTTTCTTCTAAAGAGTTACAAAGTTTATTGACGAAAAAAAAATTAATAGTAAATACACCGGATCAAGGTATTGCTGATTTTCAAAATAGTGATTATGTTATTGTCACTGTCCCGACTCCAATTAATGAACAAAGAGAACCAGACTTAAGTGCTCTCATTTCAGCTTCACATTATATACAACAAAACCTTCAAAAAGGACAAACCTTCATTTTTGAAAGCTCCACATATCCAGGTACACTCGAGGAAGTTATCATTCCTATTATTTCTCAAACAGGTAAAAAGGCAGGAGAAGATTTCTATATCGGATATTCCCCTGAGAGAATTGATCCAGCAAATAGTCAATATTCAGTTCAATCTATTCCAAAAGTTATTAGTGGACAAACAGAAAAGTGTAAACAAAAAGTACAGGCTTTGTATAGCACTATTTTTGATGTAGTTGTTCCAGTTAGTTCACCGAAAGTAGCGGAGATGTGTAAGCTATTCGAAAACATTCAGCGCCTAGTTAATATTTCATTAGTCAATGAACTAAACACATTATGTGAAAGTTTAGGAATTGATTTTTATGAGGCACTTGAAGCGGCATCTACAAAACCATTTGGATTTACTCCATATTGGCCAGGTCCAGGGATAGGAGGACACTGTATTCCAGTAGACCCTTTATATTTTCAATGGAGAATAAAAAAGAATGGTGCAATGAGTCAATTAATTGAAGCAGCGCATGTAATTAATGAAGAAATGCCAGAGAGAATGGTCAAGAAAGTAAAAGATGTGGTGCAACCACCTACAACGGTTTTAATTGTAGGGATTGCATATAAGAAAGATGTAAATGACTTAAGAGAATCACCAGCGTTGCCAATTATTGAATTGTTAATAAAAGAAGGATACGAGATAGAATATCACGATCCATATATATCTTCGGCAAAACTTGGAGATAAGGTGTACCAATCTGTTTCTTTGAATGAACAAGCCGTTAACCAAGCGGGTTGTATTTTAATTTTAACGGATCATTCTAATATCGATTGGAAGCTTTTTAAAGGAATAAAGCGAGTAGTAGATACGCGTGGGATTGTAAAGAAGGTGAGTAAATGAGTAAGAAATGTTTAATTACAGGGGGAGCAGGATTTATTGGATCCCATTTAGGTGAAGAGTTGGTGAGAAGAGGTTATAATGTCACGATTGTGGATAACTTCTATAAAGGGAAAAATAAATATCATGATGAGTTAATGAAAGAAATTCGGGTTATTCCAATAAGTGTCTTAGACAAAAATTCTATTTATGAACTAGTAAACCAACATGATGTCGTGTTTCATTTAGCAGCAATTTTAGGTGTGAAAACGACAATGGAAAAGAGTATAGAGCTCGTTGAAACGAATTTTGATGGAACGAGAAACATTTTACAAGCAGCGCTAAAAGGAAAGAAGAAAGTAGTCTTTGCTTCTACTTCAGAAGTATATGGTAAGGCAAAGCCACCCTTTTCTGAAGAGGGGGATCGATTATACGGGGCAACTTCTAAAATACGTTGGAGTTATGCAGTGTGTAAAACATTAGAAGAAACATTATGTTTAGGATACGCATTAGAAGGTTTACCTGTAACGATTGTTCGTTATTTTAATATTTATGGTCCAAGAGCGAAAGATGGTCCATATGCAGGGGTAATCCCGCGATTTATTAGTGCGGCCCTGCAAGGTGAAGACATTCTCGTATATGGAGATGGAAAGCAGACACGTTGCTTTACGTATGTAAGTGATGCGGTAGAGGCAACGATTCGAGCTATGGATGAAAAGGTAAATGGTGAGATTATTAATATAGGTTCTGAGAATGAAAAAAGTATAAAAGAAGTAGCAGAGGTCATTAAAAAATTAACGGATTCTTCTTCAAAGATTGTACAAGTACCTTTTGAAGAAGTATATCCACATGGTTTTGAAGAAATTCCAAATAGAAGACCAGACGTAACAAAATTAAAAGAGCTTGTTCAATTTCAGGCGAAAGTAACGTGGGAAAACGGATTGAAGGAAACAATTAAGTGGTTTCGTGAAGAAGACAATGGCTAAGTCATTATCTGTTATTATTCCTGCATGTAATGAAATCGATACGATTTCAGACGTTATTCAATCGGTAAAAGGATTAAATCCATTAGAGATTATTGTAGTAGCAAATGGTTGTACTGATGGTACAGAAACAGTTGCTGAGCATTTAGGATGTAAAGTACTGCGGTATACAGAGAAGCTTGGAAATGATGTTGGACGTGCAGCTGGTGTCAAAGAAGCTATAGGTGATGTACTACTATTTATAGATAGTGATTTTGCTATTCAAACTTCAAAATTACAGTTATTTCTTAATCCGATTTTATACAATCAGGCAGATGTAGTTTTAAATAATTTGGACGCAGTATTTTTAAAAAGGCAAAAACCTAATTCTATTACAGTATGGCGCCAAATATTAAATGCAATATTAGAGCGCGAAGAATTAAAAGTTGATTCTTTATTAGCTGTACCGCATGCGTTAACGAAAGAAGTTGTACAAAGCATTGGATATGAATGTTTTGTTAATCCTATTGTAGCTCATTTACGCCTAGTACAAAGCGAATGGAGAATTAGTCGTCATTGCGCAATTGATGTTATTACGCCGAATAAATTCCGGCCGACCGAGCATGCTGCATACGGCACAAGCCTTTCTCAATCCGAAAAACGAATGATAGGTGATCATATAGAAGCTGTAGCAGAGCAAATAGTAGACAGCGATGGGCGCGGAGGATATCATGATGGAAATAGGAAAAGAGAAAGTGTTTATCATACTTTAGATTTTGAAGATTTTTATCAAGGGTGGGGCGTTACATCTAAGTTGTATAAAGAAAAGCAATTATCGGTCATTATTCCTGTACAAGATGAAGAGAAAACAATTGGAAACGTTATAGAAGAGCTTCGCAAAATTGAACCTTTTGAAATCATCGTTGTAGTAAATGGTTCGTCTGATAAGACTGCAACGATTGCAAAAGACAAGGGAGCAACGACAATTGTATATAAAGAAGCGCTCGGAAATGATGTGGGGCGCTCACTTGGAACGTATTTTGCAAAAGGAGAAATTGTGTTATTTATAGACGGCGATTTTGTTATTCCAGCGAATGAGCTATATCCTTTTGCCAAAGCTATTGCAGATGGAATGGATGTCGCATTAAATGATCTAAATCATTATTTAGATTTAAGAGTACCGCTTCATCTTGTAACTGCATTTAAATACGCATTAAATTTAGCTTGTGATAGAAAAGATTTAGGCGTAGGCTCTCTTATTGCTGTGCCTAATGCGTTTAGCCAGAAATGTTTGAAAGGAATTGGGTATCGGTCTTTACTGGCACCGTGTGTAGCCCAAGTGAAAGCTATTCTTTCAGGATTTGAAGTTGCATGTGTAAGTCGTGTTGAGGTCGATAAGATGAACCGTATTCGTCCCAGTGAACATTTTGCAAAAATAGGTCATCCGCCAGCTGTACTCCGAATTATTGGTGATCATATAGAAGGGTTAGAGCAATTAATTGTATTAACAGGCAGTCGTGGGGGATTCCATGATGGAAATAGAAAAAGGGATATTTTATAGGTAACAAAAAAAGTGTACAACATATGTACACTTTTTTGCTCTGTTATAAAAACTATAACAGATTAGGAGATAAGAGTATTACAGCTCTACAATGGGTATTGTTCTTATATTACAAAATAGGACTCGTATATAAGAATACCAAAAAAATACAATTAAGGAAAGGGTTAATTTTAAAGACTTTCAAATGAAGTTAACACTATACATATAGTAGTTTGCTCAATATTTCACAAACATGTCACAACTATTTCGTTCACTTTCACCAAAAAGTAGTATTCTAAGTGTGTAAGCTGTTATATAAAAAATCTTAGTCCTGTACTAATCAAAAATGGAGGAGATTAGGATGACTCAAGTATTAGAAAATGTTAAAAACGCATGGGAAAACTTTAAAGGTGAAAAATGGAAAGCAGAGATTGATGTTCGCGATTTCATTTTAAATAATGTAAACGTTTTCGAAGGAGATGAATCTTTCTTAGCGGGGGCAACTGAAGCAACGAAACAACTTTGGGATCAAGTAATGGATTTAACAACAAAAGAACGTGAAAACGGTGGCGTTCTTGATATGGATACAAAAATTGTTTCTTCTATCACATCACATGAACCAGGATATTTAAATAAAGATATTGAAAAAGTAGTCGGTTTCCAAACTGAAAAACCATTTAAACGTTCTTTACAACCATATGGTGGTATTCGTATGGCGGAACAAGCTTGTGAATCTTATGGATACGAAATGGATAAAGAACTTAGTCGTATTTTTAGAGATTGGAGAAAAACTCATAACCAAGGTGTATTCGATGCATACACACCAGAAATGAGAAATGCACGTAAATCAGGCGTTATTACTGGTCTTCCAGATGCATACGGACGTGGACGTATTATCGGTGACTACCGCCGCGTAGCGTTATATGGTATTGATCATTTAATTGAAGCGAAAAAAGCTGATTTAGATTTAACTGGCGGTGTAATGAGCGAAGATACAATGCGTTTACGTGAAGAGTTATCTGAGCAAATGCGTGCACTTCAAGAATTAAAACAAATGGCTGCTTCTCATGGCTTTGATATTTCTAAGCCAGCAACAACTGCACAAGAAGCATTTCAATGGTTATACTTCGCATATCTTGCAGCAATTAAAGAGCAAAACGGAGCTGCAATGAGTCTTGGACGTACTTCTACATTCTTAGATATTTATATTGAAAGAGATTTAGCAAATGGTACTTTAACAGAAGAAGACGTACAAGAAATTGTGGATCACTTCATTATGAAATTACGTCTTGTGAAATTTGCAAGAACACCTGATTATAATGAATTATTCTCTGGTGACCCAACTTGGGTAACAGAGTCTATCGGTGGTATGGCATTAGATGGTCGTCCATTAGTAACAAAGAACTCATTCCGTTTCTTGCATACATTAGATAATTTAGGACCAGCTCCAGAACCAAACTTAACAGTTCTTTGGTCTAAACAATTACCACAGAACTTTAAAAACTACTGTGCGAAAATGTCTATTAAAACATCAGCAATTCAATATGAAAATGATGATATTATGCGTGCTGACTACGGCGATGATTACGGAATTGCTTGTTGTGTATCTGCAATGAGAATCGGTAAACAAATGCAGTTCTTCGGCGCACGTGCAAACTTAGCAAAAGCATTATTATATGCGATTAACGGCGGTAAAGATGAAAAATCTAAAGCACAAGTTGGTCCTGAGTACGCACCGATTACTTCTGAAGTATTAGATTATGAAGAAGTTATGCATAAGTTTGATATGACAATGGAATGGTTAGCGGGTCTATATTTAAACACATTAAATGTTATTCACTACATGCACGATAAATATAGCTATGAGCGTATTGAAATGGCACTTCATGATACAAATGTTCTGCGTACAATGGCAACAGGTATCGCGGGTCTATCTGTAGTAGCAGACTCTTTAAGTGCAATTAAACACGCAAAAGTAAAACCAATTCGTGATGAAAATGGAATTGCAGTTGACTTTGAAATCGAAGGAGATTTCCCTAAATACGGTAACAATGATGACCGTGTAGATGAAATCGCTGTAAATCTGGTGAAAACATTTATGAATAAACTTCGTAAACATAAAACATATAGAAATTCTGTTCATACAATGTCAATCTTAACAATCACATCTAACGTTGTATATGGTAAGAAAACTGGTAACACTCCAGATGGTCGCCGTACTGGAGAACCATTTGCACCAGGTGCGAATCCTATGCATGGACGTGATACAAAAGGTGCATTAGCTTCATTATTATCTGTAGCTAAATTACCATATGAAGATGCACAAGATGGTATTTCTAATACATTCTCTATTATTCCAAAAGCACTTGGTAAAGAAGATGATGTACAAGTACGTAACTTAGTATCAATGCTTGATGGTTATGCAGTAAAAGAAGGCCATCACTTAAATATTAACGTATTTAACCGTGAAACATTAATGGATGCAATGGAACACCCTGAGAAATATCCACAATTAACAATTCGCGTATCTGGTTACGCTGTAAACTTTATTAAATTAACTCGTGAACAACAAATTGATGTAATTAACCGTACAATGCATGAAAGCATGTAAGTGAAAAAGTGTCCCTCTGCATTTTATAAATAGCAGAGGGAGGCTGTTTCAATAAAGGAGGAAGTAAAATGGTAAAAGGAAGAATTCATTCTGTAGAGTCTTGTGGTACTGTTGATGGCCCAGGAATTCGTTATGTCATATTTACACAAGGGTGTTTATTACGTTGTCAATATTGTCATAATGCTGATACGTGGGAGATCGGTAAAGGAAAAGAAATAACAGTCGAAGAAGTAATGCAGGATGTGACATGTTACCTTCCTTTTATTGAAGCTTCCGGAGGCGGTATAACAGTTAGTGGTGGGGAACCATTATTACAGCTAGATTTCTTAATTGAGTTATTTAAGAAATGTAAAGAAGTTGGAATTCATACAACAATTGATTCTTCGGGTGGTTGTTATTCTGAAGAACCAGAATTCCAAAATAAGCTAGATATTTTAATGAATTACACAGATTTAGTTTTATTGGATTTGAAACATATTGATTCAAAGAAACATCGTAAATTAACAGGAAAACCAAATGAACATATTTTACAATTTGCTCGTTATTTATCAGATAAAAATAAACCGATTTGGGTACGACACGTATTAGTTCCTGGTATTACTGATAATGAAGAGGATCTACAAAAATTATCTAGCTTTATTCAAAGCCTGTCTAATGTTCAGAAAGTTGAAGTGCTACCATACCATAAGCTTGGTGTATATAAATGGGAAGCACTTGGGCATAAGTATCCACTCGCGAATGTAGAACCGCCTACTGAAAAAAATGTAGAACAAGCAAGACATATTTTACAAGCAGTCTAATCCAAATATTGGATTAGGCTTTTTGCTTTCTTGACAATAAACCCTAGAGTATATATATAGAAAAGAGTATACTGAAAATAGAATATCCATATTTTTGTAAGGAATAAGTGGAGAAATTTACATAATTGTAAAGGGAAATCAAAATAGTAAAAAGAATTAAGAAGTAAAAGAGTGAGTATCATGGAATAGAGAACATTTGTAAGTTATTGCGAAAGCTCTTATAGGAAAGTATAATGTAAAGATATGAGCACAGATAGGATTAAGGGGTCAATCTTATATGCTTTGCATATCCACGACAGGTACATAGCTGAAAGAGAAGTATTAGAATCTGTTTATGTAATTTTTAAGGAAAATGTTTTTCCTATTGTCGTATATGCAATATGGAGAAACAATAAGCTAGGAGTGGATTTGTTTGATAAAAAACCCCAAGGTTTTAATATTAACTGCACATTACGGTAATGGTCATGTGCAAGTAGCGAAAACATTAGAACAAACATTTCGCCAAAAAGGAATTAAAGATGTAATTGTATGCGATCTGTTCGGAGAATCACATCCAGTTATAACCGATATTACAAAATATTTATATTTAAAAAGTTATACAATAGGAAAAGAATTATACCGCTTGTTTTATTATGGCGTAGAAAAAATTTATGATAAAAAAATAGCATCTTGGTATGCGAATTTTGGAAGAAAACGTTTGAAATTACTTTTACAAGCAGAGAAACCGGATATTGTTATTAATACCTTTCCAATCATAGCTGTACCAGAGTTAAAAAAGCAAACAGGTATTTCAATCCCTGTTTATAACGTATTAACGGATTTTTGTGTGCACAAAATATGGATTCATCGGGAAGTAGATCGTTATTTTGTAGCAACTGATCACGTGAAAAAAGTTATGATTGATATTGGTGTGCCTGCGGAGCAAATTGTTGAAACCGGAATTCCGATTCGTAGTAGTTTTGAGCTAAAGATCAATCCAGACATTATATATAATAAATATCAGTTATGTAAGAATAAAAAGATTTTACTAATTGTAGCAGGTGCTCATGGGGTATTAGGAAGTGTAAAAGAACTATGCCAATCATTTATGTCAGTACCTGATTTACAAGTAGTTGTCGTTTGTGGGAAAAATGAAGCGTTAAAACAGGATTTATTAGGGTTACAGGAAAAAAATTCTGATGCATTAAAAGTATTTGGTTATGTTGAAAATATTGATGAACTATTCCGTGTTACTTCTTGTATGATTACAAAGCCAGGCGGTATTACGTTAAGCGAAGCGGCAGCATTGCAAGTACCTGTCATTTTATATAAGCCTGTTCCAGGACAAGAAAATGAAAATGCGATGTACTTTGAAAGAAAAGGAGCTGCAGTTGTCATTCGTGATGATAGTGAGGTTTTTGCAAAAACAGAGGCGTTATTACAAGATGATATGAAGCTTCTTCAAATGAAAGAAGCGATGAAAAGCATTTATCGTCCAGAGCCAGCGGGTCATATTGTGGATACAATTTTGGCAGAAAATCATGTAGAACCGAATCATATACCTATTAAATCACCTGCTCTTGCACAATTATTTACTTAATATGAAACCCTCTTTTATATGTTTAAAGAGGGTTCTTTATTGTTTTATAAGATAAATTAGTAACTTATCCACATGAAGATTGCGCTTTCATTAAACAGTAAAGTCGAAATATTAACAACTATATCCACATTGTCCACAATTTTTAGAAAAATATCCACAATTCTAACATTTACTATGCGTTACAGCATATAAATTTGTGAAGGGTTTATAGAATTTATTCACAATTCTATAAATTATGTGGATAACGTTATCCACATAAAAAAGGTTCCTTATTTATAAGGAACCTTTTTGTCTATTCTATCACGTAGAAAAAATATGTAATGAGAATGAATAATTAGGGGGGAAACTTCTAATTATTCATTCTCACTTTAAATACTTTTCGAGCGATAACCCGCTGCGCGATCTGCTTTGCGAAATTCTCGTTGGTAGAGAACTTCTTGTGTACTAGATAATGTGTTTTTTGCTTTGTCACGTTTCTTTTTATCCATTACAAATCACCTCGTGTCCTAAAGTCACTATCTATCGTTTCCAAAGACATGGAGTGATATACGTATATTGCAAAATGTTAATGATTAATTATTTTTTCTAAAAATTTAGATTATGCTTCTTTTAATTGGTGAGCATCTTGGAACGTTGTATCTCGCATTGTAGCAAGTGTATATTGATCTTTTGGAATTTCATATAAGTTATATACTTCTTCATTTGCGTTAATTTCATCATAAACGGCTTTTCTTGTTTCGTTTGCTAGATTTACATATTGTAGTTTTTCGGCAGCTTTAATAGAACGAATATTTATTTTACGAATACGCATAAAGATTGTTTCAATATCTAATTCATAGAAAAGTTCGCTGAAAAATGAATCTTTCGCCAACTTATTATAGCCTTTTCCATGATAAGGTTTGCCAAGCCATGTTCCGAGAAATCCGGCTTTTTCTTGCACATCAAATAAAGTAATTGTTCCGATAGGGTTACCCCATTCATCTAAAATTGTGCGTGAAATTAATTCCCCACGCTCTTCAGCTTCAATCGTTTGTTTTGTTAGAAATAAATATTCCTCATAAGAATAAGCCTTTTGACGCACAAAAGGGAAGACAGCTGGATCCACCATTAACTCGTATAGAACGTGGCTGTCGTGTAAGTCGCGTTTTTTCAACACACTAACTCCTCCTCACACGAGGGTAGCATGACGAAAAAACACCCCACCCTCGAAATTTTTATATCAATCTTTAAAAAATTTCGGGGTGGGAATCGAACCCACTAGAACCAGTTTCTAACGCTGGTGGCGCACCATTTGCCTTCCCCATTCATCAATTTGAAAATGATAATCACGACACAAATTGATTATGGTTTCATTCAGTTTATAATCGTATAATACTTTATCTAGTCAAAAAAATAAACTAGTTTTTTTTATTTTTTTTGTAAATTATTTTTCCATCAATCATGGTTAGTACAGGCTTGGCTAAATAATGGAAAGGATGATGAGTCCATAACACGAGATCAGCGTCTTTTCCAACCTCAATGCTTCCAATTCTATCCTCTAAACGTAAATTTCGTGCTGGAAATATAGTGATTCCTTCTAGTGCAGTTTTTTCGTCTAATCCTTCCCTTACTGCGACAGCAGCACAAACATTTAAATATTGAATTGGTGTATAAGGGTGATCCGTTGTTATAGAAACTTCCACTCCATTTTTCGATAATATATGGTAAGTATCCCATGTTTTGTTTTTAAGTTCGATTTTAGAACGACGTGTAAGAGTGGGGCCAACTGAAACCTTCAAATTGTGTTTCGAAAGCTCTTCAACAATAAAATGTCCTTCTGTACAATGTTCAAGACGTAAATCGAGATTGAACTCTTTTGCAAAGCGTAGAGCAGAACTAATATCATCTGCTCGGTGAGCGTGGATACGTACGGGTATTTCGCGGCGTAATGCTTTTAAAATAGGAAGCATTCGAAAATCAGCTTCATGCCCATAGTGCTGTGCTTCATAAAATGATTCCCGAAGTAATCCCATAATTCCCATACGTGTAATAGACTCTTTTGTTCCATTACTATGGACCTTTTTAGGATTTTCTCCAAAGGCAATCTTTAAGCCAGCAGGTTCTTGAATAATCATATGATCAATACAAGTTCCAGCTGTTTTTATTACACAAGTAGTACCACCGATAATGTTTTGACTTCCTGGCATAACGTGAACAGTTGTAATTCCATTTTGTACAGCATCTTGAAATGCAATATCTAAAGGGTGGATTCCGTCTAAAGAACGGATATGTGGTGTTGAAACTTCAGATGTTTCATTTGCATCATTGCCAGCCCAACCAGTACCTTCATCATAGAGACCAAGATGAGTATGGACATCAATAAATCCAGGTAAGAGATGAAGAGCACGAGCGTCTATAACTGTCATATCTTGAGTAGGTTGAATGGAAGGCTTGACCTCAGCAATTCTTTCTCCTATAACGAGTACATCCCCTTGAAATTTTTGGGATGTAATAGGATAGACAATGGCTTGTTTGAGCAATATTTTCATAGATACCTCATTTCTGTTACTTTACAATGTTAATGGAATTTAAGGGAAAGTAACTGAAAGATTATTTGTGTAATAATGCTCCGGATTCTAGAAAATGAAAGTTTGGAAAGGGCCCTCTGTAACACAGTGTTTTAGAAGTACTACATTGTATGCGAAAGTATATTTTGTAATGCATGGTCTATTGCTGGAAATGTGTATTGATACCCATGTTTAATTGCTTTACTAGGTAATACATGTTGCCCTTCTAGTACAAGTATGCTCATCTCACCTAATAAAGCATGAAGCAAAAATGAAGGGACGGGTAACCAATGAGGTTTTTTCATTATAGTTGCAATGGTTTCTCCAAACGCCTTCATTCTTATAGGTTGGGGAGCTGTAATGTTAAGAGGTCCATCAATTTCTTCTTTGTGTATGATGAAATCAATCATGCGAACGACATCGTCTATATGAATCCATGATAACCATTGGTTTCCAGATCCAACTGTACCTCCGATATAGAATTGATAGGGGAGTAGCATTTTTGGAAGAGCTCCTCCGTCTGTGCCTAATACAACTCCAAGTCTTGCGTAGATTGTTCGTATTCCAAGAGAACGAGCTTTAGATGCTTCTTGTTCCCATGAATATACTGTATTTGCTAAGAAGTCATCTCCAGGAATCTCATGCTGTTCTGTAAAAGACTCAGTTTCAGACGTTCCATAGTATCCAATAGCACTTGCGTTAATAAATGTGTTTGGTTTTGTATTTAGTTTTTGTAATTGTTTAATGAGTCCTTTTGTTGTTTGGATTCTACTGTTTAAAATGGCTTCCTTTTGTTTCTTTGTCCATCTACTATTAATAGACTCTCCAGCTAGATTAATAACTACATCAATAGAGGAGAGGGGGAAGGTTTGTAAATCTGGTGTCCATTGTACGTATTGAAGGTTAGGATGTGAAGTTTCAGTAGTTTTGTTTCGAGTAAGAATGTAAACATTATATCCTTTTTGAATAAAAAAAGTAGAAAGGTATGTACCGATAAAGCCGGTACCACCAGAAATTGCGATTTTCACAATTATTTCCTCCTCATTATATATATTCTTGAAAAGCAAAAACGTTCCTTGACTATGTTAAAATAATAGAGAGGTGAGAGTATGGCTGTCATTACAAAAATAGAAGTGCAAAAACGATTGAAAGAACGGTTTAATATTTATATTGATAAAGGTCAAGGTGAAGAGTACGGGTTTAGTGTGAATGAAGTAATCTTAATAAAACACGGATTACAAAAGGGCTTAGAAATTGATGAAATAGCGTTAGGAAATATTTTGTACAATGAAGAGGTACAAAAAGCATATTTACAAGCGATCTCCTATTTATCCTATCAAATGAGAACGAAACAAGAAATAGAAGATTTTTTACGAAAAAAAGAAGTGGGACAGGCCATCATCTCTGAAGTCGTTTCGAAATTATTACATGACCGATATATTAATGATAAAGAGTACGCTGTTTTATATACGAGAACGCAAAGTAATGTGAATCGAAAAGGTCCCACTGTTATTAAAAGAGAGTTGTTAAATAAAGGTGTTCAGGATCTAATTATTACGCATAGTTTACAAGAGTATCCGAAGGAAAAGCAAATTGAGAATGCTTTACTTCTTATAGAAAAGAAGAAAAGATCTTATCAAAAACATTCCTTTTTACAAATGAAGCTAAAGTTAGACGAAATGCTTGTTCGTAAAGGATATTCTAGAGATGTGATTCAAATTTGTTTGGAAGAATTGAAAGACGAAAAAGATGACGAACAGCAACAAGAAGCGTTACACTATCATGGGAATAAATATTATGAGAAATATAAGAAGTATGATGGCTGGACATTTGAAAATAAGATGAAACAAGCGTTATATCGCAAAGGATTCTCTATCGATGAGATAGAGATATTTTTGCAAATGAAACGCGAAGAGGGATGAGGGGAATAAGATGAATATGCCAAAGCGCTACAGTGAAATGACACCACATGAGCTAAGAGAAGAAATTGGGGGTTTGAAAGAGCAAGCAATAAAGGCAGAGCAGCTTGGTATTGTAAATGAGTTCGATGTATTAATGAGAAAGATGGCAATGGCTCGTGCTTATATGACTGATATAAACAAATTTCATATTGGTGAGACATATGAATTGGTAGAAGAACCTGGTATATTATTTGAAATTACGTATTTCAACGGGGTATTTGCTTGGGGACATAAGCAAAATGATAATGAAGAAATTGGAATACCAATTTCTTTATTGCAAGAAAAATAAAAACCAGAGAGCGAATATCTCTCTGGTTTTCATCTTTGGTAGGCGTTACAGGAGATAGGAGATTCTAAAATTGGCGTTTTTTACATTCATTCGCCAATATAATGAGAGACTGGGTTTGTTGCGTCTGTCCGTTAACTTGCGCTTTTGCATGTTTCGGACGAGTCCACGTATGGTTAAATAATTCAGAACGACTATCTAAGCGATCACGGTAGCTCATCTTTATCACCTCGTGTAGGAAGTTAATTTACTTTAATTTGTATTATTCTTCCTGCTGATTTGCAGCACGCATACGTTCTTGTGGGTGCGTGTTAATTGTGCCGTTAGGTCGTTTCGAAGCGAAGCGTGATTTCGCTTTCGGTTGACCGTCGATTTTGCTGTTGTTTTTTGATTCAGACCAAAATTCGGCTTGTTTACCCATTGCGAACGCCCTCCTCATCATCAGTTGATACCTCTTTAAGAAGTATCAATTATAGAATGTGCAAAATTGAAGAAACTATCCTTTAGAAATGAAGGGATAAAAAGGTAAAAGGAGACTAGAACATGAATGATATTTATGAAGCATTAACAAAAGAACTATTAGACAAAAATGACAAGCTTTCTTACGCACAAGCTCGTGCGTGGGTTGAATTACTGTGGGAAGATTTTCAAACAACTTATGCAAAATCAGGTCGTTATCAAGGAGAAGAAATGACTGAACAAGTTGTAAGAACATGGATTAATAATCATGGAGCGCGTCTTCATGAAATGCGTACAAATAATCCGAAATATAGCCATTTAATCAATCAAGAAGATCATTTGAAACATTAAAAAAAGCGACTTAAGTCGCTTTTTTTAATGTGGAAGTAATTCCAGTTTTTTTCGGAGTTTTTCTTCACTAAAAATCCATCCTGTATAGGAACTAATAATATTTAAATTGTGATCGAGTTGAACGATTGCAACGAATGGATAATAATCTTTACTGCGATATCGCAAATCAATGAATCGAACTTCGTAATAATGATCATAATCGAAAATGTCCCAGCGATACACAGGGGAGAAAGATAGAAATGCTGAGATGTTTTCGTCTTGTTTAGCAGCGCGCATAATAGCATTATCTGGGAACGGTACCCGATCGAACTTATCATATACCATAATATTACCACGATGCCATCTAGCCACGTAGTAATAATCAGTTGTAACGATTGCTAAATGGTAATGATAAAATCGATAAGAAGGAGAAATGATTATCTTCTCAACGTTATTGAAACGTTTATATACGACGCTACGTATATTTCTGTGCATCATAATCCGCCCGATATAGTAAACAATCATCAATATATACGCTGCTAAGGCAGTATACCCTTTATGGGAACCGACGAGCATACAAGCAATCGCAAGTATATGGATAAAGAAAATGACGGTATCAAATGTATTAATGATGCCGAGCGCTACCCATTTTTTTGTGAAGGGCCGTAATGCTTGTGTACCGTAGGCATTGAAAATATCTACAAAGACATGAAGAAAGACGGCAATAAATGACCAAAGTAGTAGATGCAAATATGGAGCGTCTGAAAAGAAGGCGAAAGAGATACCACTTATAAGGAATGACCAAAGAATTACTGCAGGAATGGAATGAGTAATCCCGCGATGATTTCTTATATATTTAGCGTTATTACGCAATTTTAAAACTGTATCGATGTCAGGAATATTGGAACCGGCAATTGTAGCAAGCATAACTGCTTGTGGCCCAATATCACTTTGAGCTATGGCTGGATCTAACGTGGCCAAACTGCCTAGAGTAACCCCCATAACAAGGTGAGTGGCTGTGTCCATAGAAATCCACCTCCGTTTTTTATTAATGTAACTCTTTTTATTCGATACCTCAAGTCCTTTGCCTTCTATTTCCTATGTCATCTTACTTAAATTTTTTCCTAAAATCTTTATAATAGTACTTATATGCAAAAAAATGAGGAGGATCAAGTTTGACACTTGAAATATTAAATAACTTTAACATAGAGCAGTTTCAAAATGATTTAATTGGTTGGTTTGAAAAAGAGCAACGCGACTTACCGTGGCGTAAAAATAAAGATCCATACCGTGTTTGGGTTTCGGAAATTATGTTGCAGCAAACAAGGGTAGAAGCTGTAAAACCATATTACGCGAATTTTATGGGGAAGTTTCCTACTCTAGAAGCTTTGGCAAATGCTGATGATGAAGAAGTATTAAAAGCATGGGAAGGTTTAGGGTATTATTCTAGAGCGCGAAATTTACATGCGGCTGTAAAAGAAGTAAAAGAAGCATATGGCGGGATAGTACCGAGTGATGTAAAGAAAATTGAAAAATTAAAAGGAGTCGGACCATATACAAAAGGTGCTATTTTAAGTATCGCATATGGTATACCAGAGCCGGCAGTTGATGGAAATGTTATGCGTGTATTATCTCGCATTTTATCAGTATGGGATGACATTGCAAAACCGAAAACCAGAAAAGTGTTCGAAGAGATTGTACGTGAAATTATTTCGGCTGAAAATCCATCTTATTTTAATCAAGGCTTGATGGAATTAGGTGCACTGATTTGTATTCCGAAAAATCCAGCATGCTTACTTTGTCCGGTACGTGAGCATTGCAGAGGATATGCTGAAGGCGTTCAAAAGGAATTGCCAGTAAAAAGTAAAGCGAAGGCTCCTACAATGGTACCGATTGTTGCAGGAGTACTTCAAACGGAAGATGGTCGTTACGTCATTAATAAACGTCCAAGTACCGGTTTGTTAGCTAATATGTGGGAGTTTCCGAATATTGAACTTGGCGAAGGGATTCGAAGTCAGAAAGAGCAGCTTACAGATTATATGAAAGAAAAATTTGAGCTTTCGATTTCTATTGAAGAATACGCAATGAATGTACAACATACGTTTACACATCGCACCTGGGATATATTCGTATTTTACGGAAAAGTAACTGGTGATATTGTTGAAACAGATACATTAAAATTTGTATCGAAAGAAGCATTTGAGCAGTTACCTTTCTCGAAATCACATCGTACGATTTATGAGAGTTGTGTTGAGAAAATTACAATGCAATAAACAAAAAAGTGTTCCCTAGATTGGGAACACTTTTTTAATCGTAAGAAATTTTTGTCCCATGAGTCCAACTAGCATCACCTTCTTGTAAGCCACCCCTTGATTCGATTTCTATTACAATTTCTTTATAAATACTTTGCCCTTCCGCATTTAAATAGGGCAAAATCTGTTGTAATGAATGATGAAAATAAGCTAATTCATCTTCTTTCCATTCGTTTTTTGAAACCATCGTTAGTTCAGTCATATCGCGTCCTATATACATATTTCCACCTCCATTTTCTATAGTTTGAATGAGTAACAAGAGATATATGCGGAATTTTTTTAAAAGAAAATTACGGATAGCTTCTAGTTGAATTGGTTACATTATTGATTGTGGAGGTGAGAAAGATGAGTAAAAAACAACAAGGTTATAACAAGGCAACTTCTGGTGCTAGCATTCAAAGTACAAATGCTAGTTATGGTACAGAGTTTGCGACTGAAACAAATGTACAAGCAGTAAAACAAGCAAACGCACAATCAGAAGCAAAGAAAGCACAAGCTTCTGGTGCACAAAGTGCAAACGCTAGTTATGGTACAGAATTTGCAACTGAAACAGACGTGCATGCCGTGAAAAAACAAAATGCACAATCAGCTGCAAAACAATCACAATCTTCTAGTTCAAATCAGTAATGAAAGAAAAACACTTCTCTAATTCGAGAGAAGTGTTTTCTTTGTGCTTAGGTCATTGTAATGAATAGAAAGTGAACGACATAACTTCTAATAAGTCAACAAATGTAGTCAAAGGAGAAGGAAGTAAAAGATTAGAAATATGTAATGAGGAATAATAACTGATAAATAAGTCTAAAAGGGGGTAAGTAATGAACGATTTTGATAAGTTGGTAGGAGAGCAATTGGAAACGATGGATGAGTTGTTAAAGTTACAAGCTCATCTAGAGAAGTATCAGCAAATTGAAATGAGTGAAAAGGATACGTGCGATAAAAAGGAATTACATTTTATCCGCCAAGAAATATATAGAACAGAAGTAGCACTTAAGCTATTACATGAGAAATTTGAAGAGCAAACAAATAGTGTGATTCAATCTTTTGAAACTGAAAAAATGATTTCAAATTTAGGATAAGATATACCGTTGCCTTCAGATGAAAGGTCCTTCTTTACATGGAAATAAGGAAGGGCTTTTTTTATTCTCATTTCCTCGTTTGGCTCCATTTCCTAAGAAGGTTAAGGATATGGTATTCAGTGTGAAAAATAGAGTCTTGTCGCTTTAGTTTTAAAATTTCGACAAAAAAGTTATAATAGAAAAAAAGTGGATGCAGTTCAAAGGGCATTTGCAGTTGAAAGAAGGGAGCATATATGGGATTTCCCAAAGAAGGAGAAAAAGTACAAATACATAGTTATAAACATAATGGCTCCATTCATAGAATGTGGGAAGAGACAACAATTTTAAAAGGGACACAGAGTCTTGTGATCGGAGCAAATGATCGTACAATAGTGACGGAATCAGATGGCCGAACATGGATTACTCGTGAACCAGCAATTTGTTATTTTCATGCAAACTATTGGTTTAATGTGATTGGAATGTTAAGGGAAGAGGGAGTATATTATTATTGTAATTTAAGCTCACCTTTTGCATATGATTCCGAAGCATTGAAGTACATTGATTATGATTTAGATATTAAAGTGTATCCAGATATGACATATACGCTTTTAGATGAAGATGAGTATGAAAAGCATAGCCAAATTATGCAGTATCCACCTGTTATTGATACTATTTTAAAACGAAATGTAGCACAATTAACACAATGGATTCATCAGAGAAAAGGGCCATTCGCGCCTGATTTCGTAGATATGTGGTATGAAAGATATTTAATGTACAGAAATTAAAACAAACCTGCAGGGGATTTCCCGGCAGGTTTGTCCTATTAGAGGGGGGATTATGTGCAAGGTATAAAAAGATATTTGCAATTTGTTAAACCATATCGATGGCTTATTGCTATTACAATTATTATTGGCCTAGTAAAGTTTGGTATCCCGCTTATTATGCCGTGGTTATTAAAATATATTATCGATGATGTAATTCAAGGCGCGGGCTCACTTCAAGATAAAACGTCCCAACTAGTAACAGCGATTGGGATTGCTTTTTTTATTTTTGCAGTATTAAGACCGCCGATTGAATATTATCGTCAATATTTCGCGCAGCGTATCGCAAATACAATACTGTATGATTTGCGGAAGCATATTTTTAGTCATTTGCAAAAGTTGAGTTTACGCTATTATTCGAATACAAAAACGGGGGAGATTATTTCACGTGTCATCCATGATGTAGAACAAACGAAGGACTTTGTAATTACTGGTTTGATGAATGTTTGGTTAGATACGGCAACAATTGCTATCGCTATTATTGTTATGTTTTCTATGAATGTAAAATTGACATTTGTTGCGCTATTAATTTTACCTATTTATGTAGTGGCAGTGAAATATTTTTTCGGGCGTCTTCGTAAATTGACGAAGGAGCGTTCACAAGCATTAGCAACGATGCAAGGGTATTTACATGAACGTATTCAAGGGATGCAAGTGACACGTAGCTTTGCGTTAGAAGAGTATGAGGGGAAGCAGTTTGAAAAAAGAAATAATGAATTTTTGACGAAAGCATTAACTCATACGAGTTGGACGGCGAGAACATTTTCGGCAGTAAATACGTTAACAGATTTAGGCCCGTTACTTGTAATTGGCTTTGCAGCATATGAAGTGATTCAGGGGCAGTTAACATTAGGGACTATGGTTGCCTTTGTCGGATATATGGATAGTTTATATAGTCCACTTCGTCGCCTTGTTAATTCATCTACAACATTAACGCAGTCTTTCGCATCGATGGATCGAGTGTTTGAATTGTTAGATGAAAAATATGATATTGTCAATGTGCCAAGTGCGGTACAAACGAAAAAATTAAGTGGTGAAGTGATATTTGATAATGTATCTTTTCGTTACAATTCGGATGAAAAGGAGATATTACATAACCTTTCGTTAACTATGGTGCCAGGAGAGAAGGTAGCACTTGTAGGAGCGAGTGGAGGAGGAAAGTCATCTCTTGCTAGTTTAATCCCTCGTTTCTATGATGTTTCTTCAGGTGCAGTTTATGTAGATGGGATAGATGTCAGGAAGTATGATATGAGAAATTTACGTAGTCATATTGGAATTGTGCTGCAAGATAATTTGTTATTTAGCGATACAATCGGGGCAAATATTTTATATGGAAATCCGAAAGCTTCAGAGGAAGAAGTGATTTCAGCTGCTAAAGCTGCGCAAATTCACGATTTTATTATAGAGTTACCTGATGGTTACGATACTGTAGTTGGGGAACGTGGTGTGAAGTTATCTGGTGGACAAAGGCAACGTGTAGCGATTGCACGAGTGTTTCTAAAGAATCCATCGTTACTTATATTAGATGAGGCAACGTCTGCTTTAGATTTAGAAAATGAACGATATATTCAACAGGCGCTTCAGACGTTAGCTGCTGATCGGACGACGATTATAATCGCGCACCGATTGGCGACGATCACGCATGTGGATACGATTATTTACATTGAAGATGGTGAAATTAAAGAGACAGGTTCTCATGAAGAATTAATGAAAAAAAGAGGGTTTTATTACAATTTATATCAACTTCAACATATAACAGAAACAGCTCCTTTAGCGTAAAAGGAGCTGTTTTTTATTCGTCTTCTTTTTTATCGTCGATTTTGAGTTCTGCTTCTGGTTTATGGTATGTGTAGAAGCTATCCACAAGTAAATCTAAATGCTCTACTTCTTCACTATAGTTAATAATGGCAGAAATAAGAGGGAAGAGATGTAGCCATGTTTTATACGCTTCTTCATCGTCTTTGTTTTGATAATCCATAAAGATATCAATTAATTCTTGTTTACCTGTTTCAACTTCATCCAGCATTTCAACAGATTGTTGTTTTTTTGCTTTACCAATAAATTTTAATAAAACTTGTTCATGATAATGCGTTAATGAATCAAGTTCGTTTTGGATAGATTCCTGAAATTCTTCTGGCATATAGCGCAGTTCGTTTTCAGTACGATGTAATGATTTTAACGTACTTAAAGCACGGCTTGTCGTCGCTAACATTTGTCTGAATAAAACGAGCTTACGAATTTTTGCGAACTGTACTTTTTTCGTGTAGCTTCTTTCTTCTTTATACAGCAAATAGTAATGGTTTAGTTTGATCATTTTTTCTTTCATACGATCAATATCAGTTTTTAGCGTTGTAAAATCAGAAGCTTGCCTGCTATTCATTCGAATCCATTTTACAATTTCTTCTGTATTATCAACGATACGATGATATAGTTTTGTTTCGTATTTTGGCGGCATAAACACTAAATTTACAAGTGAGGCCGCAATAATTCCAATCATAATCGTCGCAAAGCGAAGTAAGGCAAAACTAAAGAAATCTTCGCCCTGATACTCCATAATGGCGATAACTGTTACTAAAGCAATTGATATTGTGTTTTCTAATCGTAATTGTAACGTAAGCGCAATTACTAATATACATGTTAATCCAATAATAAAAGGATTATGTCCAAAAGCAGTAGCAAATACGATAGCGAATACCGCGCCAATGACGTTTGCTTGAATTTGCTCAAGAGCAGTTAAATACGAGCGGTATACAGACGGTTGAACAGCGAATATAGCTGAGATTCCTGCAAATACCGGACTCGGTAAGTGAAGTAAAATACAAGCAAATAAAGCTAATGTGATGGCAATACCCGTTTTTAAAATGCGAGCACCAAGTTTCATACCCTTAATAAGATCCTTTCTCTTGTCATAATGAATGTACAACATGATACTATACATTCATTACAATATGTTAGCAAGTGATATTTTAGTGACGTTAATAAGAAATTGAGATTCATTTTATACTTTTTCCTAATTCTTTTTAAACATCAATTTTTAGTAAAAAAACCTGCTGAATGCCAGCAGGTTTCAAATTGTTACTATAGATTACTATGAGAAGTGTACTTCGTCAATTTATTCTTGAAAATGAAAGTTAGCTATATCATTCTGTTGAGATAGATGGGTCAGCCTGCTCTTTTTTCGGGATAATTTCAAAAAACTGGTACTGCATATCATCGAGTAACGGTGTTAATAAAGCAACTTCCTCGTATTGCTCATGCTCATTTAATACACGAATATAGTCTAGCAATAACTCAGTCACATCTTGCACACCATTTTTACTAATTGGTTGTAACGTAACATTTGCTCCTTTTGCGATTCTTCTTTTTAAGGCCTGTTCTGTTAAACCTAAGCTTGAATCATGACGTAAATAAACAACACCGCCAGTCATACCAGCACAAATCCATGGGCCAGGATCCCCTAAAACAAGCGCTCGCCCATTTGTCATATATTCAAAAGCGAAACCTTTAATATTAGAGTATGATCCTATATTCCCTTGCTCTTTTTCGCGGAGTGGCTTTGTCATTCGCCCTCCAATTATCATGTCTGCTCCAGAGAGGCGGATACCAGCGCGAGCATCAGCGTTACCTTGAACGTATAACGCTCCTTTTTGTGCCCCGTATCCAAAACCTTTTCCGACAGAGCCGTTATAATATATGTCGTCTTTCCCTTTTGCTTTCGTTATATAAATACCACCACCAAAGGAGGTTTTACCAATACCATCTTGTGCACCACCATTTACGTGTATAAATAAGTTTTCACTATTGTAAGCACCTAATCCATTTCCGGGAATAGAGCCATTCGTATACTTTAATGTAAGTGGTTCAAGCTTCGTGTCTTCATATAATTTACTACGAACGCGATAGCAAGATTCTAGACCACCCATAACACGTTGCTCTACACCAACGCCTACTAGTTCTTTTGAATGAGGTGAATGAACTGTTTCAAATTGTTTTTCCGGCATGTGTTCCGTTTTTGTAACAGCTGGGTGTTCTATCGTTTGTAGTAAATTACATAAGTTTAATAAATTTTCGCCTCGAACTTGTTCTAGTAAATCGGAACGCCCGACAATGTCTTGTAAATTTGTATAACCAAGATTTCCTGTTAATCGTTTTAGTTCTATTCCAAAAGTGGTGAATAAATGTAATAATCCAGCAACGGCGCTTTCTAATTGGCGCGGGACGAAGCGGCGTAATCCGTGTTCTTTCGCCTGAGCTTCAGATTCAATTTGTGTTGCAATTCCAACATGACAAGTATCTAGATGACACCCGCGGCAAGTTGTACAGCCGATTGCAATCATAGATAATGTACCAAATCCAATGCGGTTTGCTCCGAGGAGCATGATTTTCAAGGCATCATTAACGCTTCGGATACCGCCATCAGCCCAAATTTCTACTTTATGTCTCATATTTGCTTCTAATAAAGCATTGTGAGCGGCTTTCACACCAATTTCTACAGGAAGACCTACATGTTGCAATGCGTGAATACGTGCAGCACCTGTACCACCATCAAATCCGCTAATGTTAATAAAATCAGCACCAGCTTTTGCAATACCGACAGCAATTGTTCCGATGTTAGGAACGACAGGGACTTTTACAGCTACCTTTGCAAGTTGATTAGCCGTTTTAATTTCTGTAATCATTTGAGCTAAATCTTCAATGGAATAAATATCATGGTTGTTAGAAGGTGAAATTAAATCAGAGCCAATTGTCGCATTACGTGCTTCAGCAATTTTGGCTGTTACTTTTGAACCTGGCAAATGTCCACCTTCACCAGGCTTTGCGCCTTGCCCAATTTTTATTTCAATTAAGTTTGATGAATTTAGTAGTTCGGCGTTTACGCCAAATCGCCCAGATGCAATTTGTTGTCCACGTGTATGTGGATATTTTCCAATCATATCTTTAATTTCGCCGCCTTCACCGTTCAAGCTAATCATATTTAGCTGGTCGGCCGCTTCTGCATATGCACGAAAGGCAATTTCATTTTGAGAGCCAAATGACATGGAACTAATAATAAATGGTAAATCATGATTTTGAATGCCGACGGACACTTCTTCAGTTGGAATGATATGTTTTGTTTGTTTCGTTTGAATAAGGTGTCTAATTGCGATTGGGTTATTTTCTTCTAATTCACTTAACTTGTCACGGTAATCATCATAAGAATTTCCTTTTGCAACATCGCCGATTGCTTTCCAAATTCGCGGGAATATATGAAAAGATTTTCGTATTCTAACTTTAGGATCGTTATAATCATTCGCTCTCATTTGTGCATCTTCAGCAAGTGACTCAAGCGAGAAAGCTAAATTATTTGAACCGAAGAAATTCGTGATTTGTAATATATTTGCGATTTCCTCATGTAATCCGATAGAAGAATAGAGGCGACCGTAACCACGTAATTCATGAATTCCAATTGTTGAAATGACTTTTTCCAGTCCTTTATTAAGTGCATGATATAAATTCGTAATGGGTGTTTTTGTCCCGTCATTTACGGTTGCAAATAATAAATATGGATTAATACTATCTGCTCCTAATCCATACAGTGTGACGATATCGTGTAGGGAGCGAAGGGCACCAGAACGTATTACGAGAGAGCAGTTTCGGCGTAATTTATTTTCGCTTAATATTTGATGTACTTTAGCGGTAACTAAATGCGGATCAATCCATAACCGTCCATTTAGATGGGCATTGGCATCGTCTATTAATAATAGGGAAGCTCCATCGTTCACCGCTGTTATCGCTTCAGAACCAATTCGATTTAAGGCGCATTGTAAAGTTTCGGTAGGAGCGAATGTAGCAGAGATTGTAGCGATAGAGCTATGAGTATTGAATAGCTGTATAAGTTGTTCATACGTAATTGTCTGTAATTCCTCTGTAATAGACTGTGCTACACTTCCCTCTAAAATAATTGGGGAAAGCATCTCAACTAAAAATGGCTGTTTAGCACCGCTTAATAAACTTGGGCGCTCTCCAAGTATTGTTCGAGTAGAGAAGTGTTCGACCTCTCGATCACGATCAATCGCTGGATTTGTAACAACGGCTACACTTTCTTTAATGAAGTCAGCGATATTTCGTCTATCAGTATCGAGTGCGGCAAGTGGTGAGTCATGCCCAAGTGAGCGAATTGGCTCAACTCCTTTTGTTGCCATCTGTTCAAGAAGTTGAATATGTTCTCGATCCCATCCAAAAGCAACATATTGCTTCGTTTCAACTTGCATAGAATCACATAAACCTTGGATTTCTTTCGTTTCAGGGATAGATAAATTCAAATGATAGTCGGTAACATCCACTCGTTTTTTTAAATGGTTATATACTTGAGTTTGGTAGTCATCGTATTCGTAGAGTACAAGCTCATCTTGTTCGTTCCACTTTAGGCCGACCTTTTCTCCAGGAGCGAGTGGTTTTGGTTCTGCTACATATTCAGTTGGTGATACAACTCCAGGTTCAGAAGAGAAAATATAAGAGCTTTCTGTTTCCACTTTCCATACTGGTCGCAGTCCAAGGGAATCAACGCTGAAAACAGCTTCATCTTTGTAACGTGAAATAATGCCAGCTGGACCTTGTGCAAAATGGCCCCATGCTTCACGTATATACGTATATAAATCTTGTAAATGCGGTTCATAAAGTTTAATTTCATTAATAATTGGTGGGAATAGTATATCCATTGCTTCAAATAAACTGTAGTCGTATTGAACAAGTAGAGTTTCTAAGGTGCGGTTTAAATCTTGGGAGTCACTGCCCCCAGCAGTAAGGGGAACATGAATCATTTCAGCTTGATCGCGTAATTTTGCAATTGTGTTAATTTCACCATTATGTCCGAGAACGCTAAATGGTTGTACACGAAAAAAATTAGATAATGTATTAGTAGAATAGCGATTATGTCCTAATGTCATAGTTGAAGCGATAAGTGGGTGTTGTAAATCATTGTAATAGGCAACAAGTGTATCCCCAGCACCTAGAACTTTATATACAACATGGTCACGACTTAAGGAAGCAACATGAATTGCTTCGTTTTCCTCTATTTTCATTGTGACAGAAAATAATGTTTGCTCAATATTTTTAACTTCATTTTCTGCGATAAGAGCAACTTGCCAAAATAAAGGTTCTTCTTGTTTACCGAGTGGACCGAGTGCATCGGAATTTATTACATCGTCACTTTCGAAAAGGATTGCAAGGTTTTCGTTGTTTAGTTGTGTGCGAATATGATTTTTTAGATTAACGGTATTCTCTTTTTTGTTTAGAAAAAAATGTCCAACGATAAAGTGGGGATGATCCACAATCGTTGGATTGTATCCGTTATTTTTCAGCTTCTCATTCCAAAGTGCTTTTGGGACATCAATGTGAATGCCGATACCATCTCCTTCACCATTAATGAAACCAGCTCGATGATTCATTTTGACTAGTGATTGTATACAAAGGTCAATATTTTCTTTTGTAGGAATTTTTCGTTTCTCCATAACGGAAACGATTCCACACGCATCATGTTCTGCATTTTTATAATCTCGAAATAAAGACGGTGTCCATGTATTTGTTTTATTGAGCATCCGTCAATCCCCCCTCTTATTAAAGTTAGAATAATCTTACTATTAAAGGCCTGAGCAGCCTTATATACAAGGATAGTAAGGATATAAAAGAAAAATAAAACAGATAATTATGAATAATTATACTATTAATGAGGGATTTATGAAATAGAAAAAAGGAAAAAAGAAAGATGTGCTTTCTTTTTTCCTTTTAATGACGGGATTATTTATTATCCGCTAAAGCAGCGAATGCTCGGCCTACAGCTTCGATTGTATATTCAATATCTTCTTTTGTATGTTCTGTTGTTAAGAACCATGCCTCGTATTTAGAAGGTGCTAAGTTAACGCCTTCTTGGAGCATTAGCTTGAAGAATTTACCGAACATTTCCCCGTCTGTATCTTGTGCTGCATCGTAATCTTCAATTGTATTTGTTGTGAAGTATACAGTTAAAGCACCTTTTAGACGGTTTAATGTAATATCGATATTATGTTTTGTAGCTTGCTCTAAAATTCCTTTTTCAAGAATGGCACCAAGTTCATCTAATTTCTCATAAAGTCCTTCTTGTTGAAGAACTTCTAGACAAGCAATACCAGATGCCATAGAAGCAGGATTTCCTGCCATTGTACCAGCTTGATATGCAGGTCCAAGTGGAGCAACTTGTTCCATAATTTCTTGCTTACCACCGTAAGCACCGATTGGAAGTCCGCCACCGATAACTTTACCAAGCGCTGTTAAGTCTGGTGTTACGCCAAGTAAATCTTGAGCACCACCGTACATAAAGCGGAAAGCAGTAATAACTTCATCGTAAATTACTAGTGCACCAGCTTCGTGAACAAGTTCATTCACCTTCTCAAGGAAGCCAGGTTTTGGCTCTACAATACCGAAGTTTCCAACAATCGGTTCTACAAGAATAGCTGCTACTTCATGTCCCCATTTATCTAATGCTTCTTTTAAAGTTTCTACATTATTAAATGGAACGGTAATAACTTCTTGAGCGATACTTTGTGGTACACCGGCTGAGTCAGGAGTTCCTAGTGTAGAAGGACCAGATCCAGCTGCTACAAGTACTAAATCAGAATGACCGTGGTAACAACCAGCAAATTTCATAATTTTTGTGCGGCCTGTATAAGCACGAGCAACACGGATTGTTGTCATTACAGCTTCAGTACCAGAGTTTACGAAGCGGACTTTATCTAAAGCAGGCATTGCTTCTTTTAACATTTTTGCAAATTTTACTTCTAGTGCTGTTGGTGTTCCGTAAAGTACCCCGTTTTCAGCAGCTGTTGTAATTGCTTTTGTGATGTGCGGGTGAGCATGTCCAGTAATAATAGGACCGTATGCTGCTAAATAATCGATGTATTTATTTCCGTCTACATCCCAGAAATAAGCACCTTTTCCACGTTCCATAGCAACAGGAGCGCCGCCGCCAACCGCTTTAAAAGAACGAGAAGGACTATTAACACCGCCAACGATATGTTCTAAAGCTTCTTTATGTAATGCTTCTGACTTTGTGAATTTCACTACAATTCATCTCCTTACAAAAATCTATGTATTATTCTAACATGTTTTTCGAAAAGACGTATTGTTTGTGATAGAGAAGGCAGTTGGGTAAACTATTCGTTGTGACATTTAGGAAGGGGGTCCGATTATGAAATCGGTAATTGAGGTACAAGGGTTACGTAAAGAATTTACAGCCTATTCAAGTCGTCCGGGTTTAAAGGGTGCATTTCGCGATTTATTAAATCGTAATTATAAAATAGTACCAGCAGTAAATGATGTATCCTTTACTGTAAAACAAGGTGAGATGGTTGGTTATATCGGTGAGAATGGTGCTGGTAAATCAACAACAATTAAAATGCTTACGGGGATTTTGACTCCGACATCAGGAGAGATTTTAGTAAATGGGATGAATCCACATAAGCAGAGAGAAGAATTTGCAAGAACAATTGGTGTTGTTTTCGGTCAACGCTCGCAACTTTGGTGGGATATTGCTGTACAAGAATCGTTTCGTTTATTAAAAAAAGTGTACGGTGTATCAGACGCTCAGTATAAAGAACATATGGAGCACGTAATTGAAACGTTAGATATTGGTCCCTTATTAGACAAGCCAGTTCGAAAGTTATCTCTAGGTCAAAGAATGCGTTGTGAATTAGCGGCAGCATTAATTCATAATCCACCGTTATTATTTTTAGATGAACCAACAATTGGGCTAGATGTACTTGTGAAATTGAAAATACGTGAATTTTTAAAAGAAATGAATGAACGTTATAAAACAACAATTTTATTAACAACCCATGATATTACTGATATTGAAGCATTATGTGAGCGCGTTATCATGCTAGATGAAGGAAATATTATGTATGACGGTTCTTTAAATAATCTTCGTACGCAGTGGGGAGCAGAGAAAGAAATACATTTTCAGTTTATTGCACCAGTTTCCTATCAGGATTTATCAATGGTTATGCCAGATAGTCATGTCGTTTGGTCGAAAGCGAAAGAGGAAAACACGTGGGTTGCAAAAATCCCGAATGAAGAAGTTATTATTTCAATGCTTATTTCTAAAGTAGTACAAGCTTTTCAAATTAAAGATTTAAAAATTAATGAAGTGTCTACAGAGGAAATTATTCGTAACATTTATGAAGAAGGTATTAAACATGGGTAAGTACATTGAGATGATTCGAATTCGCTTTTTAATGATGCTTGCGTATCGCACAAACTATTATAGCGGGATTCTAATTTATACGATTAATATCGGTGCGTATTATTTTTTATGGCAGGCAATTTATAGCGGAAAAGAGAACATTGAAAGTTTATCTATTTCGCAAATGACTACGTATATCGCAATTGCGTGGATGGCACGTGCCTTTTATTTTAATAATATAGATAGGGAAATTGCGATGGAGATTCAAGAAGGACGTGTAGCGGTAGAACTAATTCGTCCATATAACTATTTAGGAATGAAAGTTATGCAAGGTCTTGGTGAAGGAATATTTCGTTTTGCATTCTTTTCAATCCCGGGTATGGTTATCGTTACCTTATTATTTTCATTGCAAATTACAACGAATTTTCAAACATGGCTATATTTCTTTTTATCTTTAATATTTAGTTTTATTATTAATACACAAATTAATTTAATGACGGGAATGCTCACGTTCTTCCTATTTAATAATAGTGGAATTATGTATGCAAAACGTGTTGTTATTGATTTATTTTCAGGTCTATTATTACCAATTAGTTTTTATCCGTTATGGGCCCAAAAGGCAATGATGTTTTTACCGTTTCAGGCCATTAGTTATATTCCGAGTATGATTTTTTCAGAAGGTATACAAGGAAGTAAATTGTATGAGGCATTATTATTCCAAGTAATTTGGGCAATTGTACTTATTATTCCAATTGTACTCATGTGGAGAACGGCGAGAAAACGTCTAATTGTACAAGGGGGATGATGAGATGATATATATAAAACTATTTTTGCAATATGCAAGCCAATATATAAAAACAAAATTGGAGTATCGGGGCGATTTTATCGTTGGATTACTTTCTGATTTATCACTACAGGCTGTTAATTTAATCTTTATTCTTGTTGTGTTTGGGCATACACAAGCATTAAAAGGCTGGAATAGAGAAGAAGTAATCTTTATTTATGGTTTCTTTTTAGTGCCGTTTGCCATTTTCTCAGCCTTTTTTAACATATGGGACTTTAATGATCGTTACATTATTAAAGGAGAAATGGATCGTATATTAACGAGACCGATTCATAGCTTGTTTCAAATTATATTAGAAAGAATGGAACTTGAGTCTTTAATTGGGGCCATTACAGGAATGATTGTAATGGGATATGCAGCAGTGGAGTTACAATTATCTTTTTACTGGTATGATTTCTTCTTATTCTTACTAATGGTAGGAGGAGGCGCACTTGTATATGGAGGGATATTTGTTACGCTTGCAAGCCTTGGTTTTTGGTCGGATGCGAAAAGTTCAATTATGCCGCTAATGTATAACATAGGTAACTATGGTCGCTATCCGGTTAATATTTATAATCGTGTGATTCGCTTCATTTTAACATTTGTTTTACCATTTGCGTTTGTCGGAGTGTATCCAGCAGCATACTTTTTAAGGAAAACAGAGTGGAATAGCTATGCATTTGCAACACCACTCGTTGGTGTTATGTGTTTTACGATTGCAATCACTCTTTGGAATCAAGGGGTAAAAAGGTACCGTGGTGCTGGGAATTAATTATAGAAGCTTGTTTGTTTCTAAGGGATAAATCCAATGGCTTTCTCATACATATAAAATGAGGTGGAGGACATGTTATGGGGATTTATTCTATTAATTGCAGCAATTGCTATTTTGAGAAGTGTCCAATTGTTATGGAGTTCCTATTCAGATTCAACGCGTTTTTTTTCGCTGTATAATCTAGCCACATTATTTTTGATTTATACAACTGTACTAATTGCGTTTGGATTAAGTTATGTTGTATTAGAAGAAATGGGTTTTGCAGTTTTGAAAGAGGATGGAGAAAGTTTGAACGCTCACTCTTTTCAACTCGTTGAAATTTGTTTATATTTTAGCGCAGTTACTTTATTGTCTGTTGGATATGGTGATATATCTCCGATTGGAATTGGGCGGTGGATTGCAATTGGAGAAGCGCTAATTGGATATACATTACCGTTTGCTTTCGTGATGAGGTCTGTAATAGACAATGAAAAATAAGATAGCATTTGTTATAGTAAAAGAAAAGAATAGGAGTGATAACAATGGTTACAGTAGGAGAAATGGCACCGGAATTTACATTAGAGGGAAGTAACGGGGAACAAGTTCGCTTAGCTGATTTTCGTGGGAAAAATGTAGTTCTATATTTTTATCCGAAAGATATGACTCCAGGGTGTACAACTGAAGCGTGTGATTTCCGTGATGCTTATGGATTATTTCAAGAGAAGGACACGGTTATTCTTGGAGTGAGTCCGGATCCGGCAAATAGACATTTGAAATTCATTGAGAAGCATGAACTTCCATTTACACTTTTAGTAGACGAGGATCATAAAGTAGCAGAATTATACGATGTTTGGAAATTGAAAAAGAACTTTGGGAAAGAGTACATGGGAATTGAGCGCTCTACATTCCTTATTAATAAAGCCGGTGAGCTTGTAAAAGAGTGGCGTAAAGTGAAAGTGAAGGGACATATTGAAGATGTTCTTTCTTATATAAAATAAATCCATTGTGGAGATAAAATATATAGAAGTAAGGCGAGTGTCTATACATATTTTATTGTCTTACATAAAGTGAAGTGTAGGGCATACCTCCTCAGATGATAGTATTCCAAGTGCGATTATGTCGCACTTTTTTTCTATGTAATTGTATAAAAAATGGGGAAAGATACATAAGAATAAGGCTATATACAAAAATAAACCACATACTTATAGTAGAAATATTGACGATTTATAAGAAAAGGAGTACACTCTTTATAAGAATTATAAAATAATAATCCGTATAGAATCGGGGTGCATGACGGTGGTCAAAGAAGAATTAAAAGAAGCGCTAGAAATGCTGAAAAATACGGGTGTACGCATTACTCCACAGCGTCATGCTATTTTAGAGTACCTTGTGGAATCAATGACGCACCCAACAGCGGATGACATTTATAAAGCATTAGAAGGTAAGTTTCCAAATATGAGTGTTGCAACTGTCTATAATAACTTACGTGTATTTAAAGAGGTTGGACTTGTAAAAGAATTAACTTATGGAGACGCTTCAAGTAGATTTGATTATGTTACAAGTCAACATTATCATGTGATTTGTGAAAAATGTGGTAAGATTGTTGATTTTCCTTATGGAGGTTTGGAACAACTTGAAGAGGAAGCTGCAAAAACGACAGGCTTCGTTATTAATAGTCATCGCTTAGAAATTTATGGCGTTTGTCCAGAGTGTCATAAGGCGTAATATATAATAAAGAAAGAGGCTGACGGCTTTACGTCAGCCTCTTTCTTTATTATATATGGGAATTACGTTAGGTTCAGAAGGATTTAAAATGTGAAGTGAAGAACCTAACTTAATTAAGGACAAATCTAAAAGGTGATTTCTTGGTTAAGAAATCACCTTTTTAATGAGTTGAAACTTCTTTAGTTTTGTAAGGCTGTATTTTCCTCGCTGTACCCATATATACCTATGATTTATAGCTTTTCTTATTGTATTTCTCATCAAATTCTTTTCCTTCTAGATTCCGATCCATTGTTAAAGGTTGATTGCAATGCATGCATGCGTCGACACGACCGAGCATTTTTGTTGGCTTATCGCAGCTGGGACAAATAATTTGGATAGTCTTAGTAGATAACATACCAATCCAAAAGTAAACGACAGTACTAGCGATAACAGCTAAAAAGCCAACCATCATAAATGTTGTCATAATAATAATGTTTTCGCGGAAAAAGACACCTAAGTATGCAATGAAGAGACCGATGAATACTAAACTTAATGCGAAGGTTCGGATTTTATTGATTTTGTTCGAATATTTAATGCCCATTCTCACCACACTCCTATAACAATAATATAACATAAAATTTAGAATTTTCACTCGTTAAGAAGCGTGTAAAGTGATAAGATATGAAATGCTAAGTGTGATGAAGAATGAAGGGAGGCTATAATAATTTTTAGAACATGTTTTTAAAGTTTTAACGGGATGTGAAATTTTTTTGTAAAAAGTATTGACCCTGTATGTACTGCATGATATATTAATAACCGTCGCTGATGCGGAAACGCAGAAAACGACAAAAAAGAAATTGAAAAACTTAGTTGA
>NZ_JBNTQO010000015.1:0-127939 GCF_050630465.1 Bacillus basilensis | reverse complement strand
CCCACAGAAAAATCCCCTCCATAGTAAACAGGTTAATGTGCTTTCTTTTTCCTGTCTACTATAAGGGGATCATATCATACAAGAAGGACTCTTTTTATTGCACATTACGGCGCAAAACTAATTTGACCAGTAAACAATAAGATAATTGCGATAATCCAAAATATAAAAAATGATGAGGACAGTATGAATGAAAGAAAAGCAATCCCCTTCTTCTCTGTTTTTTTCGTCATTGTAATGATAGAAAGTATGATACCTACAACTGTGAGGGCAACTGTAATATAATCCCCCACTATATTACCTGCATTCGCTATCCTTGTTGGCGTTATAAAAACGAACAGAAAACATAAAATTCCTATAAGTAATGATATATAGCTTATTATACTGTACTTCTTTTTAGGAATTATTTCGGTTTTCATCTTAACCCACCCCTTCTATATAACTATGAGTTCATATTAGCACAATTAACCATAATTTGGTTAATATAAAAAAGAGATACAGCGGGAACTTCCACTGTATCTCTTTTTTATTTAATAAATAAACCTGCTATTTCTTCTTTATCATTATAAGTAATGATAAAGGTACGTTGTTCCTTACTATACTTCGCTACAAGAATAACAGTATATAATCCATCTTTTTCTTCAATCGATTGTTTCTCAATTTTTTCGAACGTACCAGCTTTCTCAATTACAGGTGTAAGATCTTTCATTTTTTCTTCTGGTAATCCAGCTTTCATTTTACTATCAAATTTTTCATGCACTTCTTTATACTTTGTTTCATTTAATAATGATACAATTTCTTCCGCCTTCGGAATAAATTTTTTTGATGTACTTTCATCTACTTTATTACCGGTACATGCTGCAAGCGCGAACGCCGCGATTGCACTTATAATAATAAGTAACATTCTTCTCATTTTAATACACCCTTTCTTTTTAAAATGAAACTATAACTAAAAACGAGTAAAGCACAAATTGCTATTGAAACTTCTGACATAATGATCCCGCTTTTCCCTGTTACATATAGCGAGATAATACTAGCCAATGCATTTACAGCCCCATGGATGAGAATTGCATATACAACATAACAAAATTTCTTTTGGACGACAGCTTGCAATACAATGAAGGAAAGCCCAACATGCAATATCATCGCAAAAATACGCTCGATACCGCCGAAATAATAGCTGTCACCATTTTGGATGACTGTTTGTGATAATAATAGGGATATTACCGGGATACCGACTATCAACACCGCCTCAATACCACCATGCCCTGCTCCAAATAAAAAACCAGACTGCCAATCTCGTTGCTTCATAAAATAACGCATTGCGATAAAACGAGCTATCTCTTCAAAAATTCCAGCTGATATACTAAGCAAAACTGCAAATAGTATAGGCTGCATAACAGAAAACATTTGAAATTCTGTGCTAGTTCCATTTAAATAATTCAGTATTGGTATGCGAATCAATATTTGTGATACAACAAAAGCCAATATACCTAACATATATGGAATATAGCGTTTCTTCCAAAAAGCATATAAAAGTGCTATAAGCGGGAAACCAAAGCTAATCATTGTTGTAAAAATAAGACCATTCATCTTGCTTCACCTCTTACTTAAAGTGTATAAAATCAAGTGAAGAAAGTATGTAGTTATTTCTTATTCGGTTTCATTTTCATCATAGATGGTCATTTCATCTCATTTAATATAAATGTTTGTGTGAAATAAGGACTTACATAAGTTGTTTCTAACGTCGCATTATTTGTTTTATTTATGATCCGTTTTAACGAAAATAGCCCGTACCCTCTAGCCCCTTCTTTACTTGAATGGTTTTTCTCATAAATTTTTTGCAAATCAATCGCTTCACTCTTCGAACTATTACGCACGATAAAATATTGTCGTAAATCCATTTCAAAGAATGCAATTTGCAATATCTTTTCCTCACTATGTACTGCTTCTTCAATTGCATTATCTACTAAAACTGAAATGATACGAATAAATGAAATAATCGTCATCGAAACACTTTCAATGTTCTCCGGTATATCAAGCATTACTTTTATTTGTTGCTGCTGGGCAGTGCTAACTTTTGCTCTTAATACGCTTCTTACTTCAGGAATTTGTATGCGAGATAATTTTGCGATATCAAGTTCATGATTATTTATTGTTTTTAATGTGGGAGCAATAACATCGTAGTACACTTGCTCAATTTCTTTCACATTTTTTGTACGTATTCCCTCTTCTAACGATAGTAATACATTCATATAATCATGACGGAAACTAGCAAGCTCATCATGCATATCCTCTAATTTCTCCACATAATCTAATAACTCTTTATCCAAACGTTTTTCATGCTCTTCTCGTAACTTTTCTTTCGATAAGTGTGAGCTTATAAGCACAATGATTAGTAATAATAAAAATATAATAATCGCTGAAATATAACTTACTTCACTGTATTGTTGATTTAATTGTGCTAAAAAATTAGTTGATGGCTGAGTTATAATTAGTTCAATAACAAATCCGATAATTAATAATATATAAGTTACATAGTATAACGGACTACCTACTATATATTGAGCGATTTTTTGAATTCTTTTACGCGCTACTAAAATACCGATAAAAGTAAGGATTGATACGATAAGATGAATCATGCTACCTGTCCATAAATATAAATTGAATGGCGTTAACATAAAGATTTTCATTCCTAAATCGAAAAGCAACATTTTCACTAACGTTATAATCACCATACTCACTAGTGCAAAATATAAATTATGCTTAAATTTTAATTCATTTTGCATTAATCCTAAACTTATTAAAAATAACACAATCGTACTATTCAACTCTGGATATCTCGTTACTGTTACGACTATAGCAAGTAAAAAAATGAATACCGCACTTAAAGCTATTAACATTCTAACTGACAATCTGTTGTACCGGATTAATTGTATGTATAAAAACGTATGACACATACTAGTAAGCAGTATTGCAAATAAATCATAAATATACATTACATCTCACCCTTTAACATGTTACGTACCTTACTCACTAAACGACGCGATACCGGAATACGTTTTCCACTTTTTAAAACTATCATTTTTTGCTTCGCATCGTAAGAAGACATTTGCTTCGTATTCACGATATATGATTGATGACAACGAAATAAACGTTCATCTATCATTTCAATTTCCTTTAAAGTTCCATAAAAATAAACGATTCGATCTAACGTCACTAATGCTAAACGGTGCGGTTCATCAGTCATAACATATTCAACTTCATGAAAAGGAACCCGCACAGTGGCATTACTATTTTCAACGATAAAGTCATCGGACGGAATAATATGCTTATTTCTCGCTTCATATTGGAGTAAACATTGTTCAAAAACTTTACACCTCTCCTCGTATGGCAACCCTTTATCAATAAAAGTTAAAGCTGATACCATGTATTGATATGAAATAGGTGCAAATTCAGAATGCGTTGTTACAAACACAATAATTCCTTGCGTATCATACTTACGTATTTCTTGCGCCACGTGTAACCCTTTTCGCTCTTCTCTTTTTATCTCTATATCTAAAAAATAGATTGGGACATACTTCGCCTTTGGAATATTAGTAATAATGTTTTCACTTTTACTAGTTACCTCGATAAAATCAAAAGGCAACCTATATTTCTCACAAATCTCTTCAACTAGCCGCTTCATTTGCTGCGCTTGTATGACATCATCTTCTAAAATGAAAATACTCATGTGATCACTCGCTTTATTGAAATCTTTTCATCTATAGATTTATCTATAACTATATAATTCAAATTGTTATACTAATCTCCTTCCCAAGAATTAAAATAATTAATTTGCTAAATCATAGAAAAACCTCAACTTTTCAAGCAAAAAGCTGAGGTTTTGTTCTAACTATTTATAAATTTATTACTCACTACCTAAAAAACTCCGAGTAATGTGCTAAAGAATAATCCGCTACATCACAATTCCCTTGAAACATGCATGTTGAAATACCTAACTCTTTTGCAGGCAATAAATCTAATTCTCTATCCCCAATAACTAAATCAATATTGTGCTTTTTATGCAAATGATCATAAGATAAAGCGTTCGGTTTTCGGGGGAAACCATCGTCAATTGTAACCATGTCGATGAAGTATTTCTCCCAGCCGTAATGATTTAATATAGATAATACCCCCGCTCTATCTTTATGAGTCATAATTACATTTTTATCAGCAAACTTTAAAACCTCTTCCACTTTTTCAAATGGTTTTATATCTTCTATAATAATTCGACTCTCTAATACATCAATTTCACTTAATTGGTTTTTAGATATTTCATAGTAATCAATTGTGTGAGAAAATGAAACCTTTAAATTTGTATAGATTTCTTCTTCACTTATTTCCTCTCCTAAAACTTGAGAAATAATCCTTGTATAAACTGGATACGTATCAAATAATGTACCATCAAAATCCCATAAAATATTCATTATGTTCACCTTCTATTTTCAAATCATTTTATGACTAAATCCGCTAGATCCTTTGGCGATTCCATTTCCAAATAATAATCCTCTGCCTTCCAATACCTATTCTCAAACTTTGAAAGATTTTTCTGTGTTTTCTTACTCTCGCGTAGAAATCTTGTCTCTCTTGGACAATCCAAGTACACCATATAATGAAAGAAATCTCTCCATTCTTTTCGCTGTAGAAAAACCCCCTCAATTACAATTACACCTACTATGGGGATCTGTACTTTTTTCATTTCACATGTATCTGTGTCATCATAATAGAACGGTAATTTCAGTTTTGTTTCATTCTGCAACTTTTGAAAAAACTTCTGCCGAAGCCATTCAATATCCCATTGTAAATAATAATACTCATACCATTCCTCATATCCAGTGTGATATCGTTTATTACGCTCTACTATAAGATCATCAATATGAAAAATATGAAACGGAATGCTTTCTTGTTTCATATTTTCTTTTAAGTTTGTTACAAATGTTGTTTTTCCTGATCTACTTAAGCCATCTATCCCTAAAATGAACCTATTTTCTTTATGTTTCTTCATTATATTTATAAGTTCGTTTGTACTCATTACTTCTTCCACTCTTCTTTTAATAAAGAATATAAAATGGTATCATGCGCAACTCCATTTTGAATCATATGTTTTCGAAGTAATCCTTCTTCTTGAAATCCTGCTTTACTTAATAATTTTTGAGAAGCTTTATTTTCTACATATACGACAGCAGCAATTCTTATAAGTTGCAACGTTTCAAACCCGTAAGCTAAAATCGCCTGTAACGCTTCCGATGCGTATCCTTGTCCCCAATATGTATCGTCTAATTCATAACCAATTTCAGCTCGCTTATGATGATGGTTAATTAAATGAAAACCGCACGTTCCGATTAATTGGCCCGTCCCCTTTTTCTCTATTCCCCAGCGAAATACACTTCCCTCTTCATAACGATTTTTAAACGTTTGAATCGTTGTTTTCGCTTGCTCAATATTTTCGAAAGAATCCATGCCAAAATAACGTATAACAGATTCTTTTGAAAAATAATGGAACATCGTTTCTGCATCTAACAGCGTTAATTCTCTTAATTGTAAACGTTCTGTTTCTAGTTTTGGAAACCCCATCACTTTTTCTCCTTCTATTCTAATGAACTGCAAATTTCAATATAATTTCCATCTGGATCGGCAATATATGCAATGGTTTGCCCCCATGGCTTTACAATTGGTTCAACTAAAATCTTAATACCTTGTTCTCTAAATTGCTCAATCGTTTCTTGTACATTTTCAACAACGAATCCTAATTCAAAATGAGAAGATTGTAACTCGCCTTCTGTAAGTGATAATCCCGTTAATTCTTTCACGTCTTGCCGCGTATTCATCGCTAATATGGTAGTACCCGTATTAAATTCAATATATGTACCGTGCTCTGCTTTTATAGGTAACTGTAAAATATCTTTATAGAATTTTAAACATTCCTCAAACTTTTCTACGTATAAAATGATGTACTTCATCTTCAAATCCATTATTAATCCCCCTTTATATCCATCCCTAAAATTTCGACAAAAGCCTTATAAAAACCTTGTTTCCTATAGTAACGAGCACAAAAAAATGAGGCCGATTTCTCGGCCTCCCAGCTTATTGGCATAAAACAGGAGATTTGGTTTGGACATAACCAGTTCGTACCCTTATTATATTTTATTTTTTCTGAATTTTAAATACATTAAATACCTATTTATATTGAGAAAGTTTTTTCACTTGCATAAAATTAAGGGGTTTAAGAAATGCTACAAATGGAGGTGTATACATATGGAACCAATGCTATGTCCAAGCTGTAAAACGAACCGCACTCGCTTTAATATTCTTGAGCAACAAGTAAAACCAGTCAAATTAAATCCACAAACTGGTCAAGTAGAAGAAGAATACACAAACGAAACGATGAATGCTTTTCATATGGCTTATCAAGGACCTACTTACCGCGTCCAATGTGCTGTATGTGGACTTGTTGAAAATCCTGAACAATTTATTAAACCTGCTCAAAATCAGTCTTTCTAATAAAAAAGTTGCTTGTGTTTCAAGCAACTTTTTTATTCTCATTCTACATTTACTTTAGACCCTCTGTAATATTACTTTTCCTTTCAATATAAATAAGCGGATCAGTACAAGTAAATCTATCAACATATGTATAATTATAGATGGATAAATTGATCCAGTTGCAATATATACCCTTCCTAACATAAAACCTAAAATCGTTGTTCCTACTACACCTTTCCACCCTTGATAAAAATGCGCTAAACCAAAAATGATGGAAGAGATAACTAGTACCCCCATTATCGATAGCGCTGGGAAAAGCTGTGATAAGTAATTCATCATGAAAGAACGAAATAATAGCTCTTCTGTTACACCTGCTGTAATACAAATAAAAATCCATAGTATTGTTTCTCGGCAATTATTAGGGAGCATCTCTGAAACATCACTCATTTGTTTCTTTGTATACTTTTGAAAAAGTTTACTTTTCTTTAACATAATTAACGGCACTATAAACCCAATGCATATACCTATCCACAATGATATATTCGTATTTTTAAAATACTTACTTACCATATGATTAGCAGATGGTAGTTTAAGTCCATACTCCTCAAATGGGATATTGATTGAGTATGATGTTATTAACATAATGATGGTTAACACCCACAGTAAACTCATTGTTCTTATATAAAAGGAAACTCTTGCATTTTTATTTGTTTGTATATCTTCTTTCAACCTATTGTACAGCCGCTTACCAAGAACCCCTTCACCTAAGGTCAAATATATAAATAACATAGTCAAAATAATCATGTTAATCCCCCCCTTTTATATTTTTAAAGGATTTCTTTTTTTAATTTTTTTATCTTCCAAAATAACATTACAAATATATACAAATACATACAATCTAAAAATCCAATTAAACCTTTTATCAAAATTGGAATCCTAAATTCCGAAGAACTTAAGAAAGTAGGAATCATACATATCATTGCAAATGAAAAAACAAATACAAGAAATTTAAATAAGTCTTTAAACTTTTCGATTTTTGTCTCTTTTTCCGAATATATATCTGGCAAATCATTATCATCAGCTATGTCCTTGCAAAAGTAGTGCCATTTGGTGAAACTTGTTACATGTTTCCAACCACACATTTCATATAATTCAATATATTCTTTTTGTTTTTCCTTTGAATCTCTATAATCCATTCTAAAATCGGCTTTATAAATTATATCTTTCGGCTCAGTTTTCTTAAACGTATACATCATATTATAATTTTGGAGCGCCCATCCTTTTTGATGCATTTTCCGTAAAAAGGCTTCTTCTTTTTCTAAACTCCATGCCGCGAAAAATTTCAATACCTTCTTTGTCTTCATCTTCTATTCACTCCCCTAATATACTATTTCCATTTCTTACCGACCTCTGCAACCTGTTATACTCTAGCTCTAACACTTCTCTACCAAGTGGTGTTAACTCATAACACTTCTTTCTATCTGTAGAGGCAACTTCAACTATTAACTTTTCTTTTAGTAACTTCGTCGTATTGCCATATAAAGTACCAGGACCGAGTTTTACTTCCCCATTTGTCATCTCTTCTACCATTTGCATAATTCCATATCCGTGCATTGGTTTCACTAATGACAACAGTATGTAATATGTCGCTTCTGTTAACGGAATGTATTTTTGCACTTTCGCATTCATTATAACTACCTCCGATACATCGTTTGATGATATATCGACTGGCGATATATCGTATACCGATATTATATATTCACATTCCAATATACGCAAGCATATTTTAATAATCAGATATCCACTTATCTGAATTGAAAAACCATATAAATTTTCTGAATAATTTGTTAAAATATAGAAATATCCGTTTATATTTTGAAAGGAATGATACATATGATAAATAAATTGAAGGAAAATATAGGATCAGTTTTTGTAGGTAAAGAAAATGTTATCGATCTATTAATCGTTTCCTTGCTTGCTGATGGACATGTGCTTCTTGAGGATGTGCCTGGTACAGGGAAAACGTTACTTGCGAAAACACTTTCTAAAAGTATAGGTGGTAATTTTTCTCGCGTTCAATTTACACCGGATGTACTTCCGAGTGATGTGACAGGTATTGAATATTTCAATCCGAAAACGAGCGAATTTGAGTTAAGACTCGGACCAGTCGTGGCAAACATTTTACTGGCAGATGAAATTAACCGTGCAATGCCAAGAACACAGTCTAGTTTATTAGAAGCGATGGAAGAACGACAAGTGACGCTTGAAAAGCAGTCAACTCCTCTTCCAAAACCGTTCTTTGTTATTGCGACGCAAAATCCAATTGAATCACAAGGAACCTTCCCTCTTCCTGATGCACAGCTTGATCGCTTTTTAATGACAATTTCTATAGGTTATCCGAATCCTGAAGACGAACTACAAATGATGCGACGTTTTCGTAACGATACACCACTAGAAAGTGTCACATCCGTTATTACTTTAGATGATATTTTAGAGGCACAGAAACGAGTGAAAGAAATTTTCGTATCAGAACCGTTAGAACATTACATCATTAAGCTTGCTCATGCTACAAGAAATCATGATTATATCGCTAACGGTGTAAGTCCGCGTGCCACACTTGCTTTAGTACGTGCAGTTCAAGCGCTAGCCTTTTTACGTGGGAGAGAATATTGCACACCAGAAGATATACAATTTTTAGTTCCTTCTGTTTGGAATCACCGTATCATCTTATCAATGGAAGGCGCATTACGTACGACAAAAAATGAAATTATGCAAAAGATTTTAAAAAAAGTGGACGTACCTGTGGAGATTGAGCAAGCATGAATGGACAGCGCGTTGTAACTGTACCTTTATTTTTCCAACTTCATATTATTCAACTATCTGTTCCAGGCGCTATACTATTTACGTTTTTTATGCCACAACGAATCATTATGTTTTTCTTTTTCTTTTATTATTTATTTGCGATTTTCATTTATAAATATGTCGCTTACATAGAGAAAAAATTTCAAGTGATAAATGAGAAACAAACAACACGTTTATTCCCTGATGAATCTGGACAGTTTTTTATTCATTTAAAAAACGGAGCAAACATACCACTCGTTAATGGTGTTTGTTATTTTCATTTAGACCCGTCTCTACTACCGCATAAAGATCAAGGAATTGAACAAATATCAAAAACACTATTCTCTTTCCCATTTTCACAACCTGCCCATTCAGCGCAAAAATGGGATTTAACATTAACCGCAACGAAGCGTGGTGTGTTTCAAATTGAACAGTTCGAATGTGTTTTGAAAGATCCTTTTCATTTATTATCTGTACATTTACCTGTATTTGATAAATTAAGAACTGAAATTATTGTATATCCATCACCTAAAGAAGTAGCAGGTTTGCAAGAACTTCAGCAACTTTTAAATGGATCTTATCGAACGAATTTTTCTTTTTACAATGATGAAACATCTATTATCGGTGTGAAACGGTATGAACGTGAATCTTTCCGCTCCATTCATTGGAAAGCATCTGCGAAAATGCAGGAATTACAGGCAAAGCAATATGAACCTGTTAAAAATTATAGTTGGAAAATTTGTCTTTCATTAGCTGCTAATCGCGGGTTTGGTTGGAAAGATAATATAGAAGATCTCATTTCATTTGCAACATACATTTGTCAATACGCAACGAAGCATCAAATTCCGTTTGAACTATTTATTAGTGTATTAGCTGAAGGTGGTCCTCTGCACTTACCATTAAATGAAGGACAAACACATTACGCAAAAGCTTTAGAGGAATTGGCACGTATTTCAGACGATAGCACATTAATTCCGAAACAAGGGTTTCTCCATTATACAAATAGAAAAGGAGAACGATCGTCTACAATAATTCACATTGGCTTGCAGAAGAATGATCTCTCCCTTCTATCGCAACCTACGTTTCTCATAAATAACGAAGGGATGGTGGAAAAACTTGAAAACTTGGCTCTATCACATTAATGACTTTCTTCTGCTGCTCCTCCTTTCGTTATTAACAGAAAGGGACGAACTTGTTGCTATTGCTATATTTTTAACAACAGGCTATATTGGAGTATTTCTAATTTATAAATTCATAAAGAAAAGAACGACAGGATTTGTCATACTGTTAATAACGCAAATAATTGGTTGTTCTTTCTTTCTCCCTTTCTCTTTATTTGGCACAATTATGTTACCTCTTTTCTTCTTTATCGTGCATATAGTTGGACCTGGCTACCCAGTTCAAAAATCGTTAGGCGGTATTGTTTGGTTTGGTGTTTCGGCTATATTTTATGCTCCCTTTCCACCGCTCGGGAAACTGTTACTATTAGTTATACACATTATGATTACATTTTGGTTAACCGGGACAAATCGTAATCAACAGTTATTACGTTTCACTTCTATCATTACGATTGGTGTAATGAGTATATTAATTGTTCAAGTGTTTCCTTTTATTCGAGTCATTTTTAGTTTTATCACAGAAGTAGTCGCATTAGGAGTCGGTTATATTATAAATCCATTTCTTGTAGCAGCTGAATTGAAAGATACGGAAGGCGTTTGGGCAAGTAAAGGGCATCTCTTAAAGCCTCAAATTGAAGAAAATAGAGGGAAACTTCCTGATTTTGATCCAACCCTTATAAATAGCATGACCATAATAGCCTGTGCAGCCATTGCTATTTATGTCGTTTGGAAAATAGTAAAAAAACGAAAACATTTAAGTTTACCAAATATGCCTGCCTTCGAATCTACTATCATTACCGATAAAGAAGGTATAACCCAAAGCCGATTTAAACGCAACAAGCCACCATATAACGAAATTCGAAAAGAAATTTTCAAGCTTGAGAGTAAGTTAACTCCTCCTTTAAATAGAAAGCGTGGAGAAACTGTTGAGGCCTGGTTAGAAAGAATAAATAGTGAAGAAGATGTAAATATTGAGAGTCATATTATTATAAATGCTTATAATACAGTGCGTTATTCTAATGAGGAAAACACCGTACTTTTGCATGAATTTAAGGAAGAGATTCATAAGCTTTATATGTATCAGAAGAGTTTAAAGAAAAGGAAGAAGTAACACAATAAAAAGACTCCTATTTTTATAGGAGTCTTTTTATACTTCTACGTTACTTTTTAAATTGAGGCGTTTTTTCCTGCTTCAATCTCTAATGACTCTTCATGCCACCAAAGTGTTTCTTCAGGGTCTTCTTTAGCGATTTGGTGTGCTTCTTTCTTCGTTTCTACTGTAGGATATGAACCTTTTAGCGCACGTCCTGATGTTGTAACGAATAATATACTAAATACAACTAATCCAATAACACTTACACCTGTTAAATAAAATGCCGGTGCAAGCGGGTTACCGGTTGCATGAACTAAATAGGAACATACAAGTGGTGTTGTGCCACCGAATATCGATACAGAAATATTAAATGAGATCGAAAGTGCTCGATAACGTACATCAGTGAAAAAGAGTGATGGTAATAATGAAGGTAATGTTCCTTCATATACACTTAGGAAGAAACCTAATACGAAAATACCTGCAAATATAGCTGCAATATGCCCGTTACCTATTAGTAAAAATGCTGGAATTGCAAATACAGTTAAACCAAGTAAACCAATTTGCACGACGCGTTTATTACCAATTTTATCACTTAATTTACCGAAATATAGTGCTAGTGGAATCATAAGTGCCATCGTAATAGAAATAATTAATAAGCCAGTTGTTTCTTTGACTTTAAGTACTTGAGTTAGATAAGAAGGAATATACGAAAGAATCATATAATTTGTAATATTAAAGAAGGCGACAATTACTGTGCTTAATAAGAAGTCTTTTTTGTGATATTTAATAATATCCATAAATGAAAATTGTTCATTGTCTTCAGATTCCTCTTGTGCTTTTTCCATCTCTTCAAAGATGGGAGATTCATCTAAATGACGGCGTAAGTATAAACCGACCAAACCAATTGGTGCAGCAATTAAGAAAGGAATACGCCAGCCCCAGCTGAGCATTTGCTCATCTGTTAACAATAACGTCAAAATGGTAACAATTACCGATGCAGCAATGTAACCTGAGAGTGTTCCAATTTCAAGACCACTACCGAGTATACCACGCTTTTTATCTGGAGAAGATTCTGCGATATAAACCATTGCACCTGAATATTCGCCGCCTGTAGAGAAGCCTTGAATCATTCGGGCAACTAAAAGTAGTATTGGTGCCCACACACCAATTTGTTCATAGGTTGGTAGTAATGCGATGAATAATGTAGAAAGTGCCATTAAAATAATAGTAGTACTTAACACGATTTTTCGGCCGTACTTATCTCCTATTCTACCAAAGAATACACCTCCGATTGGTCGAACGAGAAAGGCTACTGCAAATGTACCGAATGTAAGTACAAGTTGCAATCCACTATTATCAACACCTGAGAAGAATAATTGACTTAAAATTACCGCTAAATACGCGTATAATCCGAAGTCAAACCACTCCATTGCATTCCCTATACCAGTAGCAACTACTGCTTTCCTGGCTTGTTTAGGATTGACAATATTAACGTCTTGAGGTTCAAAATTTAAATCATTATTTTCTTGCATATAATAAAACAGCTCCTTATTTAATTTAACTTCTTTAAGCACACCTTCTCTTATTGAATAAAATTAATTCGAAGCACTTAAGGAAAAGCAATGTCTCCTTATCTGTTATTATTATTTCACATAATTAATTATTTGTCCAATTAAATGCTATTTTTATATAAAATTACATCCTGTTTAATTTGTTATAAAATGACGTTTAGCTTATATAATGTATACCTTTACACTACAAATGAAACTTTAATTTATTTATATTTATAACGTTTCTATAATTGCTTCCTCTAACCTAGAAATCAGTAACTTTTACTAAAGATTTGCATATATTTAAAAAGTGAACTCATTAGCTCGAATTTCGTCTTATTACATTCACCTATAATATTATTATAGGTTTAAAGGAGGCTATTTTATGTTGGAAATAATATTGTTACTTACTACTGTTTCTTTTCTTTTAATTATTTCTGTATTTTTCATTACCTTAAAACAATTTAAAGAAATTAAAAATATAAAAAACATATTAACTACCAAAAAAGGAAATGAAAAAAATACATCCGAAAACTCAATCCCTTTGCAATTAGACCTTAGCGTTCTTAATAATTTACTCGCTTCAGGAATAAATAAAGGTTCTAATTCAGGTAATGAAAATTCTGAGTCTGATAAAACTAAATAGTCGTTACGTATATATCTAAAATATATATCTCCTATTTTATCTAATCTTATTAACAACTACCTCTGATTAAAAAGGAGACTACTTATGCGTAAAAATCCGATTTCTATTATTATTTCTATACAGCATAACATAAGAGTTTTACCTGAAATTTTGAAAGCATGTGAACAACTACAGCCTTTAGAAATTATTCTTACTATTAATGGATATATTGATGATTCCATTGATATTGCACAATCTTACAATTGTAAAATTATCACACTAGACGAACCGACAGAATCAAATAATTGTTATGTAATTGGTGCCAAAAAAGCAAAGGGTAAGTACCTCTTATTTTTAGATGCAAATTACATTCTCCACCCTTCCTTACTTATACAATTTCTTCAACCATTACTAGACGAATCAGCTGACGTAGTATTAAACAATTTAGATGATTTTTTTTATCAAAAGCAAAAGCCCACTATAGAAATGATTTGGCAGCAAGTCACGAATCATTTTTTTCATCGTCCAGATTTAAATGTTAACTCATTATTATTTCCTCCCTATGCAATAACAAAAGAAATTCTTGAAGCCATTACTCCAGAAAGTTTATTAAATCCGATATTGGCACAAATGAAAATTATTAAAAATAAATTTCGGATTAGCAATCATTTTAAAATTTCTATACCGCAAATCCCCTCCTTCCCCTCAAAACAACTCATTCGTTACCACCTAGAAGCGATTGGAAATTGGGTAAATATATTACAAGATCCAAGAGGAAACTATACTGATAATAATCGAAGGCGGGATATTATTTTAGAACTTCAAAACGGCGAACAAAGAGCTATACCCAAATTAATTACAGGTAAAGAGTTTTATTCGAATACTTATGGAAATAAACAATTATCTATCATCATCCCTGTTCAAAATGAAGAAAAAACGATAGAATCTATCATTTTTGAGGTGCAGAAATTAAAACCTTTAGAAATCATCATTATTGTTAATGGATCAACAGATAAAACAGAGGAATTGGCGAAGAATTGCGGTGCAACAGTTATTACTTACAAAGAAGCTCTCGGCATTGATACCGGACGTGCCGTTGGTGCATATTTTGCAAAAGGTGATATATTATTATTTATTGATGGTGATTTCTTAATTCCTAGTTCTGATTTATTACCATTTGTACAATCTGTTCAAGATGGAACCGATTTAGCTTTAAATAAATTAGAGCATTACTACATGTATCGTCTTCCTTATTCTATCGTGACTGCATGTAAGTATGCTGTCAACTTAGCATGTAATCGAAAAAATTTAGGTATGGGATCCACAATTGCTGTCCCTCATGCTTTTAGTCGAAAATGCATTGATACAATTGGGTTTGATTCACTTATTTCACCAACCTTAAGTCAAGTTAAAACAATTTTATCAGGCTTGCATGTACAAAAAGTCCATTCTGTCGATGTTGACAAGATAAATCGAGTTCGACCAGAAAAACACTTCTCACAGGAAGGCTACCTTTCATTAGCAACACAGCAAATTATTGGTGATCATATAGAAGCAATTTCTTACCTCATCGAACAAAAAAGAAACACTGAATACTTTTAATTGTATATCCTTACCACCAAATAATATATGAATTCATTTTAAATATATAGCAAAATAAAAAAGATGGTTTGTAACCATCTTTTTTATCTTTACATCAATTCAAAAGAAAAGTAGAAGGCAGGCTTTTCATTTCTGTATTTTTCTTAAGAAGTTTGAAAAGAGAGGCTTGTTAATGAAGATGCAACACTTAAATCATCATTTAGTGTAATTGAGAAACATGCAACTAATGGTAAAGTAATTACAATTGATCCACTAGGACTAATTACAATTGTAGGACTTGTCCCACATGCACCCCCACAATCCACTACAGCGTCAATTCCACTACTAGGGGTAATTGTAATTTTAAGGCATACATCAAAACAAACATTATTCGTAGTACATGCCATAACTCTCCCTCCTTTCTTTTAACAATATATGCAGTTAATTAAATTCGGACACGACTCTCTTACGAAATTTTATAAATTAGATGTTATTTCACTCTTAGTTTCATTGAAAATTAACGTTTTATTAAACTATCTAAATCAAATAAAAAACTCAAATCATCCTTTACTAAAATAGAAACACATGCAATAAATGGTATTACATTAAAATTAGATGAACATTCATCATTGCATCTTACGAATATTTCTGCTCCACCATTTGGATTGACTTTAGTTTCTAAACAAATATTAAAACAACTTTTATTGATGCAAGACAAGATATTCTCTCCTTTCTTATATTTAATATCAATTTATACAGAAATAAAAATATCGTTACAGCTTTATTCACTCTTTACTTTTCATACTTAAAATAAAAAAAGATAAAAGCTTCTTCATGTATATAAAGAAGCCTTTACCTTTTTGTTACTTTCTCATTTACTATTAGTCAGTGAAAAATGCACTTCATTTGTACCTGAGCTAAAAATAATATAAATTTTTGATTTTAGTTTCATTGCAATACTAAATATCGTCAAGTTGCTTAAATGAAATGTTTACGTTACTCATGCAATAGACAAATTTACCTTTTATAATAAATCTTTAAAATCCCTATTCTTCAATAGATATGAAAGTCCTTCTAAATGATCCCCAGTAATTCTCAATACAGCTGGTGGATGCCCTATCGTTGCAAAATGCTCTTGTGGCCGAATACGGTTTGGTTTCATTACATCTACAAAATGGACACATTCGACTTTATATCCTTTTAATATTGCCTTTACTTGCGCAACACACGATGTGTGAAGTGTATCCCAGCCGATTCCCTCTAAACATTTTCTACTAATAGCATGAGGAACAGCAATTGTGGATCCCACTCCTAAATCTTTACGCTTACAAGCAATATTCAACATATATTTATATAAATTTACAATATATAGAGGAAATCTAAGATTTAAATTTAAATCGTTTAAAGCCATATCACCCCCATCTGCAACAGCCTTCGTTAATGGATGAAGATCTTTTGCTGGAATAGCAAAATCAGCATCAATAAAGAGAAGTATATCCCCTGTGGCTTCTTGCGCACCAATTGCCCGTCCTACATCATGCCCTAATGTTTCTTGATAAACAATTACTGTAGCTCCTAATTGCTTAGCAATTGCTTCTGTTTGATCTGTTGATCCATTAATTACAACAATTATTTCTTTCGGTTCAATTTTTCTTGCCTCAAGAATAACTTCATTAATCGTTGCTTCTTCATTTTGTGCTGGTATTATAATTGATAACTGTTTTCCATTATAAATAGAGGAATTCATTCCCCATCCTTTATGAAAAAGTGAATAATTCTTTTGTTTTTTTAGTTGCTCTATAACTTCTCTTTTTCTTCCTCCATCTGTATAATTACCTCTATCATCTTTTCCTTGTAACCAACTCTCTAAAACTTTTACATTCTCATTAATCTCACGTACTTCTAATTTAGTTAGTTTATCTCTATAGAAAGAGGTTTGATTTACATTTAAAGAGGTTTTAGTAATTGCTGAAGAAGTGTGTACTCGCCACCCTTTCTGAATAAGAGTTACTTGGGATAGAATAGGGTTCTGCAAGATATCATATCCAATGTCTTCAATTGCTTTTTTAGTAATAGCATATGGCATAGATAACATCGAATCATATTTTAAATCCATACGTCCCAATACATCGTTTACTATTTTTCTATACACCATAGCAATGCTTGGCCATTCTACTCTCATCTTTTCAAAACAGACAGAGTCTATGTTATTCAAAATTACATCCTGTTCCTTTTTTAGTAGCGGTTCTATAAATCGTTCTAATTCTACCGAAAAAATAACATCTTCTCCATTTAAAAATAAGACTACATCACCATTGGTGATTTTTGCCCCATGAACTGGTGCTTTCCATTTACTTTTCTCCTCAATCACAACAACGTTACTTTCAACAAATGTTGGTATAGATTGTATAGCACTCATTCTGTCATCAGCTACAATAATAATTTCTAGTGGTTTTATATGCTGCAATTTATTTAAAATCTGATTCAACTTCGATTTTTCTTCTCCTAAAACTATAACGACTGATAGCTCCACTTCTTTTTGTTCTTCTTTCACAGTCTGATTAGGCTTTACTTTTTTTATATATTCAATTGTTTCACTCTTCCCTACAGCTGCATGCCCTGCTTTTTTATCAAAATATAAGTCTATTATAATTTGATTTACTTTCGTGTCTTTATCAAGTTGCTCTAATTCAGAAATAAAAGGTAATAAATGATTTTGTACATCAAATTCACACGCGAAATTTTGCAAAAAATAAATATTTGGTACATATTTAATGTGATTAAAAAATTTCACAACATTAATTCTTTCTCCAAATTTCTCTTCAACTTCTTCTCTTGATAAACCTGGATAAGATAAATCGAAAACTAGATTTACCGGTACAGGTATCCATTTTATTAAATTTGTTTGCGGATTATTAATGAAAGCTGTGGAACCTTTAACAAATCCAGCTAAAATTAAAGACATAAATCCTCCCCCAGAACTTCCATAAAACAAGACATTTTTTGAATCAACTTTTAACTTTATAAATAATATTTCTAGAATATTAGCTATATCTTGTAAATAAAATCTATTTAACTCCCCCTGTCCCCAACCTAAAGATAATTTTCCAAGATATAAAGTAGGGTCATTATAATATATAACAGTATCTTCAAATTCATCCATCCAAGAATGTCGATGAAAAATAGGTGGACCAATTGGCTGTTCTTGAAACCCACCTGCTCCGGATCCAAAAACAATTGTGTTATCAGCATTGGGCTTAATACGAATTAAAAATTCATACGTTACTTTATCCCAATCAACCTTGAGTATAAATGGCTCCGAAGTTTGAAAATCCATTTGCCATAATTGTTCATGTGGAATGTTAATTATTTTATACTGGTCTAACAGTTTAATCACCCTTTCCATCCATTTCGAGTTGTTCTATCAAGTAAGAGAGCGCTTCAACATGATCACCAATTATTCTTAATACTGCTGGAGGAGGTCCATTTTGACTTACATTTTCCTTTAAACGAATTCTATTCGGTTTTACAACATCAACATAATGGACACATTCTACCCTATACCCTTGTAATATAGCTTTTACTTGTGCAAGACTAGGACATAGTAAAGTTTCCCATCCTATTGCATCTAAGCATGATCTACTCATTGCATGTGGAATAGCTACTAATGAACCATTACTTAATTCTGGACGACCATATGCTAAATTAAGCATATATTTTACAATATCCACAACATAAAAAGGCGGATTGAGCATTGGATTCAAATCATTTAACGCTATGTCTACGCCATCTAAAACTGCTTTTGTAAAGTGATGCAAATCACTTCCTGAAACACTAAAATCACCATCAATAAATAAGAGAATATCTCCTGTAGCTTCAAGCGCCCCAATAGCACGTCCAACATTATGACCAAGTCTTTCGTTATATTTAATAATAGTGGCACCAAGTCTTTTAGCTATGTCAGCTGTATGATCTGTTGAACCATTTACAACGACAATTATTTCTAGCGGTTCTATTTTTCTTGCCTCAAGTATTACTTGTTCTATAGTTTCTTCTTCATTTTGCACCGGTATAATAACAGAAAGTTGCTTCCCGTCATAAATTGAAGAATACATTCCCCAGCCTTGATGATAGGAAGGGTATTGCTTGGATTCACCTAGCTTTTGAATAATATCCCTTCTTTTTCCTGCATCAGTAAACCCTACTCTTCTTCCTTTTTTCTCTATCCATTTAGATATACCGCTTAAATATCTTTCTACTTTCTCTTTTTCATTTTTTGATAACTCTTTTTTTATTAAATATCCTTCTTCCTCTATGGTCTCATCTTTAGATAACGTATTAATTGCATATTGATCGTTAATCCGCCAGCCTTGATTCACAATCTTCATATGAGATAAAACGATATTTTCCATATAATCAAAGCCGATATTTTCCACCACTTCCTTCGTAAGCGCATATGGCAATGAAAGTATTGAATTGCTTTTTAAATCTGGTCGTCTTAAGATTTCATTTAACATTTTTCTCCATACAATATCCATATTTGGACATTTACCTATTTCTATCAATTTATCTATTTTATTTAAAACTATATCGGCCTGATTTGTAACAATTGGCTCAATAAATCTCTGCATTTCATTTGTGGATAATGAAAAATTGCCATCTAAAAATAATAAAATATCTCCTTTTGCTGCCTTTATACAAGCTTCATATCCTTGATAATGCGCACTATATTTGTTCATTAAAACACTATGACATCTATATTTCGTTGCTATTTCATACAATTTACTTTTATCATTAGGGGCTAAAATTATAATTTCAATTGGTTTTAGTTTCCATGCTGCGTTAATTAAATCTTCTACTAGTTGCTCTCGATCATTATACGAAATAATAACCGTTAACGATTTCATTACAATCCCCCTTTTTTACACATTATGTGGCATGAACCATCATTCATATGAAATTAAAATATTAAGTATTACAATTCACTTTAAATTTGCTACTTTATTAACATATTCAAAAGTGAACTATACTGTGTGAAAACAAACGTCTATTTTTGAAAATATAAGCTCTACACTTTCCTTCTTCCTCTTATAATTATGTGTTACAACTGTACCCATTAAATATATAAAAAGAGTCCTAATTTCTTTAGGACTCTTTTAAGTTAATTTATCAATTTGATTAATTTTATAATCTACATTTTCCCATGTTATACCTCTATCCGTTGTAGTAAATAGTTCTTTTTTACTACACGCCCAGCCATTATGCTGATTTAAAAAATGTAAACAAAATACACTTTTTAATAATGGATTACTTGATAATTCAATCCATTCTAATCCTTTTTTCTTTATTTGATATACTCCTCCGTTTTCTCTATTTATAACCCAACCATAATGTGAACTAAAAAAAGATACGGCCACTTTACTAGTGTTCATCTTTTCATTTGAAATATGCCACGTATTTCCATTATCTAATGAGTAATTCATAAAAAATATATTATTATTTATTTTAGTTGGTATTGATAACAAATTATTTTTATAAATTGCTTTGTAAGCCATGGAATTTCCATTAATAGTTCCTTCAATACTTGGAACATCTTTTATAGGGCTCCAACTTTTACCCCCATCTATTGTTTTGAATACCGTTGATTTTTCATAATTCTTTTGTAAAGAAATAAAACCAACTAATCTATTTATAAATGTTACACCTGAAATACTATCACTAATATTTATGTTTCTTATTACTTTCCATACTCTTCCTTTAGATTTTGTATAATACAAATTATGCTGAAATTTATTCGATTTAAGTTTTCTAGATAATATAATCCATATGCTCCCCATATTTGTGGCATGCATTTGTACTTGCACATCAGTCGACAGTTCCCAATTTTCTTCAATTGGTAAAATAAATTTTTTCCATTTCCCTCCTCTATTAACTGTATAAAATATGGCAGGCTCTCGATTATCATCTACTTTTGTTAAACCATACGCCCAAGAACTACGAGAGTTTATTGGATATACGGATAATATAATTGAATTAGGAGGATTGACAACATCCCACTCTACTCCTCCGTTTCGAGTAAATAAAATGGCTTGCTTATTATTTGAATGTTGAATACCAGCCCAACCAAATCTATCAGTCCTCATTTGTAAGGAAGTAAATCGAATATCATTATTCTCCAACATATCACCTCATTCTCATCATATATATATTGGTATGTTATTTTTAAAAAAACGTTCTATCATTTTTATTTATATCACCGATTTTTAACTATTACCTATATATCTATCTAATCTCTTTAATGAAGTTTTAATTTCTTAACTATTAAATGCATGCACTTTATTTCTTCAACCACATTTATATCAAAAGTTGAGAACACTTCATAATAATTCATACTAAAAAAAGCTATCTTATAAAAGATAACTTTTAATTTTTTATATTTAATTACATACAGGATATATCAAACTTTTACGAAATTGTTAAAGCGGCTACTGTAGCAATACAAGTAATAAATTGATTAACAAACGCGTCAATTTCTTCTTTCGTAATAATATATGGTGGCAGTAACCGAATGATATTCCCTTGCGTGACATCAACTAATATACCTTTCTCCATTAATTCTGCCTGTAATTTCTTCACATTTTCATTCGTATCATTCAAACTAATTCCAAACATCATACCAGCATGACGTACTTCCCCAATATAATAAGAATTTTCATTCTGAATTTCTTGCAATCTATCATTTAAATATAGTGACGTTTCATAAGCTTCTTGCATTAAACCATCTTCAATCAATGTATTTAATACCGTTAAACCTAAAGCTGTTCCCATTGATGAATGTGCAAATGTTGTGCCGTGATCTCCTGGTGAAAATACATCACATAACTTTTCACCTACAATAATTCCGCCGAGCGGTATCCCGCCTCCTGCACCTTTACCAATTTGAATAATATCCGGTGTAATATTGAAATTTTGATAAGCAAATAGTTTACCAGTTCTCCCCATACCACTTTGCACTTCGTCAACTATTAGAAGTACATTGTATGTATCGCAAAGATGTTGAACGCTTTGCAAATATTCACTTGATAAAGGATAAATCCCCCCGCTTCCTAAAACAGGCTCTAGCATAATTGCAATCGGATTTTCATTTATAATTGTTTCTTCTAATTGCTCTATATTTTCACGTTCCACTTCATATACAGGAATCGATGTTTTAGGGAAATTTTGATATATACTTTCTTGTCTCGTAAAATGAAGTGCTCCTAACGTTCGTCCGTGGAAACTTCCCTTTAGAACAACTACTCCATTTCGTTCTTCATTCGAAATAGATCTATATTTATCAATTAATTTTAATGTCGTTTCTGTCGCTTCCGTACCAGAGTTCGTAAAAAAGACCTTTCCGTTTTGTAAAGAGCACTCTACTAATTTCTTTGCATACTCAATCGCAATTGGATTTAAAAAATGAAACGGTAGATGCAACGATTTCGTAACTTGCTCCATTGTCGCTTGCACGATTTTAGGGTGATTGTATCCTAATACGTTCACTCCGACACCAGAAAATAAATCTAAATACTCTTTACCATCCACATCATAAAGCTTGCATCCTTCTCCTCTTTCTATTGCTACTTTCGTGCGACAATACGTAGACATCATATATTCTTTATCTAATTGAAACCAATCCGACATTTTAAATTCCTCCTAGTTATTTTCCCTGTTTATTTATGCTCATTCTCTATAAAATCATGTATAAATTCATTTTTAAGATTGAAATTTTAAAAGTAATTTTCTTCCCGATATTCATTTTTCCATAATTTCTTCTATTTCAACAGGTCCACTACATGCGTGTTTTTTTCATCTAGCGGTCTTTTACTATTTTGAACTCTGCCTGTCATACATAATCAAGTCTATAAAATCATATTTAGTAACAATGGACAAAAAGATTTGGAGGCTATATTGATGGATGAAAACTATGATAAACAGAGGCAATCTTTACTAGGGAAAGACTTTAATGATAATGGAAAACGTAATGAACAAGCTATATTTCACTCTCAAACAGTTGGTTCACGTGGACCTGTTTTAGAGCAAGATAGTGTGCTTCACGAGGCATTACAAGAATTTATTCACGAAAAAATTTTAGAAAGACCTGTTCACGCAAAGGGTTTTGGTGCATTCGGTTATTTTCAAACGATCTATCCAATGTCTGAACATACTAAACTAAGTTTTCTACAACATTCTAATGAGAAAGTTCCTGTTATGGTGCGGTTTTCATTAGCTGTTAGTACGAAAGGAACACCTGATACTGCTAGAAATGTACGCGGTTTTTCTACAAAATTTTATACAAAAGAAGGTATTTTCGATCTATTATGTAATCACATTCCTGTCTTTTCTGTTCACGATCCGATGCGTTTCCCTGAAACAATTCAAGCGTTGTCACCTTCACCTAAAAATAACTTAATAGACCCTAATAGATTTTGGAATTTTGTCGCTAGAGCACCCGAAGCGATTCATTTCGTTGTCCGTCTGTACTCTGATGCTGGTACAGCCAAAAGTCTTCGCCGCATCCCAGGACATAGTGTAAATACATATGTTTGGAGAAATACTGAAGGTAAGCGAAAGTATGTAAAGTATCATTGGTATCCATTTGAAGGTGTACAATTCATTACTAGTGAGGAAGCAAATAAACTGGCTGCCGAAAACCCTGATTATAGCGGGAAAGATTTATATAATACAATTGAAAATGGTAAGCCAGTAGAATATGGTTTATACGTCCAACTCATGGACCCGAAAGATGAAGCACATCTTTCTTTCGATCCTTTAGATGATACAAAAATATGGGATGAAAAAGCGTATCCTCTCATACCAGTCGGCAAAATGGTATTAAATAAAAACCCTGAAAATTATATGGAACAAGTAGAAAAAGTCGCTTTCTCCCCTTCTAATTTACTGGACGGTGCAGAACTATCAGATGATAAAATGCTGCAAGGACGTGCTAACATTTATAGTGATTCCCAAAGAAGAAGAATTGGTCCTGAATTTCGTAAATTAGCAATTAACCAACAGCAAGATTGGACACCCGTTAATCAAATAACAAGCAGTGACGGAAGGTACGTTGAAGGTAAACTTGAAAGGACTTCTATAACGAAACAAGATGACTTTACACAAGCTGGTGAATTTTATACGAATTTACAACCAATAGAAAAAGAACATCTTGCTGAAAACTTAGCTAGTGACTTAAAGATTATTTCCGATGATATTAGAAAGATAGTTTTAGGGTATTTTCATACAGTGTCTGATGATTTGGTGAAAAAGATTGAAAGTGCAATGCAAAAGCTTTAAAAATAAATAAAAACGTCATTTTAATCATTAAAAATGACGTTTTTTTATGGCGAAATTACTAGGGGTTTCTATCGCTTCATTTACAACGATTAATGAAATTTTTCTCCTTCAAAGTTTCCTTTATTTCATTTTATATTATGGTACTCATTTCTCTTTTTCATATAATCTTTTTCACATTGCAACGGCTTGAATTTCACTTTTTTCCCTTTCTTCTTTTTCGTTTTTATAACGAGCCATTCCCCTTTTTCAACATCTAGTTTTAGACGTTTCATTACATTGATATTATCTTTTTCTTTATAAAGTAAAAATGCTTCTTGCGCACTCACAAATAAGCTAGGCTGCTCGCTAAATCCACCACTATCATAAATTTTAGTTAGCGAATTATAATAAGAATCATTTTCCCTTCCACCATACATCAAATGGGCAGCCTCCAAGTTTCTTTTACTAACTTCCCAAAAACTATGTTCATCAATATTTAAATTAAATGTGTTTTTAATGTCCTGCATTATATTCTTCACATGCTTTTCATCTCGAATTTTTCTTTCTTCAATACAATCCGAAGATAATTCCGGTGCATCAGATTGGGAATGCACAACGTGTTGTATTGATACACACAGAATAAATATGCTTAAAATGTATAATATTTTTTTCATATTTACATATCACCTCAAATGATTTATATACTATATCATTTGAGGCTTACAATATTCTTATGCTAGAAATGAGAAAGATCCTATAAAATAAATCTTTTATAGGATCTTTCCATCTAATATTGCTTTATCAAATTCACCGGCGAAGCAATTACCTTACTACTTTTCACATCATATAACCCTATCGGTGTTACCCGTATAAATGGCAAGTGCGTCGCAGAAAAGAATAAAATTGTAAATGCTGGATCGTTATATGCGTAACCTCGCTCTTGCAGTAAGTTCACCATCTTTTTCTCTTTCTGTATTAACTCTCTCATTTTTAATTCAGACATAATCCCGAGTAATGGTAATCTAATTTCATGTAACACTTCATTTTTTTCAGCGATTACAATCCCGCCGCCGAGCTCTTTTACTCTATGAAAAGCAGTAAGCATATCATCTTTGCTCTTACCAACAAGAATGATGTCACCTGTACCGGAATAAGAGCTAGCAAGGCCCCTTAATTCTTTCGCAAAACCTTTCACAACTGTATTCAATCGCCAACTGCCATCACGAGCAATCATCATAAGGAAACATTCATCATGATTTATGGACAATTCATCACAGTCTAAGTCGATTTCACTAACGTATGGTTTTGTTATAACGTTATTTAATAAGTGTATACCCGTATTATTAGAGAAAATCATATCCTCTTTTTCTATGGACCAATCTAATGTTAATGAAGTTACTTTACATTCATTCCAGTCTATATGTAATGATTTATGTGTATTTACACCGGCACGCTTCACCCATTGCCCCTTTGCAATTACGCTCGTTGGTACCGGGTTTTCTTTACTTTCTAAAATATTGATATTAGCAATTCTACCTGTCGCAATCGAACCATGTAAGTGCTCCATGTTATAATAACGAGCAATATTATAACTTGCCATATGATAAGCATCTATTACCGGCACCCCTTGTTTTATCGCGGTAGAAATCATAATGTTTGTCATTCCATTTTCATAAAATGAAGGATGTGAACCATCTGTAGTAAGCATGAATCTATCAAACTGCTTAACACCTAATTCCAGCAATTCCTTCAATAAAACTTCTAAATCTGGGCGTATGGAAGAATTCCTAAGAGAAACAATGTAACCTTGCATAAGACGAGTTAACGCTTCCTGCCCTGTCATCGCTTCATGATCGCAATCCGTACCTAACAGTTTTAATTTCGCTAAAGTTGCTTCAGATGCTCCTGGGAAATGTCCTTCCACTTTTTTCTGTAATCGTTTTGTTTCCTGCACCCAATCTAACATTTCATCATCGCCATGTAATAACTTTGGCCATGCTGTTAGCTCACCGCCTTGCAGAACTGCTTCATGTTTCAGCCATTCTATTATTTCTTTACTATTAAATAAAGATTCACCGTTTTGCAGTTCAGTTTGTCCATCAAAACGGCACCACCAATACATACTAGCTGGAACCTTTGTAAATTCATCTAATAAATGAAATGATTCTTCACGCTTTAATGTGAAAAATAAAGTTAAATTATCATTAATAAAAGTTGTTGTCCCAAATTGCATCGCATGATTTGCTAATGTCTCTGGATTATACAACTGATACGGATGTGCATGTGGTTCTATGTAACTAGGAACTACATACTTTCCATCACAATTAATGACTTCACATTCATGTAGTTGCGCTGGCAGCTTTTCTCCTACATATATAATACGGTCATCATAGATCCAAATATTTGCTTGCATCCATTCACGCATATAGGAGTTTAAGTATGTTGCATTCTTTAATAATTTGTGTGGGCTTTTTGTACCATCTATTATTTCAACATGTTCTCGTAATTGTTCGTTACTCCATCTAAACTGATTTTGTCCCAATGTATTTCACTCCAAATCAATTTACTTTTATTTATTAAAACAAAAATAATTAACAAACTGAAGTATTATCCATTCATAACTCCCCTGTATAGCCGCTATATCTTTCATTATATGAAATAATCGAAAAAATAACAATTTTACAAACATAAAACATACCTCTTTGATCTGCAATAAAAAAGATGTCATGCAACTGACATCCTTTTTATTTTTATGCTAAACTATAAGATTGAATCGCACTTGTATCGTATTTATGTTCTACATATACTTGATGCCATCGCCTGAATGTTAATACTGTCCTTATTTGTTAAATTTAAAAAACATATCTTTTATTTACAACTATAGCAAATTCCCATTCACTTTCTTTTCATCTATTTATTAAATTCAACTTGCATCATTTTATCAAACTGTGTAAGAATATCAACCTGACCTAAAGAGTTAACATTAACAGCAAATGTATGCTTGCCTCCAATTACTCCACCAGCAAAAGTCATAAACCCAGGAATTGATCCTCCGTGACCCCAAACTGAGACACCATTTGGAAGTTTAGTCTCATAGATTCCAAGACCATATCCATCACCAACCCCTTTTCCTTCTACAGGAACTGTAGTAAGCATTTCTTTTAGCTCTCGTTCCTTCAGTAACTTACCACTGAGTAAAAATGAAAAGAATTTATTTAAATCATCTGCATTAGATATCATGTCTCCAGCTGCATTAGCTAAACTCGGATTATAATCCGTAATGTCTTTCAATTCGCTCGTTTCTTCGATTTTCACATACCCACGAGCATGATTCTTTCCTGGGATGACGGGTGAATTTCCTGGTAAAAACGTATTTGACAAGTCCAAAGGTTCAATTATTCGCTTTTCAATTTCTTCCGCATAACTATTACCAGTTATTTTTTCAATTAGCATTCCCAATATTACATATCCTGTGTTTGAATACAACCAATCTTTACCCGGCGAGAAATCTGGAGGCAGAGAAAGGCCTATTTTCACTATTTCTTCTGCTGTATACGTTTTTTTCGAATTCATTATGTCAGCGTCTTTTGACTTTAAATATTCAGCTATACCACTCGTATGATTCAAAAGTTGTCGTATCGTAATTTGATTTCCATCATACCCATTTCCTTGTATAAGACCCGGCAGCCACTTTTCAATTGGATCGTCAAGTTGTACGCGATTTTCTCCTACTAATTGAAGAACAGTCGTGGCGGTAAAAGTTTTCGTCACACTACCAATCCGAAAGCGATAATCCGATTTCACCGGTTTCTTTGTATTTAAATCCGCCACACCAGCAGTATAACTATTAATTTTCCCTTTATTAGACGTCTTAGCTAATACCCCTGGCGCCCCAATTTGTATTGTTTCCTGCATTACTTGTTTCCATCCATTCCGATTCTTTTGATCATGTACTTGTGACGAATTAGAAATACTTTGAGTAGAATCTGCTTTCACAGTAAAACCAGGTGTAAATAGAGTAGTACCCGCTAATAAAACTGTCAAACTCGCTAACTTCATTGAATTACATTTTTTCATAAGGTTTTCTCTCCCCTATTCATATCGTATTGATTCAAGCTATACTTTTATCCTATATGATAAAACTCTCTTTTTTCTTATCCATTCCTTACGAAATACTTACGTTCAAATTTTGTTGCGCTAAGCTGAGAAAGAATTATGTATGAAAATAAAAAGGGCATAAAAAATAAGGACAGTCCCTTAACTGCCCTATTTTTATTTCACCTTGTCTTAATTATTTTAAAATGAATAAAAAAAGAACATGTTTTCACTTTTATGTAAACACGTTCTTTTTTATTTAAGTAACTAATCTATATTCACCTTTACCATCCTGCACTAGCGTTCATACCATTTCCGATAATAGAAAGTAATAGTGGCCATAATACTGGTCCTAACGTAAGTAGTAGATTTAGAAGTATAAGCATTCTATATCCAACGGTGAAATTGTGATTTTTACGATTAACATATACGAGACTGACTAATGATATTATGGTCGTTAAAAATAATACTAACATTACCAACCAATACCACACCATTAAACTGAGACTCCATGGTGTTAATAGCTCGTGTATGATACAAAATGAGATTCCTAATACAGCAAAACTAAAGCTAGTCACCGCTGTTTTTATAAGCCATTTACTTATTTTTTTATCGTATGTATTTTTACAATATAAATCTATTAAAGTAAATAAAGATAAATATGCCATTACTACGCCTATCCAAGACAATAACCAGTCTCCATCCCCTTTGAATAATAAGAACAGCAACCACCACATACCTACTGCAGAAAAAACAAAGGAAATAAGTATGCTTTTTAATACCGATTTCATTACATTTTCACACCCTTAAAAACTTAAAAATTAATTATAATTTATAAAAATTAAGTATAGGTTAACACGTAATGAAGTATAAGTAAATAAAGTTAATTTCGTTTCCCTATTTGAAGACGGTTTCATATAAGAAAATAATTCATGTTAATCAAATTTCCGTATAAAAAAAGAAAAGGTGGATATTTATGTATCCACCTTCCCATCTCCCTCTACCCACTTCATTATTTTTTCCACATCTAACTCCGTATACGTCTTTTCACCATAACGAACAGACTCATATAACGAAGTAATATTTCTCGTTCTACTAATTCTTTTTAACCATTGTTGCATCGTTTCATAGGACCTTCTCTTTTCATGAAATGGTAATGTGCTTTCCCATTCAACTAACGTTTTTCTTATCGTATCTGTCGGTAACGGCTGTTCTAACTGATGAATGACTTTCTTGTTATTTTCGGTTCTTACCGTATTTTCTTTTGTTACCGATTTTTTCTCCTGTTCTATTTCTGGTTTCATTAACTTTTTCCTAACGGATTTATAAAGAAAATATATAATTACCCCTACAATAACTACATAAAAAACTATACTAATCCATGAATTTGAAAGTACAGAAAATACGTGTTCCCATGAACTTTCTTTTTCAAAACCTTTAAATTTTTCACCCGTTGTCGTTCTCTCCCCATTATCTCCTACTTTTTTCTCTTCTAAAGGTGTTCCATAACCTTCAGTATCACCGTAGTTTATAGTTTCCTTATAATTTTTTTCAGATTTCTTTTCACTAAAAAAACGTTCTTTTACTATGCCTTGTACATGCACAACACCTTGTGATAACGTTATCGCACTAACCGTAAAGAAAAGTAGCATTAAAACTCTAACACTCCACAATTTCACTTTCATATGCCGCGCTTTATTAACCATGACATAAGCCCCTTCTTATTCTTTAATTACAATCCATTTATTCGTTCGACTATATTTCTTTGGTGAAGTACCAAGAATTAAAGGAACTGCATCCAGTTCCTTACGACGAAAACCTGCTGTGTAAAAATAAGAAGAAGATACAGGCGTATCCTGATCCGATATTGAAGCAAGTACCTTTAATATATTTTGCAAATGTTTCCGATTATCCCCGTTTTTTATATGTAGCAAACCGTTATCTTTTACACTATTGATCCATACTTCAAATGAACAGTTTTGCATAAGAAGTTGTTTGCATATGCCTGCTGTTAATTCAATTAATTCTTCTATATCATTTCGCAAAGAAACACCACTTTTATTTTGCAAATTGAGATAAATTGCATATTTATCTGATTGTGTTCGCTCGTACTTTTTCGCGGTTATCGACCCTGTTTTCGCTGTTGCACTCCAGTGGATGGAACGAAAATCTTCATTTCCATAAGACTTTACTCCCATTACTTTCGTTTCATCATATAAGGGTGAAGACATCGCTTTTCGAAATCCTCGTGACCATTCTTGTAATTCAGGAACTTGTATTTTCGGAACAGCTGGTAAGACTAAATAGGAGGGCGTATCAACTTGTTTATATGTTATATGGTTCGTTATGAATCCAAAGAGATCAGTAATAACAATTTCAACTTCTTCCCATTTCACAATTCCTCTTTTTAACGCTACAGCTTGTAAATCAAATGAAACTGACTCTCTTCCTTTTAAATTAAAATTCATATAATAATTTGAACCTGTACTATAATTTTTATTTATTTCATCATGATTCCAAGTTAGCTTATTTTCACATTTAAATCGAAATACGATATTAAGAATAGGAAATACCGACTTGTTTGAAATTTTAATTTTGCACATATTCGTTTCACCTATAAAAACATTCGAATTTCCTTGACTGTATTCCCATTCAACACGAGATACTTTACGTATGTAAACATGCATAGCACCTATTAAAATTACATACAAAAATACGAAAGATAAAAACAATAGATTACTTGAAAACATACATAAAATAACGGCTACAACTGACATAACTCCCATTACGAAAGGCTCCGCTAAAGGTGTATACACAAGCTGTTGATTCATCGTACATTCTCCACTGGCACACTAATCGTATGAAGAATTTCTTTCATGATTTGTTCTTTTGTCGTTTTCATCTCTCCTTCAATCGTTAAAGTTAAACGATGAGCACAAATGGATGCAGCGAGTTGCTTTATATCATCTGGCGTACAGTAATCTCTTTCATTCAATATAGCCCGTGCTTGAATCGCTCTCATAAATGCCAACGTCCCCCGTGGACTTACACCAATTTCAATTAGCTCATGCTTACGCGTTGCCTCAATAATTTCAAGAAGATAATCTTGCACATCATTTCCCACTAACACTTCTCTTGCACGTTTTTGCATCATAATAATTTCTTCAGTTGAAATAATTGATTGTAACGTTTCTAACGGATCATTCATTTGAAACCGATTCATCATTTCCTTTTCCGCTTCTCTCGTAGGATAACCTTGGCGAATCGTAAGTAAAAATCGGTCTAATTGAGCATCAGGTAAAGGAAATGTACCAGCAGATTCAAGAGGATTTTGCGTTGCAATTACTAAAAAAGGTTCTGGTAATGAATGCGTCTGTTTCGCAATCGTAACAGTACGTTCTTCCATAACTTCAAGTAACGAAGATTGTGTTCTCGGTACAGCTCGATTAATTTCATCCACTAATACTATATTTGCAAAAATAGGTCCTAACCTCGTTTTAAAATCCGATTCCTTTATATTAAAATATTCAAGACCAATAACATCTCCAGGCAAAGTATCCGCTGTAAATTGTATTCTTTGAAATTTAGCGTCCACGCTTTTCGCTAAACTTTTCGCTAATGTTGTTTTTCCTGTCCCCGGTACATCTTCTAATAAAATATGTCCTTTTGCTATAAGAGCTATGGCTGCAAGTTCGATTGATTCATCTTTTCCTATAATAACTTTCGAAATATTATTAGTGATTTTCTTTAATGTGTTCATATATTTCCCTCCCACCTTTATTCGTTCTGAAAATTAAGAATTATTTTTTCCGAATTATAGCATATAATTCAAAGATGAAATAGAGCAAAAAGGAAACTTATATTTTTTCTTCACTACACGTAAAAAAGCACCTATTATCGTCCGTTGACAATGAAGTGCTTAACTCACGTAATTTTCATATTGGGCATTTGACACCTTACATACATTTACTATCTTTCTATTTCACTCCAAATATCAACATCACATTCATTTAAAATCGCTTTAATTTTATCCTTCTCAAAAACTACTAAATAATCATACGGTAAGGCTAGTACTTGAATAAGTGCAGGTTTCATTTTTAATAATTCGTAGGCGTATATGGTTTCCAATTCACCTGATTCTTCTTCCTCATTGATAGGCCCTATATACCAACCAGAAGAACCTTCACCATAACCACTAGATCTTTGTAAATAAACCTCGTCTTGTTGTAACACATTTTTAGCTATCACAATCTTATCGTTAAATTTAATTAATTCCCCCTCAATATTTAATCGACGTAAGCAATGCGCTTGCTCTAATTGTACCCATAAAGTAATCGTTAAATCTTCTGACATATCCTTAAAAGGGTTTTTAGTATAATCTGGGGTAATAATTTGATAACAATCTTCATATTTACATAAACTAAAAATAGACCATCCAACTTGAATTGAAAATCCATCTACTAATTTATCTTCTACCTTAGTTAACAAATTAAATAAGGTTTCTACATGAAAACGTAAAGGTTCTTCTACTTTTGCTTTTACATTTTTATTACCTATATTTTTAATCATTGTTTTCAAATAAACGTTCCCCGCTTCTATTGAATTTCTTCACTCAATCTCTATTCCTCCACTCACCTTAAATAGACCTAGTGGCAGGATAACTTTCACTATTAATACCAATAAAATTCCTAATATTAAAACTCTTCTCCCCATGCTTCTTTTTGCATCTATTAACCCTTGTGATAATACGATTTTTTTAGTGCAGAACAAATTTTTATATTTTTAAAATTTTCCAATACCAACTCTTTGTTTAGGTCTAACGATTTGACCAGCAATTCCGTGTGTCACCTCAATTTTATCAAATAAAAAAACATTCTTTTACAACAATTAAGGCTTCAATAAAGCATAATATTTTTCAAACAAAGATTTAATATGATTTCGCCTATTTCTCATACTTACAAATTTATATCATACAAAATGAGTTTCTGAGAACTTATCTCAACAAATGTTCCTTTCGGATATGGTACTCCCTCAATATCGAGAGTAAATATACTTTGGCCAATTTTAAAACCACAACATCCATGCTCAAAAAATGTTTCCACTTCACAAACTATAATTGTGGAATTTCTATTATTTTTAATACAGTATTGCTTTTTGCCCGACTTATTAACATCTTTTCTCCACACTACTACATCTCGTATTTCTAGCTCGACATAATATTCTCGACCTTCTATTGGAGTTTTTCCATTCCAACTAGCTTTTCCACAACCAAACGCGGAAGAAAAGCTTACTACATTCTGGTCATTATATATTCCTTCATTTTTTATAATTTTAATTTTCACAGATTTCACCTCTGAATTGGAACTTTAACAAAACTCTTTATTAGCTCGTAATCTCATATTTCTTCATGTTAATGATGTATTTGTTGTACCCCACATTACTCAGTGATATTGGCTGCTCTCCATTCCTTAAAACAGTAGTATGTATTTGACGATTTTCATGCTAACTTCTCCGTTCTACTAATGTATATAATCTTTTAAAGCCAATATTTCTTCTCTATTGTAATCAACCATTGCCAAGAAATACTCGTCAAAATTCTTAAACCTATCTATTTCTTCTCCTGCAAACCAAATGATTTCACCTGGTCTAGATGAATTTGGTAAACATAAAACAAATAAGTCCTTATCAAATTCAGAGACTGCTATTGGTAATAACTCCTGCCTTACAACGCCAATTTCTTTTAAAACATCGTCATCAATAACTGTTAATAACATTTGAGCGTACTCCATTATAGTTGATTGCTTCAGTTGTTCTATACCAAATAAGTCCACAGTTTGATAAAAGCCTTTCCAACCATTGGCATATTTTAGAAAATCTCTATATTTTAAATCAAGTTTATAACCCCATTCTTTTTCAAAAGCATACACATACTCTTCACTGGCTCCTACTTCAGGAAAGTGATGTGGCCATATTTGCTCGATATCTTGCTTCATTAACTCTTGCTTCACTAAAACTAAAGTTGTTATCCTATCTTTCCAGTTAATCACCTTTTAGTCCTCCACTATAAATTTAAATCCAGTAGATTTACCTATTAGTTATCTATTAGCCCGTACTTCAAAATTCAACCAACTATGAGGATTCAGTTTTCCATCTAAGTTGTATTAAACGTAAGACAAATTTCTTTGTCATAATTATTTATTTTATCATTAATTTCTATTACAAAAGATAAGAAAACCATCATTGTTCCAACATAACTATGTCGAGAATAGATTCCACTTATACAAAAAAGATGACCCCAGCAACACGCTAAAGTCATCTTTTTCTATCTCATTATTTTACTAACTCTCCATTATAAACTTTTATGTCAAGAGGAGCAGTTAAAAATTGTGGTGCTTTGCTAACGAAAGATGTGAAGTGTTCACTCGTATTATGACTCGCAACTGCTGCTTCATCTTTCCATACTTCTACCATCGTATAAACACTTTCTTTTTCTGTATCTTTATATAAATCATAAGACACATTTCCACTTTCTTCTCTTGAACCATGAAGTAGTGGCTGAATTTGTTCTAAAAATGATTGTTGTTTCGCTGGATCTACTTGAAATATTGCGTGAATAATAATCATGGTGTTTCCCCTCTCATCTTTCACTTATTTAAGTTCTTTTATAAAATTATTTCCACTCTGCAACTTTTTCAATTGGAAGACGTACTGATTGGTAACCACTGTCAGCAGCTTTTCCAATTGAAATTAACATTACTGGTACGTGACGTTCTTTATCTAGTCCGAAAGCTTCTGCGATTTGATCTTTCTCAAAACCACCAATTGGGCAAGTGTCATAGCCGTGAGCACGAGCTGCTAGCATAAATTGCATTGCTACAAGACCACCGTCAATTAGTACTGTATCTTTCATTACTTCTGGTGTAACCATTGAGAAATAAGCTGAAAGTTTTTTCATTTGATCTTCTTTTACTTCTGCTGGCATAAGTCCACGCTCTACTGCTGTACCGTAAATTTCTTCTGCGTTATCAAAGTTGTTTAAATCACCAAATACAGCGATCATTGCTGAAGATGTTTCTACTTGAGATTGATTGAATTTCGCAAGTGGTGCAAGTGTTGCTTTCGCTTCGTCACTTTCAATCACAAGGAATCTCCATGGTTGCATGTTTACTGATGATGGTGCAAGTGTTGCTTCTGTAAGAATTTCTGTCATTTCTTCTTTGCTAATTTTCACTGAAGGATCGTACTTACGGATTGAACGGCGTCCTGTTAAAATTTCGTTAAAATCATTTGTTTTTACTGAGTTAGTCATAGTTGTATTCTCCCTTTTTTATAATTCTTTTATGTTTTGTTGAATGCGGTCTAACATCGTTAAAAGATTGTCGCGTTCTTCTTCACTTAATCCTTTAAATGCTGAAGTAGCGAAACGCTCTTTTTCCTCTTGATATACTTGAATTTTATTTCGCCCCTCTTCTGTAAGAGAAACTAACGTAATTCTGTTATCTTCTGGATTTTTACGTCGTGTAATCATTCCGTTTGCTTCCAGCTGTTTTAAATGCCTCGTAATCGCAGCATTATCAATATTCACTTCTTGCTGAAGTGCTTTTTGACTAATTTCACCTACTTCATATAACTGAAGTATAAGCTCTAATCGAGACTGGCTCATACCCGTACACCCTTCAAATTTCGAACTTACTTCTTTATTTAGAAAGTGTAATTTATATAAAATAATCGCTTCTTTTGAGCATGAACTCGTCAAATTACCTCCTCCTTTACATCCAATTCAAAAACGTTTGATGTATCAATAGTTGATATGTCAATTAATATAATCTATATCGATTTAGAATGCAAGCTTTTTGTTTTCATTTTTATTTTTCCAAATTAAGGCGCTTTGTAGCGTTACAAAAAATGGGAATTACATTATAATAGTAATAATTTAAATGGCTGGAGAGTGATTGTAATGCGGCAATACACAAATAGAAATGAGGAAATGAAAATGGGAAATGAAATGAGGATATTTATAAATGACAACAATAAATATAGGGATTGTCGCGCACGTAGACGCTGGCAAGACGAGTTTGACTGAGCGTATTCTTTTTGAAACGAATATGATTAAAGAAGTTGGCCGAGTTGATAGCGGAAGTACGCAAACTGACTCAATGGAATTAGAAAGACAACGCGGCATTACGATTAAAGCATCTGTCGTTTCTTTCTTTATAAATGACTTAAAAGTAAATGTCATAGATACACCTGGACACGCTGATTTTATCGCTGAAGTGGAGCGATCATTCCGCGTTTTAGACGGTGCAATTTTAGTTATTTCTGCCGTAGAAGGTGTGCAAGCACAAACTAAAATTTTAATGCGGACATTACAGAAACTAAACATACCGACTGTTTTATTTGTAAATAAAATAGACCGTAGTGGCGCAAATTCAGAAAAAGTCGTGAAACAAATAAAAGCGATTCTTTCGAATAATGCTTTCCCCTTCTACTCTGCGCAAAACGAAGGAACAAAGGAAGCTCGTATTATCGAATATAAATCATATGAAGATTGTATAGAACGATTAGCGCCATATAATGAATCACTGCTTGCATCATATGTAAATAACGAAATAATTCCGGACGCGCTATTAAGAAACGAACTAAAAAAGCAAATACAGCAAGCAAATGTGTACCCAATCTTTTTCGGTTCAGCAATGACGGGTATAGGTGTAACTGAACTGCTCGAAAATATTCCGTCCTTATTTCCAGCTAATAAGTCGGCAGAAAATGAAATATTATCCGGTGTTGTTTTTAAAATTGAACGTGAATCTTCTGGAGAAAAAATTGCTTACGTAAGAGTTTTTTCTGGTAGCTTACACGTTAGAAAATATGTGGATATACAGCGTGGTGAGTCTCTACCTCATAAGGAAAAGATAAAAAAAATGTGCATGTTTCATAAGGGAAATGCCGTTCAAACTTCTACCGTTCCTAACGGTGAATTTTGTAAAATATGGGGACTGAATGATATTAAAATTGGTGATATTATCGGTGAACGGACGGATTATATAAAGGATATTCACTTTGCCGAACCACAAATGGAAGCTGCCATTGATGCCGTGCCTAAAGAACAAATTCATGATTTATACGCTGCTCTTATGGAACTATGCGAAGAAGATCCTCTCATTAAAGTGTGGAAAGACAATGTTCATAATGAACTATACATTCGTCTTTTCGGTGAAGTACAAAAAGAGGTTATTGAAACAACACTTTATGAGAAATATAATTTACAGGTTACTTTCTCAAATACACGAGTTGTCTGTATTGAGAAACCAATTGGCATTGCGAATTCCATTGAAGTAATGGGAGAAAAAACGAATCCATTTTACGCGACAATTGGTTTTAAAATTGAGCACGGTGAACTTAATTCTGGTATAACATATAAATTAGACGTTGAACTCGGCTCACTACCTTTAGCATTTCATAAAGCGATAGAAGATACTGTATTTCAAACGTTAAAACAAGGATTATACGGATGGGAAGTTACGGATATTATCGTTACGTTAACTCATACTGGTTATGCTAGTCCTGTTACAACAGCGAGTGACTTTAGAAACTTAACACCGCTCGTATTAATGAATGCTTTAAAGCAAGCTGAAACATATGTATATGAACCAGTAAATGAGTTTGAATTAACTGTACCTGAGCACGCAATTAGTACCGCAATGTATAAGCTCGCTGCCATTCCAGCAACCTTTGCAGAGCCTATATTCAATAATGATTCTTACCAGTTAACAGGATCATTACCTGTTGCGAAAACAGAGAATTTCAAACGAATGCTCCATTCATTTACTGAAGGAGAAGGTATATTTACAACGAAGCCAGCTGGTTTCACAAAGTTGACGGCTCCCTTCCCTATTCGAAAACGTGTTGATTATAATCCTCTGAACCGGAAAGATTATTTGCTTCATGTTTTGAAAGCTTATTAATTAACAAATAGAAAAAAGCGCCCTCTTGTATGATATATTCCTTACTAGAGGGCGCTTTCTTCATACAATATTAAGGTAGGGCTGGTTCAAACTCCCCTGTAATTGTTTGATATCCATTATTGTTCTCATATTCCTGTTTCCGCTCTAACCCGAATTTTTCTAAAATAGGAAGATCATTTGTTGAAAATACATAACTATTTTCTAGTGCAACGTGTTCGTGCCATGCCCAGTTTGGTACGACAAAGAAATCTCCTTTAGACCAGTCAAAGCGAACACCATTAATTATCGTATATCCTGATCCTTCATGCACATGATAGATTGATGCATGTGTATGGCGATGCGCTTTTCCTTTGAATCCCTTCGGCAATTTTTGCATCCAAGCTGCAATCGTTGGACACGCTGTTTCACCATTCGATGGATTTATATATTCAACCGCATAACCATCGTATGCATCTGGTTCAAAACGACTTAATCCATTAAGTGCCGCTTCCGTCCCTGCCCATTTATAAGAACTAAGTGGAGCTTTCTTTGCATCTCGGTCCGAAACCGGTCGAACCATTCCACCTTCATAGCGCTGAGTAGTATAATTGTCCGGCACATTGGGCTGTTCAATTTTTTCTGGATATGGCTCGAAGAACGTACCACCAAGATAATAAATGGTCGGAATATCAAGGCAATCCATCCAAATCATCGGTTTGTCACCTGTATGACCATGTCCATGCCAAAGACCATTTGGCGTTGTTAAGAAGTCGCCCCGTTCCATGAAAATACGCTCTCCTTGCACAATTGAGTAAGCCCCTTCTCCCTCCATGACGAAACGTAATGCATTTTGAACGTGCCGATGTGATGGAGCAGTTTCTCCAGGTTGTATCAATTGAACCGCTGCATATAACGTTTGTGTAGTCGATGCCCATCCCCAAGGTTTTCTATAGTTAAGTCCTGGATTTTGTAAGTAAATGGCCCGGCGTTCTCCCCCTCGGTCTGGTGTAAATATTTGCGTTGCTTCCGTTAACTTTTTTTGAAGCAATTCAGATTTCCAAAGGTATGCTTGTGCATGAGGTTCCGGTGTATGTTTCATTAAATCTGGGATCGCGTTCCATAGCGGGCCAAGATGGTATTGTTCGATATCACGATTGAAATCTTGTACAAGGTCACTTTCAAAAAAAGCATTTTTTTCCGCCATTTTATTTGCCTCCTTTATCGGTCATTAAACTTACATAAATTCCGCTCGATTTGTTTATAATGCTTTTCTGTATGTTCTACGATGAGGTGATTCACAATAAAATCAATCGACTTATTGGTAAAACGAGGATTACGACTCGGAGCCTGAATCTTTAACTCTTCGTCTGTTAATGTGGTCAGTACTTTTTCTATGGTGAGTGGTATAGAAGACAGCTGCTCAATGACTTCTTCTATAGTCTGATTATGAATATTCTCTTCTGAAACCGCTTGTAGGCGCACTTCATCCGTTAAACCACGGCCCCATAAATTTTCATGATTTACTTTAATATTACTAATTTCTTTTGCCCAATACGGAATAGCTTCTGCTACATGTGTAATGATCTGCATAATTGACCATTCATCTTCTGAAGGTTTCCAGTAGATGATTTCCTCTGATAAAGGCTTAACGATCATTTTTATCTTATTGATTGATTCATAAATAGACTCGGCCGCATGGGCTTGTAAGTTTTTCGTCATAGCACTGGCACCTCTAACTTTTGTCTCACTTTATTTTCTAATACACCTACTCCATCAACTTCGATTCGAACGATATCTCCATCTTTAAGAAATACTTGCGGATTACGTGCAACTCCTACACCACCTGGCGTACCTGTTAAAATGACGTCCCCTGGCTCTAGTGTCATTAGACTAGATAAAAACGAAACGAGATATTGTACCGAGAATACTAAATTAGCAGTATTAGACTGTTGACGTTTCTCTCCATTTACCGTTAATATGATTTCCAAACCAGATGGGTTCTTTAATTCATCTGAAGTAATTAACCATGGCCCCATTGGAGCACTTCCTTCAACACTCTTCCCTTGAAGCCATTGAATTGTACGGCGCTGAATATCACGATAAGTAATATCATTTACAATTGTGTAACCAGCTACATATTGGAGGGCATCTCCTTCCGAAACATTTCGGGCACGCTTTCCAATTACAAAAGCAAATTCAGCTTCATAATCTAATTGTTCTGAAATCGGATAAAACGGAATATCATCTTGCGGGCCGACTACTGTATTCGCAAATTTTGCAAAGATAACCGGAAAAGCAGGTAATTCGCGTTTCATTTCCAAAATATGTTCACGATAATTGTGACCTACACATATAATTTTTCCTGGCGAAGGTACCGGAGCCTCAATTTTCACTTCACCTTCTTCAAATACCAATTTTTCTTTATGGTTTTTCATAAGTGCATAATCAATTGCCTCTTTTGCTAAATTCATACTTTCTGTTCCACCTTGTAAAAACCCATTCATATCCTTTGGTATATACGCCTCTGCAATTTGAGTGGCCCGAAGGTTTCCCTCGCTTGTCAGTTTCGCTTTATAAGCAGCATGCAAATCAATCAAATTCCCGTTTTCTAAAGCTGCAACTCTCGTTTCTCCATTATGTGTAAAAGTAACAAGTTTCATAGTAATCTCCCTTTCCTCTAAATAATTGAAAGTTCTACCGTCTCAAATAATCGAGAACGATGGTAGCGTATAACTTTCCCACCTCACTTTTTGTTATAAAAGATAAAAAGTATTTCGCTCTGGACCAAGTGGTATATGTCCCAATTCTATTAACTCTACTATTGGCAGAAACACATTTTTTTCTTCGGCTAATTCAGCGGCACATGCAACAGTACTTATATACATCGCATGCCCAACTAGAAATTTCACTACTTTTTCCTCTCCGAAATGTTTGAACGCTTCTTTATAAACACCATGAAAAATTGCTTCTGGTACTTTATCTACAACATCAATAAGAAGTTTTTCGTTACCTACACGTACAATTTTTTCTTTCAATTGATCAGGCACTTCTGCTAGCGTCCCCCATAAGTCATTATCTTCAAATGAAATTCGTTCAATTGTCTCACTTAATTGTTTTCTTGAAATCCATTCAATTTCATATTCACTAATGTTTAGAGCACGCATAAATTGATCTATTTTCTTCTCAGCCTCTAAATTTTGCTTTCCAATGTTGCTATACCAGTTCATCGTCATGAACCGCTCAATCATTCCATTTGTAGAACGGGCATGGGAACCATACTTTTCTTCATTTATGAATTGAGACAAACCCATTTCTTATCGCTCCTTTCATATTACTTATCTAATTTTTTATCATTTTAATATTTTGTCGTCAGTTCAGGAGGTCCAAATTTCGGTCCGTACGGTCCCTCATCAAGCCATCTTCCAAGCCTCGGAACGATAGCTACCAATGAAGCAGCAATATCTCGTTTCATATTCATTTCAGGAGAATTCCCTTGAAGATGGTGAAGTGCTGTAGTTGATGCATCGCGGTTCCACTGCGCTGCAATTCGGCGTTCTTTTGCAGCTGCTTCAATTGCTTCCACTCGCTCTTCTTCGAAATGGGATTGTAACGCTTTCTGGACACCTCTTGCAGCAAGAACTGCATCTGGAATACCAGAATTTAATCCACGTGCTCCGAATGGGGCAAATAAGTGTGCTGCTTCTCCAGCTAGAAGAACACGACGTTTTTCGTCAGTAAACGAATTTGCCACTACTTGATGGAAACGATAAGAAGACACCCACGTAATTCTCTCCGCATATTTAGCATCCATGACTTTCGGCAACCATTTCTTTACACTTTCAATATTTGTATAATCATCTGGATTATCTGATTCAAGCAGTTGTAAATCGATACGCCACCCGCCTTTAAACGGAACAAACATTACATTTCTTCCTTCCATAGCTGGATGCTGATAATGGAATATTCTTTCTAAAGGAAGTGGATCTGTTTCATCTTCTTTTGCATCCACGACTATAAAAGTATCTGCTGTACGTGGACCTTCAAACGTTAATCCTGCTTGCTCTCTTACGATGGAACGTGCTCCATCACATCCAATTACATACTGAGACTTTAAGATTTCGTCATTTGTGATTGTTAGTTCTACCCCAGAGTCTGTAATGTGTAACTTCTTGACCGGGGCATCCCAAAGGAATTCAACGCCCGCATTTATACAAGCCTCATACATATACTTTTCAATTTCATCTTGATGAAGAGCTGTGAAATGAGGTAATCGGTTAAACTTAAGGTTTTCATCCTTACCGTAATCTCTTACATATACTTCTTTCCCCTTATAAAACGTTCGTTTTACCGGCCAAATAATTCCGTTACGAGCAAGTGTAAAACCGAGGTTTTCTACAGTTTCCTCTAGTAGTTTTAACGAAGCGCTATGCAAATAAATTGCTCTACTTCCTGGACGTGGTCTTCCATATGAATCGGCCTCAATTACTAACGTTGATATCCCCTTCTTTTGTAATGCAAGTCCTGCTACAAGTCCGACTGGTCCTGCCCCAACAACAATGGCATCATATGTTTTTTCTTTTTCCATCACTATCTCCCCTTTATTAACAATTTCTCGTTACGGTATCCTTACTCGTTCTTCTTTAACTTTCTACAGTTTTTATCTCTGGCATCATCTTCTGCCGAATATATTCAGGTATTAGCTGCGCTTTCACCTTTTCTTTAAAAGAAGTCCATGCACGAGTTTCATAACCTTCTGCCACAACCTGTTCCCCTTTTACAAAAACGTGCTGAATTGTAAAAACTTTATTATGCAATTCGTTCACAGTACTTTTCACAATTACTTGATCTTCAAAACGAAGAGGTGACTTAAATTGACATTTCGCTTCTAGTAACGGCAAACCAATTTGTTGTTCTTCGTAAAGTTTGACTGAAGGAAAACCAATTTTTTTAAAATACTCATGAGTTGCTTCATCCATCCATTTATAAAAATTGGGATAATATACAATGCCCGCCGCATCTGTATCTCCCCACCTTACTTGAAATGTATACTCTTCCATTATTTCTTCGCCCCTATCTATTAAACTGTCGGACTAATATTTGAAGATACTTGTTCTTTCAGTTTCAATTTTTGAATTTTTCCACTTGCTGTTACAGGAAATTCATCCGTAAAGATCACTTTCTCTGGTAGTTTATAAATTGCCATTTTCTCTTTAAGATAGAGTTTTATTTCTTCTTCTGTACTTACTTCCCCGTTCTTTAATCGTATGACCGCACAAGCCACTTCCCCTAGCACTTTATCTGGAAGGCCTATAACAGCTGCTTCGATTACTTTCGGATGTTTCATAATGACTGCTTCAATTTCCTGTGGATAAACGTTAAATCCACCCCTTATAATCATCTCTTTCTTTCGTCCTACGAACCTTAAATAACCTTGAGAATCAAGTGTGCCTAAATCTCCTGAATAATACCAACCTTCATTATCTAAGACCTGATTTGTCTGTTCAGGCATATTATAATAACCTTTCATTACTCCAAATCCCTTAACTGCGATTTCTCCTACTTCTCCGGGCGGGAGCGCTACTCTATTTTCATCTACAATTTTCAATGTTACTCCTGGGATTGCCTTTCCGAGAGTTTCTGTTATATTCTGCTTTGTATCATCATACGAGGTCATCGTAATAGAAACCGTTTCAGTTATCCCAAATGATTGGCAAAGGTTAATGCCCATCCGTTCTCGAATCTCCGTCACTGTTTTTGCTGGAATAGGTGCAGCACCAACTAACCCGGCACGTAATGAAGATAAATCATATTTATCAAAGCCCTCTAACTCTAGTTCCTTTATAAACATAGTTGGTACACCTTTTTGAATGGTTACCTTTTCTTGTTCAATTAATTGTAAAGTTTTGCGTGGGTGGAATTTTTCTTGTAATATGATCCGTCCTCCCATTGCTACTGCGCAAAGCATATTAATTGCCATACCGAAAATATGAAATAGTGGTGCTGAAATAATGAATACATCCTTTTGTGTACAATGCAGCTCTGTTCCTATCGTTCGTGCAGATTGTACAACGGCACGATGTGTAACCATTACACCTTTTGGAGTTCCCGTCGTCCCTGACGTATATAAAATGCAAAACAAATCATCGTTCACATTTATATGAACTGGTTCAATATCCATTTTTTCTGTACGAATTAACTCCTCATATGGACAGTAATTCTCATGTAAAAACCGTACTGTAATAACCTTTTGTACTTTATTAACGACTTTTTCAAAACCAAAATTCTTTTCAAATTCCCCTGAAGCTATTAATAGCTTTGGATCTGAACTTTCCAATATATACTCAATTTCATATGATTTATATTTTGGGTTAAATGGAACGATTATCGCTCCCAATTTCGCAGCTGCAAAATAGATTACTACTGTTTCGGACCAGTTTGGTAGAGATACGGCGATACGGTCTGCTTTACCTACTCCTAGTCTCTTAAATGCCGTAGCCAAACAATCTACTTCATGTTTCAATTGTTTGTATATAATTCGTCTCGTTAAATCATATATTGCTTCTTTTTCACCGTAAGATGAAGTAACCGTTTCTAACAGCTCATACACCGATAATAAGTTTTTATCCTTTTTCATTGTCCCACTCACTTTCTATCGTCTTACCAACTAGCCCGAATTTTTCACTTTAAGAAACGATGTAGGTAAAACCAGGAAGGACTCTCCCTGGCTTGTTCTCCCTAGTACAACGCTTCCCAAATCGCTGCAATTCCTTGACCTCCGCCAATACAAACAGCGGATACTCCATATTTTTCATTTCTTCTTCTTAATTCATAAATTAATGATAGAGAAATTCTAGTTCCACTCGCAGCAAGTGGATGACCTATTGCAATTGCCCCACCGTTTACATTTGCTTTTTCAAGATCGAATCCTAATTCTTTTTGACAAGCTAAATACTGCGCAGAAAATGCTTCATTAATTTCAATCAAATCTAAGTCTGCCAAAGTTAAATTTGCTTTTTCTAATGCACTTTGAATAGCTGGAACTGGACCGATTCCCATATACTTCGGTTCTACTCCTACAACAGCCCAAGAAACGAGCTTAGCAATTGGTTGCAATCCTCTATCTTTTGCAAAGTCGCTCGATGCTAAAACAACTGCGGCTGCACCGTCCACCATGCCGCTTGCACTACCAGGAGTTACAACGCCATTTTCCACAAAACGAGGTTTTAACTTGGCAAGTTTTTCTAGACTCGTATGACGGATATGCTCATCCTCTTCAATGACTTGTGCTCCTTTTCTTCCTTTCACTGTTACTGGAACAATCTCTTCTTTGAAATACCCTTTTTCTCTTGCTAAAAGAGCTCTTTCATGACTCGATAGTGCATGCTGATCTACTTCTTCTCTCGTTACGTTATATTTTACAGCTAAGTTTTCAGCCGTTTCGCCCATCGTACATTTACCATACGTATCATACAGACCATCCCATAACCAATCTTCTATTACCGGACCGCCGAGTGGACTTCCCCATCTCATGCCAGGTATTACATGTGGCACTTGGCTCATATTCTCCGTTCCTCCGGCAAGCGCAACTTCTGCTTCCCCACTAAGAATATAGCGAGCGGCCGTTAAAATAGATTCAACACCCGTTCCGCAAAGTCGGTTGATTGTCAAAGCTGGGACATGAATAGGCGCTCCGGCTTTTAAAGCAACATGCCTCGCCAATAAATGTGCGTCTTTGCTAGATTGCTGAACATTACCAACTACAACTTGATCAATATCTTCAGCAGATATAGTAGCTTTTCGTATTGCTTCCTTAGCAGCAATAGCTCCTAAATCTGTTGCATTCACGCCTCGGAAAGACCCCGAAATTTCAGCGAACGGAGTCCTTGCTCCTTCTAATAAAACAATTTCTTTCATATCCTTTTCACCTCATTATTTCCCTAAATAAACTGGTTTTCTTTTTTCAACGAATGCTTGTAATCCTTCCTTACGATCCTCTGTTGCGAAAGCATTCCCAAAACAGGTGCTTTCGATGATTAAGCCTGTTTCAAGATCAGCATTGCTTCCTACATTTACCGCAGTTTTTAACATTTGAAGTGCTACTGGAGGTTTTTTTGCCAATTTATATGCCCATTCTTTTGCTGCTTCAAATAACTCTTCTGCAGGTACTATTTTGTTGATAATATGTAAATCAAACGCACGTTTCGAATCAAACATGTCTCCGAAGTAGAGTAATTCTTTCGCTATACCTTGGCCAACAATCTTTTGAAGACGCTGCGTTCCTCCGCCTCCAGGAATAATTCCAAGTCCCACTTCTGGAAAAGCAAATTTTGCTTGATCCGAACAAATGCGTAAGTCACATGCAAGTGCAAGTTCAAAACCGCCACCAAGGGCCAATCCATTAATCGCAGCAATAACTGGTTTTGATATATTTTCAATTTTGCTAAATACCGTTCGTGAAGTTTTATTCATTTTGTTTACACCGACAAGATCAAGTGCTGCCATTTCATTAATATCAGCACCTGCGACAAATGCTTTCCAGCCGCTTCCTGTAAGAATGATTACTCGTACATCTTCATTTGCTTCTAGTTCACTAAATAGACTGGAAAGTTCATGAAACACTTGTGTATTTAGCGGATTTACAGGTGGCCGATTAATCGTAACAATCGCAACTTTATTTTCAATTTCACAAATTAAAAACTCGTAATTCATAACTTTATCCCCCATTCTTTATTCATAATCATAAAAACCTGCACCTGTTTTTTTACCATGTCTACCTGCTCTAACTAGCTGTTTTAAAAGAAGCGGCGGTGCGTATTGATCATTGTTTAATTCTTCTTTAAAGTACTCCATCACGTGATAGCCAATGTCTACACCTGCAAAATCTTGTAGTGTAAACGGCCCCATCGGATAATTAAGACCAAGTGTAACTGCCTTATCAATATCTTCTGCAGATGCAACCCCATCTTCAAGCAATTTAATTGCTTCAATAAATTGTGGAATCATAATTCGATTTACAATAAAACCCGGTGAATCTTTCTTTACTTCAACTGGTTCTTTCGAAAGTCTTTTGGATAGCGCTTTCAATTCTTCAACGGTTTCATCACTCGTTTTATAGCCTCGAACAACTTCTACAAGTTTCATAAGTTGTGCAGGATTAAAGAAATGCATACCTGCTACACGTTCTGGACGATTCGTTGCTGAGGCAATCTCTGTTATCGACATAGATGAAGTATTTGTCGCCAATATAACTCCTTCTGGAACGATTCGATCCAGTGCTGCAAACACTTCTCTCTTCAACTCTAATTTTTCTAACACGGCTTCAATAATTACATCCGCATCTTTCATATCTTCTAAATTTGTAGTCATTTGAATGCGGTTAAGTGCCTCTTGTTTATCCTCTTCAGTCATTTTTCCTCTCGTAGCACTTTTCGTCATAAAACCATTCATACGTTGCATTGCACTATCTAAATAACGCTCTTCAATATCGTGTAAAATAACTGTAAATCCATGTAATGCTGCTAGATTTGCAATGCCAGAACCCATAGATCCTGCACCGACAATACCAATTGTTTGAATTGCCATTTTGCTACCCCCTATAGTAACTTTTTTAATATTCTGTAAATAAATTATATCTATATTCAAAAAGTTTTTGTATGTACATAGTATAGGAAATACACATATTTCTTTCATACATTTTGAGGGTATTCATTCCAATTTAAATGGCTTTATATTCTATCTGGAGAAAGGTAGAGTCATTTTTCAAAAAAAAGTGCGCACCTCAAAATAAATAATTTTTTCTTGAGGTACGCACTCTATGATGTGAAATTCGAAACTATATGTTATCATTCTTTACCATTTGATGAAATAACTTCTTTATACCAATAAAAGCTTTGTTTCTTTATTCTTTTTAAATCTTTTAAATCGTCTTCATCACGATTTATATAAATAAAACCATATCTTTTTCTAAAACCTTGATGTGTAGAAATTAAATCGATTGCCGCCCAAGGACAATAACCAATTACATCCACTCCATCTGCAATTGCCAATTCCATCTGTTCAATATGCTTTTTCAAATAATCAATTCGGTAATGATCTTGCACAGACCCATCTTCATCGATTTTGTCGTAAGCGCCTATCCCATTCTCTGTAACGATAATTGGCAAGTTATAACGATCATTCACTTCTCTTAATGTAGCTCGGAAGCCAATTGGGTCAATCTCCCAACCGAAATCAGTTAATTCTAGATATTCATTATCGTCACCCATGAAGAACCCTTCTTCACCTACTTCAATTTGTTGATCAGCAGCTTCATTAATTACAAAGTTCTCATCATATTCGCTAACAGTAATAGAAGAATAATAATTAAATGCAATATAATCTGGTTTTGAACTAGCTAGAATCTCCATATCTCCCTCTAAAATTTCTGGTTCGATGTTTTTACTTTTCATGAAATTCCAAGCGATATTGTTATATCGTCCATATACAGCCATATCAAGATATAACCAATTACGAATTGCATTACAATTTTGCGCTGCAATTATATCATTCGGATTGCACGTTTTCGGATACACATAACTAATATTTGGTGCTGGGCCAATTTTAGCGTCTTTTATCATTTTATGACATAAATTTGTAACCTTAGCTTCTGCTAAAAGCATGTGATGATTTTGTTGATATAACTCTTTTTGAGATAATACAGATGTACCAATAGCCCCACCGTGTAAAATCATCATATTCTGCTCATTTATCGTTAACCAATTTTTAACTCTATCTCCAAATCGATCAAATAGAATTTCACAATATGTAACAAAAGCATCGATAGTAGCATGGTTGCTCCAGCCACCCTTTTTCTCTAATTCATGCGGTAAATCAAAATGATACATTGTTACTAGTGGTACGATATCATGCTTTAGCAATTCATCAATAAGATCACTATAAAACGCGATACCTTTTTCATTCACTTCTCCAGTTCCATTTGGAATAATTCGAGTCCAAGCTATAGAAAAGCGATATACTTTCAGTCCTAATTCAGAAAAAAGTTTGACATCTTCTTTAAAATGATGATAATGATCACTGCAAACTTTGAAATCTGACGTACCTTCAGGAATAACTTTCACATCTTGAACAGAAAGGCCTTTCCCATCTTCATTATAGGCGCCTTCTACTTGATAGGCACTTGTGGAAGCTCCCCATAAAAAGTCTTTTTTAAATGTAGTATTGAGCATATTTACCTTTCCCTTTCAAAAGTAGTATTGTTCTCGTTTGTTTCTATTATTTTTGTTTCACTAAAAATGTTTCATAAACAGTTATAAGCTCTTCTGCAATGATTTTAAATCCTTCTGCACTCATTAATTGATCTTCTGCGTGTGCTAACAATAAGCTTACTTCTACTTTTTCACCAGCAGCTTCTTTACTAATTAATTCAGCGTGAGCTCTATGACCTTCAATAAAAGTTTCACTGCCTTCATTCATTAATTGTCTTGCATTTTCAAAGTTACCCATTTTTGCTTCTTGTATTGCTTCAATATATGAAGATCGTGCACTACCTACTGCTGATATAATTTGAAATACTACTAATTCATTTTGTTCCATAACAATTCTCCTAACATTTTTTTATTTTTATAATTCGAAAATACAATCAGCGGTTTTTTGTTCATCCCCACTGATTATTAGCACCCAACAATTGGGCTTTTGCGGGATACATGATTATTGCTGTGTTGCTGCTTGTTGTTCTGCTTCATAAGCCTTTTTATCTCCCATTTTAAAGAACGGATAATATAATAGAATTTGAGAGATAATGATTAAAACAGTCATGATAAGTAGTAACCAACCACCAGAAATATAAGCTGCAAATGGTGCTGGTGTTACCCATGGTAATTCAATAAGTGGGTTGAAATTAGATAAAACCCCTGTAAGTTTAAGGAATACGATACCAATTAATCCGCCTACTATTGAAGATGTTACCAATGGAACAAAGTAGATTGGATTTAGAACAAGCGGTAATCCAAAGACAATTGGTTCATTTATATTAAAGATATTTGGAACGATACCGATTTTCCCAAGTGATTTATATTGCTCCGATTTCGCAAATAGCAGGTTTATTGCTAAACCTAACGTATTTCCTGTTCCACCAATAACGACTGCAAAATGCATTAACGTAAATGCTAAATAAGGAATTTCCGAAAAAGGTGTTCCTGAAGCAAAAGCTGTAATAGCTGCCGTAAATAACGGAGCTGTCGCACTATACCATACATTTATAATTGGTGCTGGGTGTAAACCGAAGAACCAACATATATTCATAAAAGTAAAGATAGCAATAACTGACCATACAGACGATCCGATGACTTTTACAGGTAACGAGATTACTTGACTCACAAAGTTAAAAATATTTTCATATGGAGTAAAGCCAAATATTACTCTTATAAAGAAGATAAGCGTGAAAATGATGATTGAAATAAACACAGGGTTAATCGCATCAGCTACCATAGGAGGTACTGATTCTGGCAATTTCACTCCAATATTTTTCCTTTTTAATGAACAATACAGTTTACTAGTGAAAACCCCGACAAACATGGCAACGAATATTCCATCACTACCTAAATACTGATTTAAAATAGCCGGAATTTGTTCTTCTCCTACTTTAATAGACATTGGCATTAAGCATAAGAAACTACCTAGCGCTATAACAGCAGCCGTCATTCCATTCATGCCTTCCTCTTTCGCATAGGAATACGCGATAATGACAACCATATAAACTGCTAATAAACTTAATGTCGCACTAATCATGTCTTGCATATGCGTATATAAACCAATTTGAATTAAAAATTCTTTCCACCCTTTAAATGGTAGATTACCTAAAATAGCAAATAACGTAACACCGATCGTAACAGGAATTGTCATCATCATCCCTGATGTAATCGCATTTACAACTTTACTATTTCCGAGATAATTTGTTAGCGGTGTGATGATTCGTTCTAGTCCGTTTTTAGTCCCTTCTAACAGTTTCATAATTACCTCCAACATTTTTAGATTTTGTTACATCTACTTTTTACCTTTTTCTACATAGCTCATATCATTTACAGATTGAATTTTATATTTCCCGTCTTTATACACAACTTTTGAAACACTTGCATTTCCTAATCCTTTTTCAACCTCATTTAACGATTCAGGAGATATTGCATATAACAGGTCCATTAATGATGTACCATGTGATACGACAAGAACTTTCCCGCCGCCACCTTCTGCTACTTCTTCTGCAATTTGATCAACTTCTTTTTTCATTCTCTTTGTAACTGTTTCAGTATCTTCAGCCTGTTTACTACTATCGATTTTCGCTGCAGTTTTTTGCATAATATCAACATCAAAATTGTTCATAAACTCTTCATAAGTCATATTATTAGCTTGCGCGAGTTTTTCCCGAAACGTACGATTTAACTCCCCTTCAAACTCACCGAAACACGCTTCCCGCAAATTTTCACTTTGGTTGATATTCATATCTTTATTTCCACTATGATCTAATACAATTTTCGCTGTTTCTATTGCACGTCCACTATCACTACTATATGTCTTATCAAACTTAGTCCCTTTCAAACCTTTTCCAAGGTATTCTGCTACCGCAACACCATCTTTCGTAAGTGGTGCATCCGCCCAACCTTGTACTCTATCAGTCGTATTTAACATTGTTTTTCCATGTCTTACTAAATAAAATTCAACCGGCTTTTCTTCTTTTTTCTCTTTACCTTGCTCTACCTTATTAGGCGAACATCCAAATAAGGACACTGTCAGAGAAGCTACTAAACAAAACGATACTATTTTTTTATTCATCGTATAATCTCCTTATAGGGCATTTCTTAATGAATATATGTAACAAGCTATTTTGACTGATTAAATATGTAGCATCACTTTAATCAGTCAAAATGATATATCAGTCTCCTAAAATATCTTTTACTCGTTCCATTACTTTCTTCCCATCTAACATGCCATAAGCTGCCATATCAATTACTTCAATATTCTTTTCTGGTAATTGGCTTTTCACAGTATTTAAGGCATATCGAACTTGCGGCCCTAATAAGATCACATCGGCTGTCGGTCCAACATTTTTTGCTTCTGTTAATGCATAAGCATTAATCTCACAGTTATATCCTGTTGATTCTGCATATCCTCTCATTTTATTCATCAACATACTCGTAGACATACCCGCATTACATAAAAGTACGATATTTTTCATATTAAAAACCTCCAATAATTAATTTAAGCGATTTATGCTCCATTAGTTGTAACCGCTTACTTCATGAGTTCAATATAAACTATGGTCTAAGACTAGGGTCAATAACTTATTTTATATAAATATTGAATAAAACTTTTTATTTCAAAAAAATGCATGTAACTGTAGACAGTGTCTAACAATTACATGCATTTTTTCACTTTGTACTATTTGATTTAATAATAGGAATCATAATAATATAATGTTCAACAGTATTTTCTTGATTCTTTGTTTCACAAACGTATCGACATAAAATATCTCCGTTAAGAGAGTATCCCTGTTCCTGTATAATATGTAGTGGCTCATCTAATATTAACGAAGATAATGGTTCATTTACATCTTTTTCATATAAGTAATGCAAGCACTCTCCCATTTCTATTTGAAAAACTGAATCATCTATAGGTAATTGGCACTCTTTCATCTTCAATTCAGATATGGCCATTACCCAGTAACTATTATCTATATTTTTCCCTTTATATTCTTCAAGTGGAATACACAAAGCTGTGGAAACGGTTGGCAAGAAATTTAACCATTTTTTTAATAGTGGATTTACACATAGCGTTCCTTCATTTAAATGAACATGTTTGAGAAAATAATAAGTCTCAGCTTGTTTTATAACCCACCGCTTATCTTCTTGTTTATATTCTTTTAATAAGCTCATAAATTCATTTATTTGTTTTGTTTCTAATTCTAACTGTTTTATCGCTTCATCTTTTTCAGCTATTTTATCATTACATTTTTTCATGATGTCATCATATTCTAAACCGTTAAAAATCGATCCAATTTCTTTAACATGAAACCCCATTTGTCGAAAACTTCTAATTGCTAAAAATACCCCAAAATCCTCATATGTATAAAATCTAAAACCGTTATCTTTATCTTTTTGTGGTTTTAGGAATCCTTTCTTTTCATAAAATCGTAAAGCATCTATTGAAACTCCAAATTCCTTTCCTACTTCGCCTATTTTGTATTTCTTCATACCTATCACCTTCAAATCTATAATTCCTACAAATACCTTTATAGTGTAACAAGTTTTGAAAAACAATTATATACAAAATAAAAAGAGATTTCGTATGAATACAAAACCTCTTTTTATCAAGTTCAAACTAAAATATTAACTTCAATTCCCCTATCACTTCACCATGCATATCATAAAGCTTTAATGCCATCATTAAATTAAATCTCACTTCAGCATCATTTAAATCAACTGAAATAAGTGATTCAATCTTTTCGAGCCTGTACAGTAGAGAACTTCGATGAATAAAGAGTTCTTCTGCAGCGCTTTTTACATTTCCATTGTTTTGTAAGAATACATGTAATGTATGATATAAATCAATATTCTTTCCTTCTGAATATGCAAGGAGCGGACCAATTTGTTTTTTTACAAAAAGCTCTACGGCTGTTGAATGATTTAAATGATGTAAAATAGCGTACGATCCTAAATCTTCAAATAGTGCATACCCTTTTTTTCTGAAGCGGCTATCTAAAATATTTAGAGCCTGCACGGCTTGCTGATAACTAATATAGTAGTCTTCTAATTGTTTTGTCACACCACCAATCCCTAATAATACTTGGCAACCAATAGGTGATGCGTGTATCCATTTTTGAATGCTATGAAACATCGATTCCCAAAATGTATCGGCTCTCTTCTTCTGCTCTTCGATAGGAACAATTAAAAGTTGCTCATCATTATGAGATACTGCTAAAATGCCTGTCCCTAGTTCCGGTAGACGGGTCTTAATTAAGTCCCATATAAGTGACTTTTTCGCTTGTTGTTCAAGTAAGTTTCCTTTTTTCAATTCTTTTTCATCAAGCGATATGGATAATACGGCTACTCTATGTTTTTTGAAGAGATTCCATTGATACAAGTTGGCATATTGCAAAATGTTATCTCGATCTTCAATTTTTTCAGTAAGTAATTTACTAATAAAGCTATCTTTCATTTGTTCTTTCGTATCAAGAACGAGCTTTTGTTTAATAAACTGGATGGAACATATATTTCGGGCTAAATCTACTGTTAGTTGATCAAATTCATCCATCCCTCCATTCTTTCTTCGTACTGCTAAATAACCTAAGAAATTACCGCCCCCATTTATAATCCAAAATGAAAAACAATAATCTATATGATTTGGATCAGTAATATGGAACGTATCATTCATTCTTTGATTTTTGCGTTCTTCTCTTGCTAAATCAGCCAAATGTTCTGCTAAACGACTATCCTTTTCATCATGAAAGGCTATAGGTTGCATAAATCTATCGAAAATAAATACTGTATCTTGAAACAGACTACCAAGCATTGTTGTAATACCTTCAAAGTTATTATCATCGACTGTTTCTTTTAATAAAGCTTGCTGGTAATCTAATAGAAAATGAAGTCGTTGTTTATGCTCTTTCTCACCATTATATAATCTTGCATTATCAAGTATCGTGGCCAAATGATTCGCTATCATTTCAAGTGATTTTGCATCTGCTTCCGTAAAAACCCCTTTGCATTCCTTTTCAACATGTAAAACCCCAATTGGTTTCATATCAATAATGATTGGAGCAGTAAACTGTTCACCACCAACCGTTTCAAAAAATGGGAAGTGCTCTTTTAGTACATATTTATCTTCAACCATAATTTTGAATGGGCGCTTCATTTCTCCATATGATGGTGGTTGAAAAACAAAACAATTTTCAGCCTCGTTATACAGGTAAACACATGAAAAATGAGCGTTTGTTTCCATTCCAGCTTTAGAAGTTACCTCATATATATGCTCTTCTAACGGAACATCTAACGACAGGTTTTTACTAATCCATCCAAAACCTTCAATTTTTTTCAACTGCGATTCTTTTTGTCTAGCCACAGCTATTGCCACGGCTATATCTCTTCCAAACTCTTCAAATGATATTTCCATATCTAAAAGTGGAACATAACTTGAAAACGCAACAACACAAAAACCAAAATGCTGTATGTCATCTTTTAATGGGACAGTAAACCAAGTCTCTACACCAGCACTTTTCAACGTTTCCGCTAGTAGGCACACTTCTGGTGAATCTGCCGTTTGATCCGTTATACTTTGATACTGGAGTCTTGATGAACATTCATCAGAGTGAAGAGGAAAAGCTGAAGCTAAAGAAGTTAAATTTCCGCTCCAAGCCTTTGGTAAAAATTGTCCTCCTTCATTAAAAATGACAGCTACGAAATTACAATGTAATTCCGCGCAAAAGGAATGAGTTAAATACTGAAGTGCTTCTTCTTCGGTATCAATTTTAATAAGCTGACGTGATGTATTTCGCAAATGATATTCAATTCTTTTCATTAACCGCTCCCTCTTATTACCAGACATGCCCCATCCCCCACTTTATCTTTTCTATCTATTGTATAAGAAGCGTTACATAAAATAAAACTAAATATTAAAATTATTCAGCGAACAATTTGAAATCCCGAAGAAATATATCCCCGGGATTAATTGTTTATTATTTTGCTGTAGTTACGTTGCTATCTCCGCTTACAATCTCTTTTTTCTCTTTATAATAAATTCCATGTTCTTCTTTCACAAACAACATTGCTATACCGCCAATTACAGCAGCGCTCGCAATAGCCGCAAAATTATATTGAGGTAAGAAATGCATAGAAAGTAGTACACCTACAAAAATCGGAGCGACCACACCTCCAAGACGCCCAAACGCCATTGTACTTCCTACCGCTGTTGATCGCATATTGCTAGGATAGTATTGAGAAACAAATGCATTTGACATATTTTGTAGTCCAACTGAAGAAGCACCAATTATAGAAATTAACAAAAATCCAACAAACATGTTATTCGCAAATCCAATTAGGGATAACGCAATCGCTCCACAGAAAAATAATGGAACAAGTACCTTTTTGAATCCAACTTTATCCACGATTGGACCGAATATGAGTGTACCAACGATAGCGCCAATTTGCATGACAGCTGTAAATGAAAGACTTGATTTCAGGTCGTATCCTGACTGCATCATAAGTCTTGGTAACCAAGTATTCATAGAGTAAATGAGCACAAAAGCACTAAAACAGGAAATCCAAAACATAATCGTACTTACTGCGCGTTTCTCCTCAAATAACTTAACAACAGGAGAACCAACTTCTTTAGTTGATGGTTTTATAAATTCAATCGTCGCATCTTCACTTAATTTCGGATTTACTTTCGCTATTACTTTTTTAGCTTCTTCTATTTTTCCTTTCCCTAGAAGAAAACCAACAGACTCTGGAATACTTTTCATTAAAAATGGAAGAAACAATAACGGAATTCCCGCTAACCAAAAGACTGGTTTCCATCCTGCTGCCATGAGAAGTGATCGACTTGTAAGTGCTGCTGCCATTGCCCCAACCGAATATCCGCAAAAAATAAAAGATACAATAGCAGTTCGAACTCGTTTCGGCGAAAATTCAGTTGCTATAGCAATTACATTCGGCATAACTCCGCCAAGCCCAATACCAGCGATGACACGAAAGACTGTAAATGTAACAGGATCGTTCGCAAAACCAGATAGAAATGTAAATATACTAAATAAGGTTGTAGTTAACAGTATAATATTTTTACGACCAATTTTATCAGCTAATAAACCGAAGAAAATAGCACCAATTGCCGTTCCTATAACTGTATAACTACCAATTGCCCCTGCTGTAACATCCGATATCCCCCACTCTTTAATGAGCGACGGTACTGCTGCTCCATAAATAACAACATCATATCCATCAAATGCAATTACGATAAATAGCCAAAATATTAACCAAAGGTGCATGGAATGAATACGACTCTCATCTATCACATTCATTGGGTTAATCGATTTCATCTTAATAACCTCCTTAAATGGCGATTTTTCTTTTCTCGGCCTCTAAAAATAGTAAACGCTTTCGATTATCCCTTTCTGATTTTCTGAAAAACTTTCTGAATTTTCCGTATTTAAATTGTAATCATTACTTTTAAAAATTGTTATCCGCTAATTATAGGAAAAAGTAAAGTAATATTCCTATAATTAGCGGACTTCGCTTCATAGGATTTGAATTTCCGTCTATCGAACTTCTGTAATGAAAGTAGCGAATCAAAATCAAATTATAGAGAATTGGGGTTGATACATTGAAAAGGTTTATTTCTATTTTCATTAGTCTCACTATGCTTTTTATGTTAGTAGGATTTGAACAGGCGAAAAAAGATGCTACAAAACTAGCAGACACCATTTTTATTAACGGAAATGTCTATACGGTAGAAGCAAAGCAACCTTGGGCAGAAGCAGTTGCGATTAAAAACGGGAAAATTATTTATGTGGGTAATACGAAAGGTGCAAAAAAATACAAGAATAAGAATACAAAGATCATTGATTTAAAGGGAAAAATGTTACTTCCAGGATTTGTTGATAGCCACCTTCATGCTTCCGAAACTGTAAACTCTCTTTATTCTGTTGACTTAGTAAACGCTAGAACAGTTGATGAATATGTTCAGGCAGTTGAACAGTATAGGAAAGAACATAGTGATGTAAAAGTTATTCATGGGGCTGGTTGGAGCAATACCCTTTTCTCATCATCTGGTCCGACAAAAGATTTATTAGATACTGTTGTGAAAGACATTCCTGTCGCTTTAATTTCCGAGGATTATCATTCCGTTTGGGCAAATTCGAAAGCGCTTGAGATAGCTGAAATTACAAAAGATACTCCAAATCCTAACGGTGGAGTAATTGAACGAAATGAAAACGGTGAACCGTCCGGTACGCTTCGTGATACCGCAACGAATCTTGTACTAGACAAATTACCAAAGTACAATACGGAACAGTATAAAGAAGGTTTAAAAACTTTCCAACAACTCGCAGCGAGTAATGGATATACACAAGTAAATGATGTCGTTGTTCCTCAGCAAGATACTGTCATTGAAGCACTAACAATGCTCGAGAAAGAACAAGCGTTATCTATTAGACATAGCCTTGCATTAACGATACAACCAAGTGAAGGCCAGGAGCGCATTCCTTATGTAAAAGAACAGCGTGCTAAATTACAAGGCCCACTTGTAAAAATGAATACGGTCAAGTTATTTATGGATGGTGTACTTGAAGGCGGAACTGCCTACTTACATGAGCCGTATAACAATAAACCAAACTATTACGGCGTTCCTGTTTGGGAAAAACCAGCATTTGAACAAATGGTTCAAACATTAGACAAAGAGAAATTCCAAGTTCATATCCACTCTATCGGTGATGCTGCCACTACAGAAACATTAAATACATTAGCTATCGCTCAAGAACAAAACGGAAAACGAGATAGTCGCCATAAGATTACACATCTGCAATTAGTAAAAGAAAATGATATAAATCGTTTTAAAGATTTAGGTGTCATTGGTGTTCCGCAGCCAACGTGGTTTCTTAAAGACGGAGAATACTTTTCACAAGCTGTCGAATTATTAGGAGAAGAGCGTGCAAATGAACAATATCCTATGCGAAGTTTCATAAATAAAGGTGTTGTTATGGCTTCTTCTAGTGATTATCCCATTACACAAGGACCTTACTTCTCCCCTCTAGCTGGCATTCAAATGGGGATTACTCGTACAAGTTTACAAGATACAAATTCACAAAACGCTTTAAACCCAAAAGAAAAAGTAAGTTTAGCAGAAATGATTAAGACTTATACTATAAATGGAGCCTACGCCAATTTTTTAGAGAAAGAAACTGGATCTATTAAAGTCGGCAAAAAAGCAGACCTCGTTGTATTAGACAAAAACTTATTTAAAATTCCAAAACATGATATTCATAAAACGAAAATTTTACTGACTCTATTAGAAGGAAAAGAAACATTTCGTCATACAGAGTTTCGTTAATTTCAACATAAAAAAGAGGTGCATGAAGCACCTCTTTTTTATGTTGGAACAATTATAATTCAGCTCTACTTGTTTCTATTGTTTCTTTCAGTTTTCTCATTATTTTCGCTATCGCTTCAATTGAACTTTCTGTTTCATATTCTCCAACATTTAAAGAATGATTTGCGTTTTTAACAACATCAATCGTTAAATTCGTTTTATATAACTGATCAATTTGATTTGCATTGTATTGGTGATCTTTATCCCCAATTACTAAAAGCCCTTCGTGACTACTATGTAAAATAGAATCAAAAATGGAATCAAAAGTTAGTAAAGGTGTAAGTACTATCATTTTTGACTGTAAAAATCTTCTCTCTTCATTAAATTATTTGCAATCGGAATTGTTCCAAGTGACTTCCCTAAAAACATAGTCTCGTTGTATTGCTCATCTTTTAATACTTCATTCATTATAGGATTAATATCATCCATCATTACTTTCGTTACTTCTTCTATCGGTTTATTCATTACCTGTTCGTCGTAAGAATAATAAATATGAACAACATCAATTTTATGTTCAAGCATAAGCATCGTCGCGTAATAAAATAACGGCTTATCATAATTGTATCCTGAACCTGAAAACATAAAGCAAACCCTACTAGAACCTTTTTCGATATGTGTGTAATGAATTACTTTGTCATTTATATGTATCTCTTTTTTAGTCCCCTTCATCGTTTTCCCCTCCAAATACGTTTATTTTTGTAATATGATATGTTCTGTGTGAACTGATACATCCTTTACTTTCACTTTTATAAATGCTGGTTGTAAGTTATATGCATGTAACTCTTCTACCGGCACCCACTTAAATAAATATGTTCTACCCTCTTCTTCCAAAATATATTGATCCGCTCCATTTGCAGGCAATTCATCTAGCTCTACTTCATAATAAAAACTAATCTCATGAAACTTCTGCTCAGAAAGCGTAAAGAAATTTTCTACTGACCATATTAATCTCTTCCCTTTAATAGGAACAGCTAGTTCTTCTGCAAGCTCCCGTTTTAATGCATCTTCACTATTTTCTAGCATTTTCACTCTTCCACCCGGTACGTACCAAAAATCTTCGCCGTCACCTTGCAGAATGAGTATTTTATTATTATGTTTACAAATTGCTCCGACGCGGTAGTTAAAACATGTTTCCTCAACTTTGAACGTAAGATCCATCCGTAATGTCCCCTTATATAATTAATATCTAATTATTACAAAAAGATTATCTAATTATTGTACAAATAAGGTTACTAAATTTATCCACTTCATTCAATCATTTTCGAATTTTCCAAACTCTTATTTTTTATCATTACAAGTGTATATGCATATGTTACAATCACAATTCATACTAGAAAAACATAATGGGGGTACGAATGGAAACGTTATTAATCCAACAAAATGAGAAATCAAATAAGTTTTGGAAAATCGTTGTGAAAGAAAAAGACTACGTTGTGTTTTACGGAAAAATCGGCACAGCTGGTAGTGTGAAAGCGAAAGAATTTGAAACAGAAGAAGAGTGTATAAAAGAAGCTAGCAAACTAGTTGCTTCTAAACGTAAAAAAGGATATACAGAACCATGCCTTGGGGAAGATTATATAAAAGAAAAAACGATAACAGAAGAAGAATTTTGGGAACTACTTAATCGTGCAAAAACGAAAGGTGAAGACCAGGAAGAACAAATAGAATGGCTTACTTCTCACCTCGCTAAACGTACAGTACATGAAATTGTAGCTTTTGATACGCATATGCATCGTATTTTGAAAGACTCTTATACATCTCGCTTATGGGCAGCAGCCTATATTATTTTAGGCGGTTGTTCGGATGATTGTTTTGATTATTTCCGCGGATGGTTATTATATCAAGGAAAAGAAACTTACGAGGCGTGTATTGAAGATCCAGGGCAGTTAATACCTGTATTAGAAAATATGAGCGAGTATGATGTTCCAGAAATAGAAGAACTTACGCTATATTTCGGACAAGAAGTATATATGGAGAAGACTGGGGATGAAGATGATACATACTTTACACTATACCATGTCTTATCAAATGAAGAATTTGAGGAAGTTGATATCGAGTTAGACTGGGATGAAGATGACGAAGAAGGTTTGAAAAAGATGTTTCCTATGCTATGGAAAATGTACGGGGAAGAACCGATTGAGTGTTAGACTAATATTAGGCCTCTGTTTAATCAATAAACAGAGGCCTTTTTGCATAGAATTCTTATTTAAACCCTCTCTATTCCATACCACTTATCCAATAAAATCTTTTCTCTTTCCTCTAAAATACCTGCTTTTAATTCCCATTCGTCCATACCCTCCATCCAGTCATACACATCTGCAACTGTATCTTCTAACCTTCTAAAAATAAGCCCTTCTTTAACGGCACTCTCGATACTTATAGAAAATCCACCTTTCCACGGCTTCGTTTCCCCTTCTAATGGAAAAGTTTCTGGAATCCAAAAAGGCATTTCTGTCCAAGGCTGCACTTTATGTTCATTCATAAACGATTCCTCTACCCAAACGAATTCAGCATCACTATTCGTAACCTTTTTACACGTATTTAGTAGTTCTTCCATCGTCAATTCATCATTCGGACCTGTTATATTGAATGTACCTACTTTATTATTTTCTGCCATGTTGAGTCCAAAGTTTGCGATATCTTTTATATCCACTAACTGTACTGGACGATTTTTTCTTCCTGGTACTAACACGTTTCCCCCCTTTGCTACACGCCCGATCCAGTACGAAAGTCGATCTGTATAATCAAACATTCCTGCAAGCAGTCCTGCTCTTACGTGTAAAACATGCCCAGGCCAATATTTCTCTGCTTCTTTTTCACATAATACTTTGAGCGCACCATAATGCTCATAAGGAGTTATTTCTCCATTTTCTACAGCCTTTATTTGCTCAGCCGTTGGTTCAGCTTGTAATTTATAGTCTTCTTTTATGTCATGTGGAATCCAATCTTTATATACAGAAAGACTTGAGATAAAAATATAATTCTTTACATTATCTTTTAATACTTCTCCCACATTTCTAATATGATGCGGAGAAAATCCACACGTATCTATGACAACATCCCATTTTCGATTTTCTAAACTTGATACATCGTTATTTCTGTCACCGATTAACTGCTCCACTTCAGGAAAAATTTCTTTGTTTGTTCCGCGGTTAAATAATGTAACTTCATGCCCTCTGCTCAAAGCCTCTTCTACAACAGCTCTTCCCAAAAATCGTGTACCACCTAGTATTAGAATTTTCATGGTTCTCCCCCATTCGCGATTGAAATTCCTTTCTTTTGTTAAACGATTTTTTGTGGTGGAAAGTTACGGGGAAAGCTTAATTTTTTCTACAAGTTCAATATATGTAATTCCGACGCTTTTTCTATGCTAAAAACAATAATATGGAAATATTCATTCTGTCGGTTTCCATTTCATATATAATTAAAATATCGGATATTCGATTAACCACTTATACATACTTAGGCAGGTGAAAAATATTAATAAACACATAGTTTATCATTCAACATTATGTATTTATTTTCTCACATCACTTGTATATATCATCTTGCTGAACATAGAAAATGGTCGTAATTATTTGGGGTTTACAATGGTTGTTCCGCTTTTAGCAGTTATTTCATATCAAACATTATATAAGAAACAAAAAATAGTTCATACACTTGGAATTTCACGTCCAAAAATAAAAACACTAATTTTCTCCATATTATTTCCACTACTTCTAGGGCTATGTCTCCATTTTTATTTTTATGATATAAAGTTCTTATATAATCATTGGAATGAGTTAGGATTCCTCTTGCTCGTTGGTCTTACAGTCGGATCTTTATCTGCATTTTTAGAAGAGATGATATGGCGTGGGAATTTTCATTACTATTTACGAAAAAAATATTCATTCAAACAAACAGCTATTATTATAGCTTTTCTCTGGTCTTTATGGCATATACCAGTAGCAATCTTTTATAAAAATTATGAGTTTCAACTTGTAGGAATATTAAGTTATCTCTCTTTATTATTTATATTATCTATAATTTTGACGTACACGAGAGAATATGATGGTTCTGTAATATCACCCGCTATTTTACATGGTATGTTTAATGTATTTTATTTAACAGATGTAGTGCAAAACAAGTGGGATGCCAGTCTAATAGAATTAATTAAATTTATCTTCCTAGCAATTATACTCGGCATAATGTACCTTATACATCGCAAAGATAAAGAATAGTTAAAAGTAAAAAAGTTGTTTCCGCTTTTAATGGAAAATACCATTAATAGATTATATAGTACTTCAACACCTTACAATTATTCAATAATCGTATAGGTGTTGAAGTTTTTTAATCTTAGTTAAACAATTTTGTTCTCACACCACTTATTTTTAATACGGGGAACAAAACAAGTATAACTAGACCTTTATTCTTATTTTCATAATATAAACATATTAACCTTTTATATAAGGAAGTATATACTCTTTCATTAACTTCCATCTATCCCCTGCATTTGGTATAATTTCAGAGGCAATCACCACCACCAATTCCCTCTCCGGAATACAACAAATCATATTCCCACCATCGCCCACTGCACAGTATGAAAAGATTCCATCTTCTTCTCGTAACCACCATAAGTAACCATATTGATTTGTGTTCATTTCTGTTGATTCTCTTATCCATAATGTTGATAGAATTTGTTTTCCATTATGAGTACCTTCGTTTAAATACAAACTTCCAAACTTAGCCATATCTCTAACCATTAACGTTAGTCCCCATCCGCCAGTTGAAATACCGTTTGGATCATGAACCCATCCTTTTACATCTTTTCCGAATAAGTCATCGAATCCAAATGCTATCATATTGTAGTTTGGAATTTCTTTCATACCGAGTGGCTGAAATAGCTGTTCATTCGCAAATTCACGCGCACTTTTTCCTGTTATACTCGTAATAATTGCGGATAGTACATGTGCTCCTGCAGATGAGTATTTAAAAGAACCGATTTCCCCGCCGTTCCCCATTCTATTAAGTGTATACTGTACCCAGTCTGGTTGTGTACATAGTTCTTCTAACGGTTCCTGCCAATCTACAAAAGAATATGGAGCTGTCATTGTTAGAAGATGGCGTACTGTTATTTCAGATGACTTAACTTTATATTCAGGGAAAAATTCTATTACTCTTTGATCAATGCTTTTTATATAGCCTTTATCTACACATATCCCAATTAACGCAGAAATAATCGTTTTTGTAACAGATGCTACATGAAATGCATCATCTGGACCTTGGCCGTTATAATATTTTTCAAAAATAATATTACCTTTCTGCATTACTAACATACCGTTTATATTTTTATAGTCTTCTTTTATAATGGAATCTAACTTTTCAGCGGTTTTCATCCTTCTTCCCCCTCAATAATCTATCATTAAAAAGGTTCGATAGGTACATATATATCAACTATATGTTTATTTTCCGGGTGCTGCCTTGGGTCATTTTTATACATTTCAAAAGGATACGCATCTCTCGGTTTATATCCGCTATTTGGTAGCCATTCACCGTATAAAAAATCCCATGCACCTTTGTATTCATCTTGGCGTATTTCGAAGTGACCTATCGCATACTTTCCAGAAGGTATTACCATTATTCCAATGTCGCTCGTTTCTACTGCGGACTCATTCGGAATTGTTATACATAAACTTGTTCTTAAATGATAGTCCTCCGTAAATTCATGATGATCGTGGTAAATGGTTAATACTTTCGTATCCTCAAATACATGATAGTTTTCTTCCGCTGCGTAATGAAATAATTTCTCTATCATTTTCGGAAAAGCTATAGTTAACTCTTCATATGTACCGATATGTCTTATGTATGCGACTTTCATATCGTCCGCTGTTACAATTTCAATATCTCCTCGAACCTTCTTACATTCATTGTATTGAGAAGGTTCACTTACGTCTTTGCAATTCTTGCTATTGTAGTTACGATAGTGAGATGGACTTACTCCGTAATAATTTTTAAATGTACGGGAGAAAACTGCCGAATCTGTGAAACCAAAGTGATACGCAATATCTGTAATGGTCATATCTGTACGATATGTAAGTAGATTTGTTGCCCTTTCTAACTTCAATCGGTTTACATACCGAGATAACGGTTCATCTACTATTCCTTTAAAAATTCTATGAAAATGATACTTCGAAAACCCTGCTACATCTGCTAGCTCTTCAATTGAAAGTGAATCATTTATGTGTGATTCTATATAATTTTGTACTTTGTATATGCGCTGTAAATACTCATTTCTACTTTGTTTACTCTCCATACTTTTTAGCTCCTCACAACAAAAAGGCTAACTTTGTGCTAGCCTAATTTTACACATGTTTCAAAAATAAAACTCTGCTACCACCGTTCCCGTCATAATTTGTATGTACCGATACACCCTCTATCTCATCATCCCCAGCCTCAATTCGAAAACCAATCTCCCTATGAAACTGTATCGATTTTTTATTAACTGGTGATGTGATTGCTTTTACAACTTTACGGTTATTTGCACGAGCAATATCAAAGAAATATGAATACAATGTCGTTGCGATTCCTCTTCTTCTATACTTCGGATTGACACCAATAAAATGAACGTACGCTTCCTCTTTATGCGTTTGCGAAAATAATCCGCATAAGAAACCTAACGTTTCCCCATCTTCCTCAATGATAAAACTCGTTTCTTGAAAGTGAACGAAAAACAATTTTGGCAACATGGAAGCCATGTCTCTCCCGCCCCACCAATCATTTAAAACAGAATGAATCTTTACATAATCTTCCCCTTGTATGTTTCTTACTCGCATATATTTCTCCCTCTCACTCACTTCATTTTTCCATAAATTTTAATGACTGTTTCTACTAATAGGATGAATACCCAAATACCGCAAAATACAAGTACAGACTGGAATATGGATCCAATAATAATAACACCAACTGTACCTGATCCTGAAATTGATACTTCCCCAAATCCTGGGTCATGTATAAGAGATCCAGCAGAAAAAGCCATTAAAATAGATCCTATTAAATAAATCACACTCATTATTTTTAATATCTTTATAGAAAGATAAGAAGTTTGCTTTTCTTCCACTTGTGATAATTCGATTTCCCCGCTCGCAATTCCTTTTTGCAAACAGTCTTCACATAGAAATTCTTCCTTAATTTTTTTACCACCGTGCACCGTACCTGTTATCTCTTTACACTTTGAACATTTTCGATTTATCATGTTGTTATCACTCCAATCCATTAAGATTATACTTATATAATTCTGCATTTACCTTAATATTCCTTTTATGTATTTTATAGAGAAAGGTCGTGTTTTATGATTTCGAAGTTCACGTTTGGCTCTAAAAAACCTACCGTTCATTATGTATTAAGACCTAGTTGTTATGCGATTATTTTTAATTCTTCTTCAAAGATTGCTGTTATCCAAAAAGGAGACCGTTATTTTTTACCTGGTGGCGGTATGGAAGGTAATGAAACAAAAGAAGAATGTTTACATCGTGAATTACTAGAGGAATTAGGATGGGCAATTGAAATTGATCAGTATATCGGTAATGCAATGCGGTATTTTTATGCTGAAAAGGAAGATACATATTATTTAAATGATGGGTTCTTTTACATTGCAAACATGGCGCAGAAACAAACCGAAGCCTGTGAAGAGGATCATGTTTTAAGGTGGATGTCTCCATTTCATACTGTAGAGCTTCTCATTCACGATCATCAAAAATGGGCGGTTAAACAAGCGCTTTTAATACGAAATAAAAAAGGATCTCCTTCTATATGAAAGAGATCCTTTTTACTGTTAGCTTACTTTTTTCAAATTGAGAGCTGGCTTTTTGATTCCGCCTTTTTTTACAACATATAAGCCGATAAAGATAATAAGTCCGCCAACGAGTTGCATCATATTGATTTGCTCTCCAATTGTTACTGCTGCAAAGATAACTGCGAATAATGGCACAAGATACATATAAACCATTACTTTCGTTGAGCCTATTTGACTAATGCCGACATACCACATTGCTAGCCCAAAGATGGTCGCAAAGACGATTGAATATGCAAGTGATCCCCAGCTTGGCGTATCTACTGGCCACGTTAATGTGTTTACGTTGAATAAACAGTATATAACGAGAGGTACAATTCCAATTAAAGTAGACCAAGATGTGACTCTCATTGCGGAGTATTTTGTAATAAGAGGTTGCGCTAATATTGGATACCATCCCCAAGCAATTGCTGCGACTAATCCAATTATATTTCCGAGCCATGCATACTCATAAGTAGCTCCTCCTGTATGCCCTGTTAATAAAACAAATGCTGCACCAATAAACGCTATTATTGAACCAATTTGTACTTTCATCGAAAAACGCTCTTGCTTGTGTAATACTGCTAATATCCCTGTAAAAATAGGTGACATTGCAATTAGTAATGAGGCGTTCGTTGCTGAAGTATATTTCACAGATAGCATAAACATCGTTTGATACATTGTCGTTCCAACGATGCCGACTGCTACTAATCGTAACCAATCTTTTCTTTCAATACGTAATGAGCGTTCCATTAAAAATGTAATAAGTAATAATACCGGTGATGCTATTAAAAATCGTAAACTATTAAATTGAATGGATGACATAAATGCCACGCCATACTTTCCAATTGTATAATTTGCTCCCCATACTAATGCAACTGATACTAGGAGCCATTCCATTTGCCATCGTTTCATCCGAATCTCCCCTTCCATATTTAGCATAGTAAAATTGGCTGGATAAAACACCGTCCAATTGGCTGTTTTTTTACCCAGCCAATTTGCTATACTTGATGTAGTGAAAAGATACGGAGGCGTTTTTTATGGAATGGAAGCTAGATAGTGACAGTAAAATCCCTATTTATCAGCAAGTTGTTGACTTTATTGAAAAACGTATTACGTACGGAGAACTCCCTCCAGGTAGCTTCCTCCCTTCAGAACGGAAATTAGCTACACTGTTAAATGTAAACCGAAGTACAGTAACGACTGCTTATAACGAACTTCGTGCAATGGGGATTGTAGAAAGTACGACTGGTAAAGGTACACGTGTGAGTACACATATGTGGGGCGTTTCTCCTACATTAACGCCGAACTGGAGAAATTTCGTAGAAGGTGGTACTTTTTTACCAAACTTACCTTTACTTCGTCATATTCGGGCAGAAGTACAACAAAATGAAAATATTATAGATTTTGCAAACGGAGAACTCGGTTGTAATCTTTATCCTCACGATCAGCTACAAACGATTCTACGTGAACAACCGTTAACACATTCATTAAGTTACGATCATCCGCAAGGGTATCTCCCGCTAAGACAAGCGGTAGTAAAATATATGAAAGAATATTTAAAAGTTGAAGCAACTGAGCAGTCTATTATGATTACTTCTGGCGCACAGCAAGCCTTGCACCTTATCGTGCAGTGTTTATTAAATCCAGGTGATGCTGTTGCTTTCGAAAGTCCTTCACACTGTTATTCGTTACCACTATTCCAATCAACGGGTATTCGTATTTTCCCATTACCTGTTGATGAACACGGTATTAATCCAGATGATGTGCAAGAGTTATATCGAAAGCATCGTATTAAAATGATTTTTTTAAATCCAAATTTCCAAAATCCTACAGGCACAATGCTGCATCCAAACCGTAGAAAAAAACTATTATCACTTTGCGCTGACTTACGAATTGCGATTGTTGAAGATGATCCGTCTAGTTTACTTACGTTAGAAAAGAAACAACCTTGTCCTACTTTGAAATCGATTGATGAAAATGGAACAGTCATTTATGTACATTCCTTATCAAAGATGATTGCACCAGGATTACGAGTCGGCTGGCTTGTTGCCCCGCAGTCTGTAGTAGAAAGGTTATCCGACGCAAGGCACCAAATGGAATTAGGTATGAGCATATTCCCGCAGTGGCTTATGCAGCAATTTTTCGAAACTGTACCATTTCAGTCTCATATCGTACCATTACGAAAACAACTAGCAGAAAAAAGAGACGTTATCGTTCGCGCCCTAAACGAGCAACTTCACGACAAAATCTCTTTTTCAAACCCGACCGGCGGTATATACATATGGGGGAAATTAAACGAACCGATAAACGAAAAACAACTCATTATGCAAAGCTTAAAACAAGAAATTGCTTTTATGCCGGGGAGTATTTTCGGCGCGAAAGATGGTTATATTCGTTTATCTTATGGAAAAGTGAATATTGATCAAATTGAGGAAGGTATTTCTCGTTTGCGGAAGGCTATTTTGGTTTGCGAAAAGTAACTTATGATAAAGAGATCTCGTTTGACAAAACCTAAATCTACCATTATTATCAACACGAACCTAGTTATAGGAGTGATACCAATGAAAATTTACGTTGATGCAGATGCTTGTCCTGTAAAAGATGTAATTATTTTTGAAGCTACGAATGCGGAAATTCCTGTTACCCTCGTTACTAGCTTTTCTCATTATTCTAATGCAGAGCAGCCAAAAGGTGTGGAGACCATTTATGTTGATTCTGGAGCAGATGCTGCGGATTACCGGATTATGCAGTTAGCTAAAAAAGAAGATTTAATCGTAACACAAGATTACGGTCTTGCTTCGCTCGCTTTAGCAAAAGGCTGTATCGTACTACACCATAAAGGCTATAAGTATACGAATGATAACATTGAACAATTGTTACAAACACGATATTTAAGTGCAATGGTTCGAAAGAGTGGTAAACGTACAAAGGGACCGAAACCATTTACAGCAGAAGATAAAGAGAAATTTAGAGCGCTCTTTAAAAGTATAATCGCACTTTAAAAATGAATCGTCTATTTGCAAGGAAAACTTCGCAAAACAAAGAAGAGAATATCCAAATGAACATTCTCTTCTTGAGGTTTACCCGTTTAAAATGAAGGTAAATTATCTAAGTTATTTTCTTTTATTCCATCAGGTTCACTACGTATAATATCTCTGCCATACTTATGAAATACGTCCACATGAGCTAACTTCCCTGATTTTGCTTCATTAAGAGCAGTCATATAATCTAATTCTCTTCCACTACTTGTTTTAAAGGCAATTAAATCCCCATCATCATTTTTACGAACGGCAACAATTTGTTCTGCCCCTGAATTGACCTCATGGCCTACTTCAAATTGAGCTTGCTCTTCCCCTTGATGTAAATAATCATTATAAACTTTTTCAAAGTCTTTTTTGTCCATAAATTTCACCTCCAACACATTTTATTAGTATGGTTGGGAGGTATTGGTTTTATGTGCTATGCTCTTAATTTGGATATATTTTTAATACCTACGCAACCCCCTCAAAGTCTCCAATATATCATCTGTAAAGGCTATGCTACCCTCTGTCTCTAAAACTCTGAAATATAAACTTCTCAGGAAAGATCTAATATTTTGTACTAAAATAGCATGCTGCGGAGGTCGGACGTCTTCAACAGTTGCTATACTATGTAGCCAGTTGCCCCACTCTTCTTCCGTTAAAAGATTTTGGTTACGTAACGACATAATTGGTTTTACTAATCTCTCATCCTCAAAGTGTATGTACGCGTAGTCATTTAAACGAACCTTCTGACGAACAGCAGCTAGTATTGCATATGAAAACTCACGATTTCGTATTGTACGCGCTAACGCATCTAGCGCATCAGCAGCGTGTGCTGTAGAATGTGCCCAGCCTTTTCCTTCTACGTAACCCCTTACATCTTCTTCTAAATATACATATTCCAACACTTGTTCTGCCACACTGTACAGTTGTTCTTCGGATAACAATGGCTCTCTTTCATGAACAGATAAAATAAGTGGTGGAATTAATACGGAGAACGCACGTTTAAACACAGAGTCTGTTCCCTTTTCACCAATTTTATAAAATAAATAATCAGGACTAATTGCCTGTAACATTAACCCTCGTAATTCTTTTTGTCTAAACACATCATTTGTAATCCATTTGTGAAGCGTACTATAAATTAAATCATCACGTAATTCAGCATCGGATGATCCGATATAATCTAGCATCCACTGTGCATATGGATATGCATCTACGTCTTCTGGTACAGCATAATTATTATTTTTAATTTGTAGCAGTTCTTCTTTTAGTTCTAGTACTTCATTCATTATATTTCCTATCCCCTTTTTACGTTTTTTTATTGCCTTATCCCCCGTTTTTCACTTACTATAAATTAATTTAATTATACGAGAATTATAACTATAAATAAAAGGCTATACATATACTTTTGATTGTGTATTACTTTCGCTCATGAAATATAACTTCTGGATTTTCTAAGTCACTATTCCGAAATACAACATCCGCACACTCTTTCGGATTATGCTCATCTATATACATCTTACAGGCCGCATGGTACCTATTCAAAAACATCTTATCTGCTTCTTCATAACTTCCAAAAACCTCAGTCTCGCGCTTTGCACCACGTTTTCTCGCAATCTCAAAATCTGTATCTACCAAAATTTTGTAATCGAATAAATGCTCAACTTCTTTTTTCAATAGAAATGTTCCATCTACTATTAATATCATATTTTGCGTGGCTACTAGTGGCTCATTATGTACAGGGATGTCCTTTTTTAAATTATGAGAAATCGTTTCATATTGTAAATTCCCGTTTGGTCCTAAAGGCTTTAATAACCTTTCTTTGAAAGCTGTATAATCGTGTGCATCTTCATAATACCCTCTTGCAGAATCTTTACCTTGTGCATAGCGAATCAATCTTGGATTATGAAAATCGTCAATGCTAGCACGTGTTACTGGTAACCCTCGTTTTTTTATTTCTTCCGCTAGTTCATTTGCAAATGTTGTTTTTCCTGAAGCTGTAATACCACTTACTCCAACTCTAATTGGATGAGTTAATTTTAACGTTAAAATACGATCAATAATTTCTTTGATGTTTTGTTTTCGACACATGATATTCCCTCCTCTAATTAGTTAACATAATATAATTACAAGTAACAATTCATGTCACTATTTGTCGGTAAGTCGATATCCTTTGTCAAATCGTTGATATATTATGATTGGCTTACTTTCCCTTAAACCCTCGATACAATGCAGTCCGTAACTCTTGTTTGTATTCCTCGATTTCGGGCATTTCTAGTTCTTCAGCTAACCGAATTGCCAATTCAATATCATACGGTACACGTACGAGTTGAATGGAAAAGCTCGCTGCTTCTTTTTCATTGTAAATTCCTTCGAATATTAAATAAGAAGCTTGTGTAATTTCAAGCGGATTTCCTACGCTACCAGCATTACATAACGTTTTTCCTCTGAAATTTTGAACGAATGCTTGGTGAACGTCACCGTAGCAAACGACATCTGGTTTTCTTTCTCCTTCTATATTCTCTGTGAGCTCACTATTTTCGAACATACTAATACGCTCTTCTCTTGAAGCGTGTGGTTGTATTCTTTCATATAAACTTCTCGGTGAAGCGTGGAACATACGAATCAGTTTCCCACTCATATAAAACTCGATTGAAAATGGTAAGCTTCTTAAATAATCATTTTGTTCTTCTGATAATTGTTTTTGATGCCATTTTAACGCTTCAAATTCAGTCGGTTTTGTAATAAAATCATCCCAGTTTCCCATTACGACTCCTTCACATTCTTTACGAATGATTTCAATCACTTCACTAGAATGAGGTCCTTTTCCTACTAAATCTCCAAGACAAATAATGCGTTCGATTCCTCTCAATTTAATGTCTTGTAGTACAGATTCTAAAGCTGGAATATTACCATGTATATCTGAAATTATCGCTATTTTGTCCATATGAATTCCTCCTTTATTTATTAAATTCACTTGATTGATACCATTTTGGAATATAGGATGAAAATTGATTATGATCTTCTAAAATTCCGTTTAACCTTTCCTTCATATCATCTACTAAATGCGGTGTGCTTCGGTTTGTCCAAACGATATCCGCTGGGAATGTCATTGCTGCATATAATGTATACAGTTGCCAAAATTGAAGCGATGGTTCGCCTCCGCAATAACCGTGAACTTGTCCAACTGCAAATGGTTTGCTTATTCTTGTAGTAAAAATCGCTACATTATAAAAATCGTGTATTGGATCGCCAAAATCATATCCACCAAAATCGATAACGATAAACTCCTTATTATGAATCATACTATTTGCTGGATGGAAGTCATCGTGTAAAAATGTGATTGGACGATTTTTCAATAAATCTTTATGATTTTCTACAAAGGTTAATACAGGCTTCAAATCCAGAAAGTTCACCTCGTAATCTGCTAATGCCTCTATGTATCTTTCGTACTTATTCCATCTAGATGTTTCCCATTTATTACTTGCACTTCCTCTTTCAATTGAGTGGATTCGCTTTAATACTTCTCCAGCTTTTCTTCCTGCATTATACTGTTCTTCCTCCGATAGCTTACTTAAGCTCTCTTCACCATTTATACCTTGGCCCCATTCAAATACTTGAACGCATTTATTTAATTTCTCAAGTTTTATGAAATGAATTAATTTGGGCGTTGGAATATGTAATAACTCTAATTGTTTCATATACGTATATTCTTCTTGTTTGCGTTCAGAATTAACCGCATCACATACTTTTACAAAATATGTTTCTCGATTCTTTAATTCAATTTTATATTTATCTTCATGTGAAAAACCTTTTGAAATAGCTGTACACTTTACAATACGAGGCCATTCTAGTTTTCTCTCTATCTCTCTAAGCATTTCTTCCACAACGTTCACCTCTATTAATATATGTACAAACTACCTAACACTTCATGCTCTCGTTTATTTTCCCCTTTAAACTCCACTGCAAATGGATATTCGCCATGATTCTTCAAACATTCTAGTACTACCCCTTCTCCAATTGGTTCACAAAACTGTACTTTAATGTCACCGAATGATACACTTTGGCATTCAGCATTCCACTCTTCACTTTTTACGACTGAGCTTGCAGTTAGCTCCATTACTTCTTTCCATTTCCGCACCGTTTCTCTAACATTTTTCACTGCATAATGAATTGTTTCAATTTGTTGCACTTTGTTTTTATGTTCAGTGATCGTTCCTATTTTATGTAAATCATTTCTTCTTTCTTCATCTGTTTCATTCCACTGTATAAAGAAAGGTAATTTCGGTCTGTTCTCTTCTTGCTTTACAAATAACATTTTCCATTCTAAAAGTCTGCCATCTTTTCTCACACGCTTCCCTTCAAATGGCCCTATCGTATGTAAACCATGCTGACTAAATTTCACTGCTAATTCTTCAATGGCATCTGTTCGAATTGCGAGTTGTAGCATTCCTTCTCCATTTTGTAATTTCACCACTGTTTCTTGTACTAATGGATTTTCTGCTTCTTTCGCTTTTTCTTCATGTTGAACTGCCAGAAATTCTATGTATGATAAATCAAAATAACTTAAACTATTCCAAGTACCCCAGTTCGTATGCTCTCCGCCTAATACAGTATGAAATCCAAGTTTCTGCATTTGTTTTGCCGCTTCCTCCGGTGTGCCATGAACTGCGTGAACGAGATGATCAAATAGTAACATGTCTTTCTCCCCTTTCTCTCCATCCTTTTATTGTATATTTTATTTTTCTTTCGTTCAATTCAAAAAACTTTAAAACCCAGTTGATTTATACGATTAATGTGTATTATAATGAAACAAATTTCAATATTGCTGATTGGAAAAACCAAAGGCACTTTTCTCACACGGGAAAAGTGCCTTTTTCATTTACTATTACAGGGGGATTTTTTATGCAGAAATTAATTGTCTTTGCTATTATTGGATTTTTCGCTCAATTGATCGACGGAGCGCTTGGAATGGCGTATGGGGTAACATCTACCTCACTATTATTAATGTTTGGTATCGCACCGGCTGTCGCTTCCGCATCTGTTCATTTAGCTGAAGTTGTTACAACCGCCGCTTCTGGTGCATCTCATATCAAATTTGGAAACGTTGATAAATATACCGTTTCCAGGCTTACATTGCCAGGAGCAGTTGGCGCATTTATTGGGGCATGTTTTTTAAGTAATTTACCTGGCGATGTCATTAAACCGTACATTTCCGTATTTTTATTTACTTTAGGGGTTTATATTTTATTACGATTCATTATTCAAAAACAAATTGTCACTTCAAAGAAACGTATGTCTGCTAAACAACTTGTTCCGCTTGGCTTATTTGCTGGATTTGTTGATTCAACTGGTGGCGGTGGCTGGGGACCGATTACGACACCTGTACTTTTAGCAAGAGGAAATGAGGCTAGAAAAGTTATCGGATCTGTAGATACGAGTGAATTTCCTGTTTCACTTGCTGCAACAATCGGATTTTTCATTTCACTTGGCTGGGAACAAGTAAGCTGGGTTTGGGTATTTGCGTTAATGCTTGGCGGTATTGTCGCAGCTCCAATTGCTGCATGGTTAGTACGCATCGTTCCAGCACATTTACTTGGCGTATTAGTTGGTGGCCTTATTATCTTTACAAACATTCGTACACTGCTCACTACATTTAAAGTGGATCCGACTATTATTTCACTTTCTTACGTGGCAGTTGGCCTTGTCGTTATTATTTCTATTTTCATTGCTGTTCGCAATCATTCCAATCGTTCTAACGCATCCACAGCCAAATATCCGAATGATCAAAAACAAATGCTTCCATAATGATAAAAATACCGCCCGATATACTTCGAGCGGTATTTTTCATTTTTCCATTCTCCAATTAATCATTGTTTCTGTAGTGCCAATTCTTTTCATATGTAATTTCTCTAATACACGAATCGAGCTTTCATTTTCAAGAAGTGTCTCCGCAATAATTGTTTCTACCTGTCCTGTTTGAAAAGTCCAATTTATTAGTTCTCTTACAGCTTCTGTCGCATACCCTTCATTCCAATATTTCTCAATAAACCCGTAACCAATTTCTACTGTATGTCCCTCATTTGGTTTCCCTTTAAACCCTATATCACCTAGAACGATGTCATCTTCTTTTCGAATGACATACCACGCCCCCCACGGTAATAAATCCTTATTTTGTTTTACATTTTCTACATGCCCTACAATATGTGGACCACTATTATATCCTTGCTCGTTAGCAACGTGAATACTCTCTTCTGTGCACGGCACTATATAGAGCCTTTCTGTTTCTAATTTCATATTGATTTCCCCTTTTCAATTAAACAATACCTCAATTTTATCAGAAATAAAAAGAATATTCATTTTATTTATCGGATTTATACTTATTCTTTGAAACGAATTTAAGGAATAATCCTCTTTTGATAGTTATGTCGAATTATATTTTCTGAATTTTCTTTTAATTTTAAAGGGTTTTTCAATATTTTTTGCGAAACATTTGTATAACAATTTTTTCTTTGCTTATTGCTACATAATAGTAGGTTCGGGTGGAGTTTTGCAAGCGTTTCCTATACAATAACCGATATTTTTTGACTTTTCCTAACAAAATATCTTGCAATATATTCAGAAACTCATTACAATTGCCATATATTAAAAATCTTAGCAATATATAAATCCTCATCAATCCGATGAGGTAGAGGTTGCGACTTTTAAGAGTAAAACGGTCGAGACACAGAGAATGTCATCTGACTCCGTTTGAAAGGAAAAGTTGCCGAAGTTTATATTTCTTCTCTGGAAATATGAGCTGGGGCTGTCTCCGAAAGGAACAGAACTGTCACGTTTACAAATTACCGTGTAAACGTGGGGTGCTATCTTAACGGAAGGATATGATGGGGTGGTTATTTGTGAAACGTTCCGCCAAATTCCTTTGGCGGTTTTTTGTATTTTTCTCCCCCGCTCCTTCCTATCTTACAAGAAAAGGAGTGTTGAACATGAATAGCGCAACGAATCAAACTACCTCTAAAACAGAAACTACAAATGGAAAAGGTGAATTAAAACGTAGTTTAAAATCACGGCACCTTACGATGATTTCTCTCGGTGGTACGATTGGTACCGGACTATTTCTTGCCAGTGGTGGTGTGATCCACACAGCTGGACCTGGTGGTGCATTAGTTGCATACGCCGCAATTGGAATTATGGTTTACTTTTTAATGACAAGCTTAGCTGAACTCGCAGCTTACATGCCTGTTACTGGATCTTTTAGTACGTATGCAACAAAATTTGTTGATCCATCACTTGGCTTTGCACTTGGATGGAACTATTGGTATAACTGGGCAATTACGATAGCTGCTGAACTAGCGGCTGTAACATTAATTATGAAATTTTGGTTCCCAGATACCCCTTCCCTCATTTGGAGCGGATTATGTTTAGCTATTATTTTCCTTTTAAACTACTTATCTGTTAAAGGGTTTGGTGAATCTGAATATTGGTTCGCACTTATTAAAGTAGTTACTATTATTATCTTTTTAATTGTCGGTTTTATGATGATTTTCGGAATTATGGGCGGCGAGACTGTTGGCTTTAAAAACTTCACAGTTGCAGATGCACCATTTAACGGCGGCATCATGGCAATTATCGGTGTATTTATGGCAGCTGGTTTCTCATTCCAAGGAACTGAATTACTTGGGGTAGCTGCTGGTGAAACTTCTGATCCAGAACGTAATATTCCGAAAGCAATTCGTTCGATCTTTTGGCGTATTCTTTTATTCTATATCCTTGCGATTCTCGTTATCGGTTTATTAATTCCTTATACAACTGAAAGTCTTGCCGCAAGTGATGTAACAGTAAGTCCATTTACACTTATTTTTGAAAAAGCGGGCGTTGCCTTTGCTGCTTCTGTTATGAACGCTGTTATTTTAACGGCAGTACTTTCTGCTGGTAACTCTGGTATGTATGCATCAACTCGTATGCTTTGGGATTTAGCTCGCCAAGGGAAAGCACCAAAGTTTCTTGGTAAATTAGATAGCCGCGGTGTACCTGTTAACGCATTAATCGTAACATCAATTGTCGGTAGTATCGCTTTCATTGCTTCTTTATTCGGTGACGGTGTTGTATACATTTGGTTATTAAACGCATCAGGAATGTCTGGCTTTATCGCATGGGTCGGCATTGCAATTAGTCATTATCGCTTCCGTAAAGCATATATCGCACAAGGAAAAGATTTAAAAGACTTACCATATAGAGCAAAATGGTTCCCGTTCGGTCCAATCTTTGCATTTGCACTTTGTGTCATCGTAATTTTAGGTCAAAACTACGGCGCATTTATGGGCGAATCAATCGATTGGAACGGTGTACTCGTTTCTTACATCGGTTTACCACTCTTCTTAGTACTATGGTTAGGATATAAATTTACGAAGAAAACAAAAGTCATTCCACTTGATAAATGTGAACTAAAATAAAATGAAACGAGCAAACAAATTTGTTTGCTCGTTTTTTTGTTACAAACCTCTTTACTTCCCTATTGCTCTTGTTTTTGCAATAATAAAGGAAATATAAATAAAGGTTGGGATACCATGAACATTCGCATTACTGATGAAGCAAAAGCAGCTATACATAGTCTAGAACGTGAAGACAAAAAGATTATTCGTATTAGAGGAACAATGACAAACTCTTGTAGTATTTTCGTTGATGTCGATTTAATTTGGGATACATATGTTGCAGATGATGTTGTATATGAAGATGCTGATTTTATTGTACAAATGGATTCATTCACGAAAGATTACACTGGTGATACGGTGAAACTTGATTATAAGACGACTGGTTTTAGTATTACGACTCCAAGTGAGACTTTAGTTTATGGATTGTCGATTAAAAAATAAAAATTGCTTTTAACTGACCACCGAGGTGAAAAAATGAGTAAATATGTTCCGCTAAAATTTTTGTTTAACGAAGAATTAGCAGAAAAAATGGCTGATTCTATTTGTAAACACGATCCTACTTTCTCTAAAAGAAACTTTGTATCTTCCGTAACATGTAAAGTTGAAAATTTAGAGTTAAAGCAGCGTATTGAAGTATTGGCAGATGAATTACACAATGCTTTACAAAAAGATTTTAATGAAGCAATACATATATTACTGAGAACTTTGGGACCAGAAAATACAACAGAAGTAGGCACATTTACAAACGGATATATGTACATGCCTATCGCAAAATACGTTGAAAAATATGGACTTAACGATTTTGAAACCTCATTCAACGCCATGTATGAAATAACAAAAAGGAATACTGCTGAATATACCATTCGGCCTTTTCTTGAAACATACCATGAAGACACGCTAGACATACTACAACAGTGGCTTCATGACGAAAACAGCCACATTAGAAGATTAGTTTCTGAAGGTACAAGACCAAGGCTTCCTTGGGCTAAAAAAATAGGAGCTCTGAAAGGTGACTTTAAGTACAATTTACAGCTTCTTGAACCTTTAATGAATGACCCTTCTAAATATGTTCAAAAATCAGTAGCTAATCATATTAATGATATTACGAAAGAAGATAAAGAACTTGTTTTTCAATGGTTGCAGCAATTACGCGACAAACAGCATCCTGTTAACCCTTGGATTATAAAACATGGGTTACGAACGGTTATTAAAAATGATACTTTGCCAAAAGATTTTTCTTTTTAAGTATTTTAAACAAAAACGCTTATACTTCAAAAATGAAGCATAAGCGTTTCTTTCTTTTGAATAAAGCAATAACAAACGTAACTCCCCCCCAATATTCCCCTTCTTCAATGAAAGGTCTATTGCATTATTTCGATGAAGCTAAGCCACCTACAATTGCTCATAAAATCTATCCCTCTTCCATTTCTACTTGCTTCATATAATATTCCATCGCTTGATTAAGCCACTTTTGTTCATCTTCTACGAAAGGCGAAGGTATCATATTTTCAAGTTCTTGCATATCCAGTTCTTCCACACTAGTATTAGCTAACTTTTGTATCAAATCTTCACTAAGAAATGAAAAAGACCCTCCTATATATGCCTTAACCATCTCTTGTACTTTCGAATCCTCGACTGGTTTACCATATAATTGTTTAACCTTTTTAGACAATTGAATAAACGTTTTATCTAAGGCAACTTTATCTTCTTCTCGTTTCTTTGATAATTCTTCCACGATATCTGTTAACTTATGGCGGTCCATCCATTCTTTGTGTGTATGTTCTGTATTCCTACCGTAAATAAGACTAAACAATACAGTACTATCTACTTCTTCTTCCTCTTCGACTAACTTCATTACTCTTTTAATTGCTTGCATTGATTGCTCAATTTGTTCGTGTTCTCTTTCTAACACTTGCAAATGGAGAGACAAACTTTCATTCAAATCAACACCAAAACTTGATTCGTGTAACAAATTAGCGACTTTATCTAGACTATAGCCTAGAAATTTTAGACTTAAAATTTTTTGTAAGGTTATAATATCGTGATACTTATAAATGCGGTGCCCTGAAGAAGGATTCTTTTCTGGTTGTAACAACCCGATTTCATCATAGTAATGCAAAGTAGGAATTGGTATTCCCGTTTTCCCTGAGAATTCTCCAATAGAAAACTTTTTATCCTTATTCATCTAAATCCCCCTATTAAAAGTATAGATTCATTATAAAACCTAAAGTAACTAGAGGTTCAAGAGAGAATTTAAGAAAATTCAAAAATATTGAAGTGCATGTAATCAATATGTATTGCATTATCCCGTTTCATTCAATAAGTTTTATTCCATTTAATGGCCCGATTATTGAACAGCATGAATGGCAGTTTTCAAACAACGACCTTCCCTCATAAGTTCAAAGGACTTTCACTTACTTATCCCGAATATATAAATAACCATTCTCACAAGGAGTAACTTTATATGAATCTATTCGAACACGAAACGTAAAACCGCTTCTCTTTCATAAGAGGTCCTCCCTTTTTCCTTTCTCATCATATCATTCATTGAAAAATAGGAGGACATAATTATGAAACGTGATCCATTATTTTTAACTTTATTAGAAAGTGCAAATACACATTTTAGCGGCTGGGATTTTTCCTTTATTTCAGAAACTGGCCGAATGAAGAGCGAGCCTTTATCATGGTCATACGGCAGTACTGCTTTCCAGCTTATGCAGCGTGCAGAATCAATGCTCGATATGGGTACTGGCGGCGGAGAGTTTTTATCTATGTTACAACCGTTCCCATCAACTATTTATGCTACTGAAGGTTATGCTCCAAATGTGCCAATTGCTCGAAACAAATTAGAGCCTTTAGGGGTTACTGTTGTAGAAGTGACCGATGATACTGCTTTACCATTTCAAAATGAACAGTTTGATTTCATTATGAATCAACATGAATCCTATTCTGCTTCTGAGGTAAACAGAATTCTCTCTCCTAATGGAATTTTCCTTACACAACAAGTTGGTGGTCTCGATTGCGCTGAACTTAATGAACAGTTTGACACACCACTAAATAGTGAATTTGCAAGTTGGTCGCTTGAAGCGGCATGTAATGAACTACAGGAAAATGGATTTACTATTTTAGAAGCAAAAGAAGAGTTTCCTTTTCAACGTTTTTATGATATTGGCGCTATCGTCTATTATTTAAAAGCAATTCCGTGGCAAATTCCTGATTTTACTGTCGAAAGGTATTATAAGGAACTATATCGTATACATGAAATCATCTTGCAAAAAGGATATTTTGATGTGAAGCAACATCGATTTATCATAAAGGCGATTCGTAGCTAACAAAAAGAAACATCGTACATATGACGATTATGACCAATGAATTGTATTTCTGGAACATATCATCACCTCACATATATAATGAGAGCAATCAGCATAAAAATACTGATTGCTCTTTAAAATATTTTATCAATTAGAGTATGAAAGTGATCTTTTTATATACCTTTTGTTTACATCATCTTCCTTCAAACATGCAGTTGTATAATTAATAATATTCCGGTTATCATATGTGAATATATGCTCTAACTTGTTTTCCTCATTTAATGCTATTGGTAAGTATTTTGGTAAATTGCTAACTACCCCTCTATTATCACAATCTAATATCCAATCAATTTCTTTCCATTCCAATAATCCTTCGGCTGTACTTACTGGCGTGTCTATATGTACTCCAGCTGGCAGGTCAGCAAGGAATACATACATTCCTTCACTATCCCGAGGCTCATCCTTACTTTTAAAAATCACATTCCCTTTATACGTTACACTTGGAAGATCTATGCCTGTTTCCTCAAGCGTTTCTCTAATTATTCCTTCATATGGTGTTTCATTGTCTTCAATTTTCCCACCAACGCCATTCCACATTCCCATATTCGGCTTTTTATTTCTATTTAGTAAGAGTATTTTATTTCCCTTTCTAATGAAACAAATTGTGTACTTATACATACGTTCATTTCCTTCCCTTTTCCTCTCATCTACAGATTTAAACTGCATTTTGATTAGACTTGGTGAATAAAGATTTTTTTATTATACAAACAATTGGTTTTTAATGAGGTATTTTGCTCAATTTTATTAAAAATCATTCTCCTTATAATCATATCTTACATAATATATTGTACAACTTTCGTTTCAGAAAGGAGTGTTCAAAATCGATAACATAAGCAGCGAATTTTTAAAACAATATTACGACAGTCGAGTCTGGTTATATGATACTCATTGGCTTGGGGTCCCTATTCTCAAACTTCCCTCTGATCTTTTTTTGTATCAAGAAATTATTTACGAATTAAAACCCGATTTAATTATTGAATGTGGCACTTGTTATGGTGGTAGCGCATTGTATTTAGCTTCTATATTAGATTTAATTGGAAAAGGCCACGTTCTTACTCTTGATATATTCCCTCAACCAAATCGTCCATCCCATGATCGCATTACGTATTTAACAGCTTCTTCTGTTTCAGTAACCGCTGTGCAAACAATATTAAGTATGCGTAAACCTAATGATGTAATTTTAGTTATTTTAGATTCAGATCATAGTAAAGATCATGTAGCAAAAGAACTTTTACTTTATAAATCTGTTGTTACAGCTGGCAGTTATATTATTGTAGAAGATACATCTATTAATGGAAATCCTGTTTCTCCCGATTGGGGTCCTGGCCCAATGGAAGCTGTTGAAGAGTTTTTAGCTACAAATAACAATTTCATAATCGATGAATCTAAACATAAGTTTTTCATATCATTTAATCCAAAAGGTTTTTTAAAGAAGATAAAGTAAAACTTGAATAAGTGGGGTTTTATAAATCCCCACTTATTCTATGATCTTCATTTTTGAAAAAGGATAATAAACAAATTCCACTTTTCCTATTATATTATCTTCTTCAATATAGCCTAAGCCATTTCGACTATCTCTACTAAGTTCACGATTATCTCCCATTACAAATAACTTATTTGGCGGGATTTTTGTTTTTTGAAAGTTATAAAACACTTGTGTATTATTGAATAAATCTTTATTTGTATATGGTTCTTCTTGCTTTTTATCATTCACATATACGGATCCATTCGTTATGTTAATTACGTCGCCAGGAAGTCCTATTACTCGTTTTACATAATATTTCGACTCATCCTCTTCCTTTATAATGACAATTTCCCCGTGCTCTAAATTAGAAAAATGTACGGCTGCTTTATTTACAAATACGTAGTCTTCTTCATATAAAGTCGGTTGCATCGATTTCCCTTCCACTTTACATAAAGTAAAAGAATGATAGGCTACTACCAAAACAAACACGAAGAGTATGTATTTCCCCCAACCTCTCTTAATCTCCTGTTTCATATCCATTCCCACCTTATTCAAATGCTTTTTAAATCAAAAAATATATCACTGCACCATATGTCTCAATGCAGTGATATTATTTTTACTGGGCCTTGTTCGGCTGCTCTACTGGGACTGGATTTCCACCCGATCTTTTCGTTTTCAATTCAAAATACGCATCCAAAATCTCTTTACCAATCGCGGAATTAATTCCTGATTTGTCATCATTTACCCATGGTACAACAACTGAAAAAGCTACTTCTGGATCAGCATCATATGGTGCATAACCGGCAAGAGTTAAATTATAACATTTTTTTCGGTTATTGTTTTCATCTCTTCCAATATCACTTTCTCCACCATATACAGTTTCAGCTGTCCCTGTTTTTCCAGCTGGTTTATATGGTAATCCTTTAAACGTTCCAGCACCTGTTCCGTCAGTTTCCTGGAATACTCTTCTAAACCCTTCTTTTACATGATTAATGTATGAAGTATTCATATCCACTCGATTTAAAATAACTGGTTCAATAGATCGAATAACTTTTCCAACATCCTCTGGTCTATGTGGTTGCTCTCTCACTTCTTGTACAATTTGCGGTTTCATTCGGTAACCGCCATTTGCAATTGTTGAAATATATTGAGCAAGTTGAAGCGGCGTATATGTATCGTACTGTCCAATCGCATAATCAAGTAAAAAACCAGGTATGTTATCAGTTCTACCCATTTGACCAATCGATTCATTCGGCAAGTCAATACCAGTCGGTACACCTAATCCAAATTGTCTAAAATAGTAACGCATTTTATTAAATGTCTCTTTTCTAATGTCTAATGGATTATTTGGCACATAATTTATACCCGCCATTTTTAAAGCTGTATTAAACATATATACATTTGATGAAACTTGTAAAGCTCTTAAATCATCAATATCACCAAAATCTTTCCACGATTTCTTCGGCTTAGTACTTCCTTTAAAATACATTGGTGCATCAAAGAAATGCGTATACGGCTTAATCGTTTCTGTTTGATATCCGGCTAATAAAGTAGCCCCTTTTACAGTTGATCCTAATTCATAAGAACTTGTCATCGTTCCTAAAGCGTAGTCTTCTATTTGCATTCCGCCATCTTTATTTACAATTTTCTTTCCTGCCATTGATAAAATTTGGCCGTTTTTCGGGTTCATCATTACAACGAACGCACGATCCATCATTGGCTCTGCAGAATGGAATGCTCGTAAATTCTTTTCAAGACTTTCTTCTACTTTTTTCTGTAAATCCATATCAACTGTTAACATTAAATTATTTCCACTTTTTCCTTCTGTCACTTTTTCAGTTCGAATAATATTCCCTGTTTTATCTGTAATATTTCTAGTCTGTTCTTTCGTTCCATGTAGTGCATCTTCGTATTGTTTTTCAATGTAACTCTTACCAATACGATCATTTCTGTTATAATCACGTACTAAGTAATAATCCAATTGTTCTCTTGGCAATCCTTCATTTTCAGTAGAAACGCTCCCAAGGATAGAACGAAGTATTTTATCATTTGGGTATTCACGTTCCCAATCTACTGTCGTATCTACTCCTGGCAAGCTTGCCAATCTTTCGCTTACGACTGCATATTCATTTTGACTTACATCTTTTTTAACGATTTGCGGCGTCATTTTATATCCCGCATTCATTCTACTTTTAATCGCTAGTACTTCTAAATCCTCTTTTGAAAGTTCGCTTAATTCTTCTTGTGTAATTCTTTGCCTACGTAACTCTTCTACTTTTTTATCTAATTCTTTCCCTTCTATCTCTTGCTTCCTAAATGTATTCTCATCTTCTTTCGTTACTTTTGTTGCTGCCTGTTTTTCATTTAACTGCATCCAAAAATCTTTCTTATCTGTTTCTGTCAACTTATCTATATCTTCTGGCGACATTTCAATTAGCTGGGCTAAATTTCTTGCTACTTGTAAAACTTCTTTCGAATCTACTCCTTTCATTTTCGTATATGTAACGGTTCGTAGCGGTTTATTATTTACAATCACATAGCCTTGTCGATCAAACATTTTCCCTCTAGGTACAGGTGTGCTTACCGTTACATCTTCTTTTTTGTTCACTTCATTTCTATACGTTTCTCCATCAATGATTTGTACTTTACCTAATTGAATTATAATAGCTGAAAATAAAAGAAAAACGATAAAAAATAGTACATTTAATCGAAATGGAATATGAGTCTTTTTCTTTTTCGATTGTTTCTTCTGCTCCTTTTTCTGTCTCATTTCGCTCCCTCGCTTCATTCTATTAACATTTCTACACAGAACCATTATGTATCAAATTTATTTATATGATATATATAGAATTTTATATTAATTACATAAGAATTAAAAGATTTAATTTTCAGTTTTTTAATTTTATATCCTATTTATTACCATTCCCTTATTAAGAAATAACATGAATGTTATTCTAAAAGAAAGATTGTATATAATTATTTTTCATACCTTTCATTTACATTTCTTTGTATACTAACAATAAAATCCATTACTAAGGAGAAAATGAAATGACAGATTCATTCACAATTCATACTAATACGTCACATTGTTTAAACTTTATGATTTATATTTAAAATATTCATCTCAACCAAAAAGAGAAAAAAGAAAATTTAAGATTTCCTTACATAGCAAGGCAATTCAATTTCTCTACTAACTTTGAAGCGAATTTCGAAGAATTATGGCATACACTTCGCAAAAAAATTGCTAACGACAAATATGATTTACAAATTTTTCATGAAGAAAATCATATCTTTTATGAGAAGCTTTTTGACACTCATTTATGTAATGAGGAATCCTTTAAAGAATTAATATGTAGTTTTAAAGTATGGTGGACTAACATAGTAGATCAGCATTCATTAGAATGGTCTGTAAGTGAGTATAGTACGCAACTTTATAATGACTTAGTTTTATACTTAAAACAAAATCAAATAGAACCTTTACAACAGCTACACATTAGCTTACTTTATGACGATTGTGTATTCACTAAAGATAATATTACTTCTTACTCTGCTATTTTACCTACGAAACACCTTTTTATAAATTATAGAGATGTTGTTACTACATTATCAACATGTTTTCATGTGGCTTAAAACAGCGATTACTCAAATAAAAAACTGAGGTAGATACCTCAGTTTTTTTGATATTTTATTTCATTGATGATAATCCTTCTACAAATTCACCAATCTTATTTTGAAAAACAAAATCAAAGTTATATTCTTGCCCTGTTAGCTCTTCATTTACTAAAATAGTCTTTGCTCCTACTTCTCTCTTTGCGATTTCTGGGAATGAAGCGACAGGCTGTACTTTTAATGATGTTCCCATGACGATAAGCACATCTGTTTCATATAAACGTTTCATCGCGTTTTGATATTGCGGCAGTGTATCTCCGTATAAAACAACGTCTGGATTTAAAATGAAATTACACTTCTGACAGCGAGGCACTTCATGATCAATCATATACTGCAAGTCATATCCCGCTTTACATTTTGGACAATGCGCTGTTTGCAGTGTTCCATGTAGATCAATAACATGTTTACTACCACCTAATTGATGTAAACCGTCAATATTTTGCGTTAAAATCGTAATATCTTTCCCTTGTTCTTCTAATTCAGCTAAAAAGCGATGCCCACGATTTGGTTTATATTGATGAAACGTATTAATTTGAAAAATTTCTTTATAATGCTTCCAAAACTCTTTCGGGCTTCGGTTATAGTACCCTCTCGATAAGTACATTTCCACATTTGCATCAGCGTACAATCCATTTGCTGAACGAAAATCTGGGATACCACTTTCCGTACTTGCACCTGCACCTGTTAATACTGTAATTTTCTTCGCTTTTTCTAAAATTGAACGTACTTCTTCAAATTGTTGCACAAAAATCACCTCTATGTATTTTCCTATTCTTATTATACCAGTTGTTTACAGGAGGTGTTGTACACTTCGGTTTATTTAATGCGTCGCACCCCCAACCTCTACAATATCTACCTCTACTTCCGTCGTTACCTCAACTGCCAATTCTATCCCTTTACTAATAGTAGTAAGTGACATACTCGGTTGGCCTGGATAGTTACTCGCTTGTTCTGGTAAAAACGGAATATGGACAAATCCACCTTTTATTTTCTTATCACGGTTCTCTATTTCATGCATAAGACCATAGAATAAGTGATTACAAACGAATGTACCTGCTGTTTGTGAAACGGAAGCTGGTATGCCTTCTTCTTGAAGCTTTTTTACGATTGCTTTCATCGGAAGTGTAGACCAATAGGCAGCAGGTCCTCCTTCTATAACTGGTACATCTACCGGCTGATTCCCTTCATTGTCAGCTATTCTTGCATCATCGATATTAATTGCGACACGCTCTATCGTAATATCTGGTCTGCCCCCAGCTTGTCCGATACATATAATTATTTCAGGGTTTAGTTCTTGTATATATTCGTTTAAAACTTTTATTGATTTATGAAATACGGTTGGTACTTGTTTACTTATAATCTTGTACTCTCCGATTGTTTTTTCATGCAAACTTTTTGCGACTTCCCAAGCTGGATTGATACTTTCTCCGCCGAACGGATCAAATCCTGTTAATAATACTGTTTTCATAGTTTTACCCTCCTAATTAGAAACGATATACTAAGCCGTACATAATAAACATATTTATGATAAAGATCGAAAGAGCAATTGGGACTTGCGCTTTAATAACCGCATTTTTATCTTTTAGCTCTAAAAGCATTGCCGGAACGATATTAAAGTTTGCTGCCATTGGAGTAAGTAACGTTCCGCAATATCCAGCAAACATACCAAGAGCTGCCATAATTGCTGGGTTTCCACCGTGCATTTGAACAATTAAAGGTAAGCCAATTCCGCCAGTAATTACGGCAAACGCTGCGAAAGCATTTCCCATTACGACTGTAAAGAGCATCATTCCTAAACAATACGCCATAACAGCAACGAACGGATACTCTGTCGGTAATACTTGGCCGACTAAAGCAGAAACGACTTGTCCAACGCCAGATTTTGCGAAAATACCGCCAAGTGCTGCTAACATTTGTGGTAAAATAACAGCCCAGCCGACAGCTTGTAATAATCTACTTCCTTCTTGAACAGGCGTTGTTATTTTCGATTTTGTAATTCGCATCGCAGCAACGAACGCAAGTAATGCTCCTAGTGCTAATGCTACTAGCGTTACTTTATCTGGATCAACAAGGGATACATTTCCCCATTTAATTTTCCCTAACGTTAACGTACCGATAATTGTAAAAATAGGAATTAAAAGTGCAGGCATAAAGATTTTATTCTTTAATTTCTCCGCATGTTTTACACGTTCTTGCACTGGTACTTCTTTTTCCTGAGACTTTGTTACTTTATTTAATGAAGCTAATACGACCATAGCAAGCACAATACAACCAACGTAAAACGAAGGAATTACATTTCCAAACAAAAATGTAACTGCAAACAATGCCCAAAATAAACTAGAACCAAATCGATTTGGATGCTCACGATCAAACGCAATACGAACAGCGATAAATGCAACGATTATACCTAATACATAATAGATTGTATCCATAGTTATGATGTTCATATTATATTGCCTCCTTCTCTTCTTTTGCTTCTGCCTTCATTGTTTTCTCTATATATTTATCAAACCTTCTAAATCTAATCCAGCTCACGATAAGTGCAGATATTGCAGTTGGAATCCCCCAAAGTGCCATATCCCAAACACCGACATGCATACCTACTGAATCGAAGAATCCTTTCATTAATAAAATGGCACCAGTTGCGATAAATATATCTTCTCCGAAAAACCAAGCTGTATTTTCCGCAGCAGCTGCATTTGCTTTGATCTTCTCTCTTAATTTTTCAGGTAGTTTACCGTATTTACCTTGTGCCGCTCCTTCTGCCATCGGTGCAACAAGCGGTCTTACTGTTTGCGCATGACCACCAATATTAAGCCCTAGTGCTGCTGATGATTCTCTTATCGTAAAATATGACATTAATACTCTTCCAGTTGTTGCGCCTTTTGATTTCGTTATAAGTGCTTCTGCTCTTTCTTTTAAACCGTAACGCTCTAAAATTCCGATTACCGGTAAAGTTAATATTATCGGCATAGACATATATCTATTTTCTATGAAAAATTTACCGAACATGCTGATCACATCATAAAAACTTAATCCTGAAACCATACCAGTAACAATACCTGCGACCATAACTACTAATAGTGTATTTAATCTAAATAAAAAACCAACTGCAACAAGTAGTATCCCGATTAATTTAATCATTCCAGCACTTCCCCCTATTTTTTATTTTGGTGCACAAATAGAAACACCTTCAAGTTTGAATGTTCTGTATATTTTTTCCGCAAATTGCACTGCTTTTTCTCCATCACCATGTAAACAAATCGTTTTCGCCTGAACTGTTACTTTCTCTCCATTCACCGAATTTACATAGCCTTCTTTCACCATTTGAATCACTTGTTTTATCGCTTCGTCTTCATTTTTTATAAGCGCATTCTCTTCTGTACGACTTGTTAATGTTCCATCTTGCCTATACGTACGATCTGCAAAAGCTTCTTGTAGGAGAGTTACGTTATATTTTTCCGCAGCCTGTTTATATGCCTCGCTATTTGCCAATCCGTAAAGTAATAACTTTGGATTCACATGAGAAATTGCCTTTGCGATTGCATCTGCAATTTCCGGATTAGTCGCCGCCATATTATATAAAGCACCGTGTGGCTTTACATGCTGCATCTTCCCGCCAGCTGCTTTTACAAACCCGTCTAATGCACCAATTTGATATAAGACATAATCGTATACTTCACTTGCTGAAACGTTCATGTTTCTTCTCCCAAATCCAATTAAATCTGGAAACCCTGGGTGTGCCCCTATCGCTACGTTTTGCTGCATTGCCTTTTCAACTGTTTGCCGCATAACGGACGGATCACCCGCATGAAAACCGCAAGCAACATTTATAGAGGATACGAATGGAAGAATTTCATCATCACTCCCCATTTTATAAGCGCCAAAACTTTCTCCTAAATCACAGTTTAAATCAATTGTAGTCACAATATTACCCTCCTAATTTCAGCTTCGTAAAGCAATGAATTTCTTTAATAGATTCATATTTACTTCTTGTTCTATGTACAATTGTTCCGCTTCTTCAAGCGTAATTTGCTCAAATGAAACATAGTCTCCTGGTTTTAGCTGGGCAAGAAGAGGAAGATCTATTAAAATAATATTTCCCATTCTCGGATAGCCACCTGTCGTTTGCCTATCTGCCATTAATATAATCGGCTGTCCACCGTTTGGAACTTGAATCGTTCCGAATGTAACGGGACTCGATAAAATCTCTGTTTCTTCCATCCTATTTAAAACTTCTCCCTCAACCCTATAGCCCATACGGTCAGCATAATTAGATACCTTATAGTCTTTCGTAAAAAATGCCTTTCTACTTTCTTCTGTAAATTGATCATATTCAAAATCAGTTATGACACGAAGCTTAGGATGTTTCTTATATTTTGGCCTTACGCTGCTGCTAATTGCCCATTTCGTTTTGATTCGCTCATCCTTTTGTAAATCTTGAATGAAACGATGAGCCATTTCTGATCGTTCACCAAGTTGAAAATAGTCACCTTTTTTCAGCATTCTTCCTTCCATACCACCAATCGCTGCACGTATGTAAGTACTTTTGCTTCCCATTGTACGGTCAATATGCATACCACCTGCAAAAGTCACATACGTTCTGCAACCACTTTTCACTTTTCCAAAACAAAGCATGCTACCTTCTTCCGCTAAAATGGGACGCCATAACGGGATACGTTCTCCGTTTAATAACGGTTCCATATCTGCTCCGCCAATCGCAAGTAAAGTTGTTTTCTTTATTAACAATTTAGGCCCCATGATCGTCATTTCAAGTCCCGCTTCATTCTCTTCATTACCAACTAACATATTGATCATCCGAAGTGCACTTTGATCCATAGCCCCGCCAACAGGTACGCCGTATTGTTGATAATGAGATCGCCCTAAATCTTGGACTGTTGTAAACATCCCTGCATGCAAAACCTCTACATCCATTCCTTAGCCCCCTCAAGTGATACGTACTCTTCTTTCGTTATTGGAATAAATCGTAAATACATACCGCTTTGGATATAGGTTGGTGTTTCTTCTTCCGGATTAAATAAGGAGATTGGTGTTCGGCCAATAATATTCCATCCACCCGGTGTTTCAAGCGGATAAATACCTGTTTGATTTCCACCGATACCTACTGAACCCGGAGAGATTTGCAACCGTGGTATTTCTTTTCTAGGTGTTTCTAGTTCTTTTGATAGTCCTCCTAAATACGGGAATCCTGGTGTAAAACCTAGCATATATACAAAATATGTTGTTTCACTATGTATTCGAATTACATCTTCTACTTGTAAATCGTGATAATGTGCGACCTCTTCTAAATCAGGTCCATATTCTCCCCCGTAACAAACTGGTATAGAAATATGTTTCACTTCTCGTCTCAGCTCTTCCTTATACGTATCGAACATTCCAGTTATGTATTGGCATACGTAATCGTACGGTCTTATCTTTCTATCATTTTCCTTCCATACTTCATATAAATTGTAGTAAACGGCTAATGAAGTGAACGACGGAACGCATTCAATCATTCCTGTAAACGGATGTTGCTGCAACGCTTGAAATAGTCGTTGTACTTTTTCGTATACATCCATCCCGATCTCTTCACCAAATGTAACAATAATTGCTTGATCCCCTAACGCAGAAAATTTCATCCCACTCCCTCTTTCTATGCCAAAAAGCCGAGTTCTTTCGAAATGCGATTTGCTGTCTCTTTTACCTTCGCGATAAAATATGATATATTGCTTTCGCTGTACTCAATTGCTAATCCCGAAATACTAATGCCTGCTACAATCGTTCCATCGCTTGCGAAAATGGGTGCTGCTATAGCCGCTGTATGATTTTCTAACTCAGAGTAGCTAATTGTATGTCCTTCCTTTTTCGCCATTTGTAACACTTCTAGCAATTGTTTCTTATCCACGATTGTTCCATCTGCAAACTGTTTTAAATCCGTTTCCTCTACGTACTTCTGTTTCTCTTCCTCTGAGAAATATGATAATAAAATCCTCGGACATGCACCGGCATAAAGTGGAGCTCGTCTTCCAACCGCCGTATACACACGTACAGGCTGAACACCTTCCATCTTTTCCACATAAATCGCGTCATTTCCATCTTGGATAATTAAATTAACTGCCTGCCCTAAACTATCTCTAAGCTCTTTCATATATGGAATCGCAATATTTCTTACTGATAATCTTTGTGAGACAAGTTGACCGAACCGTAAAAAAACGACTCCTAGACGATATTTCCCCTTTTCGTTTTTTTGTAAAAACTCCATTTCTTCTAACGAGCCAATTAAACGATAAACAGATGTTTTCGGCATACTTGTAAGCTGAACCATCTCTGTTAAACTGAGCTCTTCATGCTCATAAAACAACTCTAAAATATCCATTGTTTTAACTGCCGTTTTATTTATACTCATTCTATCTCCCTCTTATTCCGAATTTCGGAACTTAAATTCCGTTTTTCGAAACAAACATATAATTTAAAATTATAAAATATTCTTTCAATTCTATCAATATTTTTTTCACATACATAATCCGATATATTTTGTCCGCTATAAAAAAACACAAATAATATGTGATTTATATAGAATGAAAGGCTCTTGGATGATTGATAGAACTTTAACACGTGAAGAACGAACTATTAGTGAATGTAATTTATATTGGATTGATTCGCTTCCTGACAGTGAATATAAAATTAACTTTAGAAATCACGACGGTTCAATTTCCAAATTTCACATTGCTACAAAACTATTAGAATAAAAGTTACAATAAAAAAGTACGGAAGTTTAGATTTGAAATAAAATTTGATCATCTTTCATTAATAACACAGATATAAAAGAAAATATAAAGAGCATGTATTGATCAATACATGCTCTTCTCATAGTTATTCAAAGTATTCTTTTTTTAACATGATTAATTGTTCCTTCGTACAACTAATAAGTCTATTAGTTACATATTACTTATTTTTCAAAATCGTTCTTTTAGCTTTTTTAATAATTCTACTAGTTGATTTTATGTCAGTATCCTTTTCCCATTCTTCACACAGGTTCATTACCCAATCCGGTTTAGTTTTACTTGCATCATTTAACCAGTTTCCAACCGAATCTTGTACATATTTTGATGGATCTGATTTAAGTAAATTAAGAATGGGAAGTGCTTTTTCAGGTTCTTGTTTTAATATTTCAATATGTTTACTCCATACCCCTCGAGGACGAATAGATTCTACAGAGAACCTGCGAATATTCTCATCTTCACTTTTTGCCCATTCTACACTTTCTTCTATATTTTGTGAAAGGTCTTCTCTAATTGACATCCAAGCAATTTCTCGAACACCAAAATGATGATCCGCCGCAAAAGGTCGAATGTACGTTAATGTATCTTTTAATGTGTTATTTGATTTCTTATTCATAAACGCTGCCCAACATCGTACACTATCTGAAATATGATTAGATAATTTTAACAGTACATCTTCCTTGTTCCCTTCATTCTCTTTGAGTATAATTTCATCCAGTAAAGTTCCTGTTATTCGTATGACTTTCATACCTGTTTCAACGTTCTGTTTTTCTAATTCAGCTACTATACATTCCAAACTATTCTTGAGTCCTATTGAAGGTAAGACATTTTTAAGTAGTTCAATATGATTTATAGCTAGCCATTCTGTTAGATTAACACTTTCTACTTTCCCTTGCTGTAGTAATTGTAAGACCTCTTTAGGAATTTCGTTTACTTTCCTGGCTCCTTTCCTGTTTAAAATAACTTCTGCTTCTTTCGTTATCATGTAAATTCCCTCCTTGCAATACTATCTTCAAATAAACAGAGGCCATTTTGAAAAATGCTAATCAAAATGGCCTCTGTCTTTCTTAAATGAACATTCAGTTTTACAAAAAATGTGCTTTAAATCCACCGGAAGAATATTTCTCCCATACTTTTTCTTTATAACGCTCTTACTTGTTTCAACGGCCAGAAAACAGCTTGTCCTTTTCCAACAATTTCATCTTCTGAAATAAATCCAAACATACGACCGTCTTTCGAAACTTCACGATTATCCCCTAAAACAAACACTTGGCCTTCTGGCACTTTCGTTTTTCCTGTGATTTGTTCTAACGTAAAGTCTGGAGTTAATACACGGCCTGTTGCTTTTTCTTTAAACTCTTTTAAATATGGTTCTTCCATCGCTTTTCCGTTTACATATAAAACATCATTTTTATACTCAACTGTATCGCCCGGTAAACCAATTACTCGTTTTACTAAATCATATCCTTCTTTTCCGTGGAAGACGATAATATCAAAGCGTTCTAATCCACTTATACTATAACCAATCTTATTCACGAGAACTCGTTCGTTATTTTCTAAAGTGGGCATCATCGATTCGCCTTGTACTAATGAAGGTGTAAATAAAACACCGCGAATAATTGCGATTAATACAAGAGTAAATCCTATCGTTTTCGCCCATGAGAATAATTCTTTCTTCGTATTTTCCTTCATCGTTTCTCCTCTTTCTTACGCATTTATTTTATCCCGCTTTAATGGGCAGTAAGACCCTCACCTCAAAATTCAGCGAAAGCAAAGAAGCTAGATGTGGATCAACTGCCCGTAAAAGCCCGATTGGTGAGGGCTAATAATCAGTGGGGGAAGAACCCCCCACTAATTAAAATTTCACTTTATGATTTGAACTAATTCTTGTACTAAATTAAGATCAATTTCAGCAAAACATGATTTCCCTTCTCTTACCGCTGTACCAACATGAGCTTGCGAAATTCCAGTTTCATCTAGCAATCGCTTTATATTTTCTTTCGTCACACCAGCTCCAGCTACAAGTTGAATTTGACCATCGCTTACCTTTTGCATTTCTGTAAGCACCGGAATATTCTCTACTATATTTCCTTGTCCACCTGAAGTTAAAACGTGAGTCACTTTATGAAACTTCTTTAAAGTTCTCATCGCTTCTACTGGATTTTCTATATCATCTATTGCACGGTGATATGTGACATTTATCCCGTCTACCACAGATAACAAATCCGCTAGTTTCTCTTCATCTACTTCATTTTTTTCATTTAATACACCTAATACAACACCAGCTACTCCTAATTCCTGAGCAACTACAATATCTTCTTTCATCATTTCAATTTCTTCTTCCGTATATGTAAAAGACTTCGCATGCGGACGAATCATAACGTGAATCGGTATATGTACTGCTTCTACCGCTTTTTTTATAAAAGCATAACTTGGCGTTAAACCGCCTTCTGTATAAGATGTAATTAATTCAATTCGCTTCCCACCAGCTCGTTCAATTCGTTTCACATCTTCTAAACATGTTGCAATAACCTCTAGCATGAGATGACCTCTTTTCGTGCTTTTTTCTTATTATACAGTAGGTGAAATAAGAAGCATAGTATTCTCCTATAAAATGATAAAAAGAAGAATGAAAAGAAAGATTTTTTAATTGATAACATTTTTGGGTAATGATATTTTTCCATATACTACAAAAAAGAGTAACCCCCTAGAACTTCATACTAGGTGTCACTCCTTTTCATTTTATAAAAACACTAGATTTCCCCTATATATTTAGTTATTTTACTTAACTACTTCATTATAAAAGTGGCTAAATGCTTCTACTAATGCGTCAACGGAAGCATATAATTCTTCTGGTGTATTATCTACACCTCCCATTTCAATAAGTAATGCATTTGGAGAAAGGTCTTGATTATATACTCCATTCCCGCTTTTACGATCTTTAATAAAAATCCCTCGGCTTAAACCATAATACTTCTCGTCTAAATATGAATTTATTGCCGTTACTATTTTTTTATTTTTTTCAAAGTTAGGATTCTCTCGTCCTAATATAAAATAGAGCCGAGCATAATTCTTTCCATTAATATTTTTGGTTGTAATATTTTTTCGTGCATCATCTCTATGAAGGTCCATTGGAAACATAATATTTTTATCTTGTGCTAATTTATCTTGTAATATTTGACGAGACCCTTTGTAGGATTGCGCCCAGTTTAAATTTTTATTTCGCAGAAAATCCCTCATATTTGTCGTATCATGTGAAACGCCTATTCCTTTTTCTTCTAACTTTTGTTTTAAATAATTTCCAACAAACGTAATATTCACTTCATTATTTGTACTGGAGGCATCATTAGGTATAGTAGCACCTGGAATTAGAGGAATAAACGACTCCCAACTATGTGTATGATAAATAAAAACTTTATTTTCACCGTTATTTTGTGTATTTGAATTGTTTTCTTTCTCACTCTTTGGGTGTTTAACAGCAGTACCTTCATTCTTAATATTCTCTAAAGGAATGCTGGATTCTTCAGGAATGTTCGTATAATCTGTTCCCTCTCCAGCAATTAATATTTCCGAATAAAATTGATTCATATTTGGAAGTTCTCGAGTTAATAAGCTTCGGAGGTCATTTACATTAATATTTGTAGAAAGTGAAAGTAAAAAAGATTCCAAAGACGCTCGTCCTTTTTCTTTATGAAATTCTTCTGCAAAATAATGATTTTCACTTCCTATCATATACATAAGACCTTTAGTAGAATTCGTTCCTAATAATTGATTAACATAATACGATTTAAATAAGCTTGAATTACTAGAAATGAAGAATGAAGTGAGAATACATATAATCGTGAATAAAATACATATCACTACATACTTTATATTAAATACTTTCAGTTTAACTTTATTCATTTTATATCTCCCTTCATTTAATATATTCTTACGCATAATTTTTAAGTAATATGATTATTAATTTAATAGAACTTCCTCAACTACTATGTTTTCATTTAATCTCTTTCCATAAAGTGATTGAAGTTAAATTTGCCTTGCGCAAATATCATCTAAGATTTTATAAGAAATTAAATAACCTGAGTCTATATTTTATATAGACTCAGGTTATTTAATTTCTTCATTTTTCATGTCAATTCCCAATTGGTCTTTCAATAACTTCATACCTTTTTTTGTAAGATGGACGGCTCGAGTCTTATCCGTTTTTGTAATCCATTCCTGTTCAAAAAACAGTTTTGCTATTGCAGATCCTAACCAACCAGAAATATGGTAGCGTCGTTCACTCCAATCAAGACAAGGTTTTGCAAATACCCTCCTCTTTATTTCTGCTGTTTCAATATTTATTCCAAAATTCAGAAACCATCTTTTACCTTGTTCCGTTACAATGTATTCTCCTTCCTCTAAAATTATAAATTCACTAGCAAGTAATTTTTCAGTTATCTCTACACCGAGCTTGCCTGCAAGATGATCATAGCAAGTTCGAGCATAACGAACTTGCTTTAGTTGATTCGATTGATTTAAAGAGCGAACTTGGGCTATTGGTGCAATTGTCCCTAACTTTTCAATAACTTCTGCTACCTCTTGATTAGCAAGTCGATAGTAACGATGTCTACCATGTTGTTCAACTGTAAGTAGATTCCCCTCTACTAATTTAGAAAGATGAGAACTAATCGTTGGATGTGACACTTTTGCCATATAAGCCAATTCACTAGCAGGTAGTGCCTGATTATTCATTAGACAATCTAAGATGATAGCTCTTGTAGGTTCAGCAATTAATTTAGCTATATATGAGATATTCGGATATACATTCATATTTCGATGATACCCTAACTGTTAAATTGATACAATTATTTTAAGTTTAATAGTAAAGGAGAATTTATTATGAATGCAATTGATCTTAGTATATTAAATTTGAAAGAAACGAGAAGACGCTCAGAAAAATTATGGAATTCTCTTCCTGATAATTTTCTTAATTGGAAGCCTGATAATGAGGCTATGTCCTTTGGTGAAATGATTCGTCACGTATGGAGCTCAACTTTTTACTATCATATGATTTTAAAAAACAACGGCTCAATAAACGACATAGATATCCCGTATGATGACGAGCCAATTACTTGTGTGAAAAAAGAAATTGAGTTGGCACAATCATACTTTACTGACTTCATAGAATATGTTCAATCAATAAGCATAGCCGAGCTAGATTCAAGACTTATTGATCGAAGCGATGTTGGCTATCAACGATATTTAGGCGATATGCTATTACGAATTGCCTATCATGATGCGGTCCATGCAGGTCAATTTTTACAATATTTGCGAATGGTAAATTTAGAAAGACCATTGATTTGGGATTGAATTTAGTAATTATTTGCAAAGTTTCCAAACTGGCATTACAATAAGAATTTTTCAACAAGAAACAATCACAAAACCATGATAACCATTTATATTAAAAACCTACATCTCAACTTGGTACGTTCCTGCACATAAAAAGCACGTGTTCGATTACTAATCAAACACGTGCTTTCAAAATAACTATATTGTACATAAACAATAAAATTCAAGTTAAAAAACCTACGAACGAAACGCCGCATCCGCCAACATAGATAGTGTTGCATCATCCATCGGTGGATTGTGTAATCCTGCTCTGACATTTAAATAGTAACGATGAAGCGGATTTTTTTCTGATAAACTTTTTGCCCCTACGATGCGCATAGATTTATCCACTATGGATATCGCCGCATTCGTTACTGCATATTTCACTGCTGCTAGTTCTGCTTGCAGCGAAAGTTTATCTTCTGCCTCATCGTACTTTTTCGCAATTTGATATAAAAAGACGCGAGCTTGCATAAGCTCGAGTTCTAATTCTCCAACTAATCTTCTAACATTCGGTAATAAACTAATAGAATGGTTTAAACTATTTGGCTTGTATGATCCCGCAAACTGAACTGCATAATTTCTTGCAGATTGTGCAATTCCTAAATAACATGCTGGTATATGTAGCAACCAGCCAATACCCTTTTGTTTCACTTTCCCGCCTTTTACATCCGTAAAAAAGCGGTTTTCTATCTCTACATTTTGTAAGACAAGGTCGTGACTAGCAGTCCCTCGCATGGCAACGCTATCCCACGTTTCTTCAATGGATACACCGAGCGTATTTCTTGGAATGACAAACTCACCAACTTCTTCACGGTCTTCAATACTCGCTGAAATAATAAAATAATCAAGTACTGGCGCCATCGTTGTAAAAGTTTTTCTTCCATTTATAATCCACTTCTCGCCTTGTTGAACCGCTATTGTTTCTGGTTTTCCACCACGCGTCGGACTCCCTGTTATCGGCTCTGTTGCTGCCCGGTTAAAGAGTGCACCATTACGCACTTCTTCGCAAAACCATTTGAACATCTCATCATTCCAAGAGCGATTTTCCGCCAGCTCTTTCACAATGCCAATATGCCAGCCAATCGATAATGCAGTAGCTCCGCAGCCTTCCGCAATTTTTTCTTGAAATAAAACGAAGTCATATAAAGAAATCGCACTACCACCAAATTCTTTCGGTAACGTTAATTTCGTATATCCGATATTTTTCAAATCATTTATATTTTCATACGGAAATGATCCTAATTCACTTAGTTGATGCTCCCTTTCCATGAACTTCGGAATCAATTTATTTATTTGTTCAATAATTAAAGATTGTTTTTCTGTTTCAACAAATGAGAGTGCCATACTATAATCTCCTTTATGCTCGATTCATAAACCGTTCATTTTGTCATTATGATTATATGAAGCTACCTCTCTATTGTTTCACTATTCCGATAAAAATACAATGTTTTTGACTAATAAGAAAAGTTCCTATTGAAAGATAGGTTCTTTTCTTATTAGTCTCCCTTCAATGCCTTTAACGGCAAAGAGGTTACATATCCAATATACGAGAATAATTCTTTAAAGAAGAATGGTATTTCTGTATCTAACGTTTTATATGCTGATGTCGGCGTTGGTGAAGCATATGCTTCAATATTAATATGTTTTGCGATTCTCATTGCGCGTTTCATATGAAGTGGATCACTTACAATCGTGTATGTGTGTATGCCGTTCTCTATTCCAACTTGCTTCGCATTTTTTAAATTTTCTTCAGTAAAAAGGGATTTTGTTTCAATTAAAATATCTTCCTCTTTTACACCTTGTTTCATTGCATATACTCTTGCAGTACGCGCTTCCTCAAGTTCTGCCTCGAACTTTGTACCACCTGTAAAAATAATCTTTTTAATATTTCCGTTCTTATATAAAGAAATCGCGTGATTAATTCTTTCTTTAAATACAGGAGATGGTTTTCCGTTCCATGAAGCTGCTCCTAGTACGATACCAGCATCCGTTTTCACGTCATCATTTGCTTTAAAACGATAACTCCAAATATCGTAAGCTGCATAACTTACATATAAAATAGCAGAACAAATCATTAGTAAAAATACTTGAAAGATTCGTCTTTTCTTACTCTTCTTATTTTCTTTCATTTGTAATTGCCTCCGTACATCATCCATACTTCTATAAAAAACATTTATATCAAATCGTTTTGTTTGAGTTTATTTAAAAGAAGGAACTTTACTTGTTATTTATGTATAAAAGGGTTTTCATTTAAAATTGAGGATTATCAATTCATTTTCATTTGCGGTTTTCATTACATTTTTTAAATTCATAAGTTTATTACCATACAACTACATTGTAACGAATTTTTTCTCAGAAGGGAACGATGAAACAAAAGGAATTAAAATAAAGTAGCATTTTGTAAGAAAAAAGGTATATTTTTCATACATCACGAACAATATACCTTTCAAAACACGAATTATAGCTTTTCTTTATACAACTCTAATTTTTCTAACAATTTTTCTTTTACGCCTGGCCATTCACTCGAGATAATACTATACACAACTGCATCTCTCACATAACCATTCGGTAATTTTCTTTCATTTCTAAGCACACCCTCTTTTACTGCGCCTAACCTTTCAATTGCTCGTTGTGCTTTTTCATTTCTTGCATCCGTCTTAATTTGTACTCTCCGCATATGCAGTTTTTCAAAAGCATACTGGAGAAGCATATACTTACACTCTGTATTTATACTCGTGCGTTGCACACTTGGATGATACCACGTTTGCCCTAACTCGACTGTCTTATTTTCTACTGAAATATTATATAAGCGTGTACTCCCTACAATCGTATTCGTCTGTTGATCCACTACAACGAAAGGTATTTGTGTACCCTTTCCATAACCTTGTATCGCTTTTTGAACATATTGCTGCATATCTTGAACACTATCCATTTTAGAGATTAAATACGCCCAAATATCCCGATTTCCTTCTACAATCGAAAACAAAGTTTCGACATCATCACTATCCATTAACCGTAACTTTGCTCTTTCATGAATCATTTCCATTTATAGGCCCCCTTTTTCTTACTATATCACACAAAATAATATCTTATTATATCAATTATAAAATATTAAAACCTACTTTTAAATGCACTTACATTCAATTTTTAATACCCCACCAAAAATCTCTAACAAATACCGTTTACATCCCTTTGTATCAAGCTAAATTTATATTGGTTTCATTTCATGTGAAGTTTTTCTAAAAGTCTAGTGTGCGTTCTTTAAAGAGTTGCACATCTAAAACTCTATTATTTTTACAAAAAGATTATTGTTTTTTCATTTATGGATCAATTTTTCAGGTTGATAGTATGGATAAATCTGGATAAAACCCTAAAAATACTATATAATAATAAAGAAAAACTTTAATCAGTGAAAGTTTTACGGTTAATTAATATGGGGTAAATGGGAGGGTATAAAAATGCTAGATCAAATCACTTGGGGAACGCCAGGAAGCTTATTATGCTTAGGATTCTTTTTTGCAGGGTTAGGAATTTTCTTAAGAAGTATTACGTCATATACGAACAACAAATAAATCTTCAAAAAATTATACAATTTCACCTGAAGATGTATAATTTTTTCTTTTTAGGGTATTTGCCTTTATTAGCTTAATAAAAATAACAAATAAAAGAAGCCTTCCTTTTACAGAAGGCTTCTTTTGTTATAGCTTTATCTTTTTAAAACTTTAAAGTAACAAATAAGCAATCGGCGTAATTATAAGTAACGTTAATATCGTTCTCTGCACGTACAGAACAATAAGTTCAGATACTTTTAACGGAATGTCTGTCGATAAAATACAAGGAATGGAAGCTGAAAAAAACAATATAGATGAGACCGAAACAACCGCAATGACAAACTTTGTCACAAGTGGTGCACTTACAACTAAAAGAGATGGTAAAAACATTTCTGCAATACCTACGGATGCCGCTTTAGCAGCTAAGTCTGCTTCTGGTAATTGTAATAGCCATGTAAATGGATAGAAAATATAACTGATCCAATCAAATATTGGCGTGAATTTCGCTAAGACGATACCAATTAATCCTACTGACATAATGGATGGTAAAATTCCCATCGTCATAATAAATCCATCTTTTAAATTCACTGCGATATTTTTCATAATACTTGGTGCAGATTTCGATACTTCTAACGCATCTTCCCAAGCGCGTTCTAGCATTTTCTCTTTATAAACAGGCTCTGGGAACCCTTCTTCCGTTACATATGTATCTGGTTTTCTACTAAGGGGCGGGATTCTTACGGTGATAGCAGTTACGATGAATGTTACAACAAGAGTAGTCCAAAAATAAACATTCCATAAATACATAATGTCTAATGTTTTTGCGATGATGATCATAAATGTAGCAGAAACTGTAGAAAAACCTGTAGCAATAATAGCTGCTTCTTTTGTCGTATACTTTCCTTCTTTATATACGCGGTTCGTAATAAGAAGCGCAAGCGAATAACTTCCCACAAAGGAAGCAACCGCATCGATTGCCGATCGTCCTGGTGTTTTCCATAATGGTCTCATAATCGGACGGCAAAATGTACCAATAAATTCTAGCAATCCATATCCGACTAATAACGCTAAAAAAGCCGAGCCAATTGGAACGAGTAAACTTACCGATATTACTAGTTTCTCATACAAAAACGGTCCTACATCTGGCGCAAAGAACCAAGCTGGTCCCACTTTAAAACAATATAGTACACCGAAAACAACACCGACTACTTTTAAAATAGAAAAACAAACATCTACGATAGATGCATTCCATTTTTTCGTATAAAACGGGTAAATCGCACCCATTACCATAACAAGTAGTGCGTAATAAGGTACTACGCTCGGAACAGAAGTCCTGATCCATGAAACGATATGATCAATCATAATGGACGAAGCACCATTTATCGTAACTGGTACGAAAAACATAAATACCCCAACGAGACTAGCGAGTATAAACCGAAGAATAGTCCCCTTCTCACTCCCTGTCTTAATTACATTCCGTTTTAATTCAATTTCACTCAAAATTCGACACCTCCTATTATCTAAATATTCTGTATATTTATATTGAATCCCTTCTTTTCAATTGAAAATTATACAAGCAATAATCTTACTTTTTATTGTCAGTCTCCAAAAATTATCATATAATATTCTTCATGAATGTTACATATATGCATTTAAAACAATTATTTTGTAACAATGTTATTTATTTTTTCAATTTACTCTTTAAATTAACCTACATAAAAATAGAAGGAGAATGGAAATTTGAAAACAATAAAAATGACTATGGCAAGTGCACTGCTACTTGGTGCTATCATCACTCCATCTAGTTCTTTAGCTGTGAGTGAAACTGTAACACAAAAAAATAATGCGCAGTTAGAGATTGACGAAGACGATTACTACTATCAGTTTCCCGATGTTATTGGCTGGGCAAAGCCGTCCGTTGATTATTTAGTAAAGAAAAAAGTCTTATCTGGCTTACCAGACGGTACATTTGGACCTAACCTTGAAATCGATAGAGCTTCTGCCGCAATTATCATGGCAAAAATATTAAACTTACAAATAGACACTTCAGCAAAACCATCATTTAAAGATTCTCAAGAACATTGGGCCACTCCTTATATTGCTGCAGTTGAAAAAGCTGGGATTATTAAAGGAGTCGGTAATGGTAATTTCGAGCCTTCTGGAAAACTAACAAGAGCGGCTATGGCTTCTATGCTTGTTCATTCATATAACTTAGACAAAAAGGCCACTGAAAAACTCCCTACTGTATTCCGAGATTTAAAAGGACACTGGAGTGAAAAATCGGCCAATCTTCTTGTTGCTCTTGGTATTTCACTGGGTTATGGTGGTAGTCATTGGTATCCAGATAAAACTATTACCCGTGCAGAAGCTGCAAGTTTAGTTGCTCGCACAGACCAATCGAAAGATAAAGAAATTAAATTAAAGCAAGTTACTATGAAACAACATTACTTTATTTATCCTGAGACCTCTCTTCATTCAGGTATACTTGCTGAATATGCACCACAAACCGTTACTGTATTCGATGAATCTGAAAACGGATGGATTAAAATTGCTACGGATCATGGGTTAAAGTGGACACCATTAAAAGAGAAACAAGTATACATTGATAAAAACTTTGTTACCTTTGATAGACCGTCAAGAACAGGATACGTGGTTGGTAAATATCCCCCTCAAACTGTAACAGTCGTTGAAGAAAATAGCATCTGGTTAAAAATTCGCACTAGCGAAGGTCTTCAATGGATGAATCCATATTTAAAAGAGGGTGAAGGAAAAGAACTAACATACATACCAAGAACATTTTTCGCTTACGATAGCCCTAATTTTTCTTCTAAAATATCTGGAAAGTATGCTCCACAAGGTGGCATAGAAGAATTAGCTATAGGAGATGACGGATGGGTACAAATTCTTACAGATAAAGGACCAAAATGGATAAACATGTCTTATCTCTTACGTCCAAAGCTCCTCTTAAATGTTCCTGCCATTAATCAATTGCCGGAACTACAAAAAGGAAGTACAGTTGTTTCACTCCAAATGCTTTTAGAATACTATACAGGACGTTCATTAAATAAAGTAGACTTTGCTAATCAAATGCCATTTGATACAACTCGACGCAAGACTACAGGAGATGGAAAAATTTCAGTTTGGGGTGATCCAGACATCGGATTCGTTGGTGATGTAAGAGGAATAAGTTATGGTTACTCTATTAACCCGGCACCATTGAAACAATTACTTGATAAACATGCAAGAGGTACAGATTTAACAGGACAGGATTTCTCTGTATTAGAAAGCTATGTACGTAATGGTAAACCAGTTGTAGCCTGGGTAGGAAACAAAATAACTGCTCCACAACTAGAACAAATTTGGCAAACACCTCAAGGAAAAACTGTAAATGGATACAGAAATGCACATACTATTATCATAACTGGTGTAGATGATCGTAACATTTATTATAATGACCCATTAGACGGTAAAAAAGATCAACCAATGGTAAAATCCCGATTTGAGTACAGTTATAACCAAATGGGTAAAAAAGCTTTAAGTATCGATTAATCATATAAAAAAGCCTATTTTGATTGTATAATTCAAAATAGACTTTTTTATTACTTCCCATAATCATCAGTAATCACTTGAATGACACGATACGATTCTTCTGCTATTTTTTCATTACTATCTCTATTCGCATCATATGTAATTAACGCCTTCCAAAGTGCCCATCCTCTCACCCTATTCCACGTTTCTTCATCTATGTGCAATGCTTCTTTAAATACACCTCTACTATTCTTATCAAAAAACGTCCATGCCATCGCTGCATCACAAGCCGGATCCCCTACTCCTAAAATACCAAAATCAATTACGGCACAAAGCTTTCCATCCTTAACGAGTAGATTTCCTGGTGCAACATCTCCATGAACCCAAACTGGTTTACTCTCCCATGTTGACTGAAGTGCTAAATCCCAAAGATGCTTTAATACTATTTCATCAAAAACACTCTTATTATTTTCAATAGCATCTCTCGCCTCTTCATCATATACAGATATAAGCCCGCCTCGGTAAAAATTATGTGCTCCAGCTACCGGTCCTTTACTTGCATCAATAGATTGCAATTCTACTAAAAATAATCCTAAGTCTGCCGCAAATTCACTTAAGTCACGAACGTTTTGTTTCGTAACGGTCTCTCCCTCTATCCACTTATTAATAGACCAAGGCCATGGATACACTTCAGATGGATTCCCTTTCGCAAGTGGTGTAGAAATCGGTAAAGAAAGCTCCTCACTTAATATAGGTAGCCACTTATTTTCTTTCTCTACTTGCGGTGCATATGCCGCCTCACTTGGCAATCTTACACTCATCTCATCCCCTAAGTGAAACGTTCTATTATCATGCCCACTAAACTTTACAGGTTTCACTTCTAAATGTGCCCATTCAGGAAACTGTTCCTGTATTAACTTTTCTACTAAACTTACGTTAATTGAATTCATTCACTTCCTCCTTCTTTTTTGAAACTTACTATGTCCATCCTTACTACCGATATATTCAAAACCATTTTTCTTATAAAAATCATTTAATGTACGGTTATGTCCAACACAATCTAACTTCAAATACTGTTTATCACTTTGCATATTCTCATCTATCCACTGTAAAATGTGTTCTCCTATTCCATTCCCCTTATACTTCCGTTTCACCGCAAATCTATGAATATATAATGAATTAGAAACTTCCTCTTTACCAAAAATATGTTCCTCCCATTCATTTTGTTTAGGAGATGCTGTAACTGTACCGACAATTTCCTCTTCTTTCATTACAACATACGTATATTTCTCTTTTATGCCTTCTAATATTTCAGTCGTTGCTTCTTCTCCTAAAAGATACTGCCATTGATCTACTTTTTTATGTTGTAGCCACTTTGCTACTTCTTTTAATAGAGTAATAATGCTATTACTTTCATCTTCCGTAGCAATTCGAATTGTATATTCTTGAACTGTAGTTCTCTCCATATTGTGTTTCCCCTTTTAAATTACTACTATACTGACAAACACGTTCTACCGTCATTCTCATCTGTTATATATTCTACATAAAATCCTTGAGTTAGTGCGTTTTCATACATCATTTCAATTGCTTCTTGATCTTTCACATAAATTTGTATGTAATCACCATCCGCTACTAATACGACTACTTCACACTTACTCTCCTTAAACTCTTCATATGTTTCAATATCTATTGCTATTTCTCCTTTAGGATACGCTTTTAAATCTGCAAAAATGAGATAATATATGTTGCCTTCAACTAAATTTTTCAAATCTAATCCTTCCACTACACTTGGTTCCTCTGGAAATAGTGCCTCATCCAATCCAACACGCGCTATTAAGTAGGACTCCTCATTCCCCACTCGCCAATTAAATGAAGCAATATTGATTGGCTTTAACACTTTCCAAAGTAGATTGTCATATTCATTTGAAACTTCTACAAAAATCCCTCTTTTCATTTGTTCGCCCCTTATTTATTTTCATTTTCGTTTCATATTATATATATCAATTTCCCTATAGGTTAATAAGAATCAAAAAACGCTTCACTACTAGTGAAACGTTTTTTATCTTTTATGCGTGTAATTCCGTTTTATGTTCCTTTATTGCACTACGTTTGAAAGCAGTCATTAAAATAATAACAATACTTACCACACCAATCCAAACGAGCACAGTAACAGGTGTACTCCAGCTTAACCCTTTTCCGAAGAAGAATATTCCTCTAAGCCCTTCAATCATAAATCGCGTTGGTAACCAAGTGTAAACCCAGTCTTGATAAAATGACGACAACATTTCAGGTGCTAATGATAATAACGGTGCACCGAAGAATAGTAAGAGTGCGAATACACCAATTCCTTTTAGTCCAACTAGTGAAAGTACCGCTGATATCATTAAGAAGAAACTAAACGATGTAATGGATAAAAATAAGGCCGTATCGGTGAAATTTGAGATATTTAGTCCTACCATTCCATCCGCAATCCATGTCAGACCAAACCCAATTACAATTGTCGCAACTGCTCCAGCTACTATTTGTTTTAATTTTAATAAAAAGTTTTCTTTTCTTGAACCTACCGGCATTTTACTTATCGCAATAAAGATAATCGCTGCACTCGCTAAACTTGCGATCCATAACGGCTGGAATAATGAATTTGGTGAGTTACCGTTCGCACTATTTTTTCCGACCTCATTCACATTTGTCACGTTCTTTACAATAGGTGTTACTAATTTCGCAGCTTGGTCTGTTGTTAAAGTAGCTCCTTTTGCTTTCAATCCTTCTAATAGTTGTGTACGAACAGTATTGTTCATATTATCTACTACACCATTCAACATTTGTCCTGCCACAGTTGATGCTGCTGTATTCATTCCTTGATTTATGAATATTTCTACCTCTGCTGAAGATGGTTGTGGTGTTCGTAATGATGCTTGTTTTGTACTAAAGTCTTTCCGAATGACTAATGCTGCGTAATACTCTTGATTATTTAAACCTTTTTGCACGGATTCCTTATTTTTTACTTCTACCCACTTTACCGCAGGTTCTTCCTCTGATTTTGATGTCTTTTTCATATTATCAACAATCGTTTGTCCCATGTTCATTTTCGATTGATTCGGAATTTCTACTCCTTGATCCTCATTTACAATTGCGATTGGCAAGTTTTTCGGCTTAGGTTGAACGGTTGGAAATAATGTTAATGAAAAAATAAAAACTACAAGTAGTGCAACAACTGGTGATAACAATAAAAGTTTATTTTTAAACATTTTCTTTTCTCCTCCTGTAATTTAATTTATAATAACCAACAACGTGTTGTTTATTTATATTTTGAATTATATGTTCGAGTTGAACCTTATACAATAATCAAAAATCGTGAATGTGTCCGTTATCATACACATTCTTGAAATGTGTTGAATAAAATTAAGGAGGGACATACTTTGCGTGATAGTAATTTAGATTTACGTGTTGTTCGTACGAAAACTGCCATACGAAATGCATTTGTGGAATTAATTGAAGAAAAAGGTTTCGACGCTATTACAGTGAAAGATATTACAACGAAAGCAAACATAAATCGCGGTACTTTCTATGCGCACTATCAAGATAAATTTGATTTAATGACGAAATGCCAAGAAGAAATTATGTATGAGTTTTCTAGCATTGCAAAAAGAAAGTTTCCAGAAGTGATTGCAGATCTTGGATCAAATCCTTCCCCAACAATGCCATTTCTACTTATCACTTCTATTCTTGAATTTCTAAATGAAAATAGTGATTTTATGAGAGCTGTACTTAGCCCAAAAGGAGATTTATCTTTCTAAACAAAACTGAAAGACTTTATGTGGAAAACACTATTTGAAGATACGAATGGCGCTCTCATTAATAAAGAGAACTTACTTGTCCCAAGCCAATACTTAGCTTCTTATATGGCATCTGCTCATATTGGTGTTATTCAGCAATGGTTAAATAACGGGCAAAAAGAAACACCTGAGGAAATTGCTCGTATTTTATCAACAATCGCAGTTCATGGACCTTTTTATGCAGCTGGGTTAAAAAAGTGAGTTGTTGCAAAATAAAAAGATCATCCACTATTTATAGCGGATGATCTTTTATTTCATTACAACACTTCAATATACCCTTCAGTTCCATGTACCCGAATTCGTTGTCCGTCTTTTATTAATCTCGTAGCATTCTCTACTCCAACGACTGCTGGTAATCCATATTCACGTGCAATCACTGCTCCGTGTGTCATGAGTCCGCCAACTTCAGTGACTAACCCTTTTATAGAAACAAACAACGGCGTCCAGCCAGGGTCAGTAAATGCAGTAACTAATATATCTCCATCTTCTAAATTCGCATCTTCCATATTTAAAATAACGCGAGCTCTCCCCTCAATCACTCCTGAAGAAACCGGCAAACCTACGATCGCTTCAGCCGGGAGATTTTCTCGTTTATATTTACCTGTAATGATTTCTCCATCAGACGTCATTACACGCGGAGGCGTTAGTTTTTCATATACTTTGTAATCATTTTTTTGTTTATGAATAACCTCGTAATCTAGTTTATTCGTACGAACAACTTCATGAAGTTCTTCAAAAGTTAGGTAGTATATATCATCGATTTCATGAATGACACCGTTCTGCACAAGTTTCTCCGCTTCTTTCAATAACGCCTGCTTATATATGAAGTAACGATTAATCATGCCGTATTTCGGATATTCACGATAGCCAATAAAATTACGGATGTTACGAATCATTCGCTTCGTTTCTTCTACTTTTTGTTCTCCATCTGACAAATGCTGTAATCGCTCTAATAACTCTTCTTCTTTGTTCAAAGCTTCCTGCAGCCCTTCTTCAAACTTCTGCTTACTAGCACCATATTCAAAGTCTCTTACATTATTTAAAATCATCGGGATAATGGTTGTTAGCTTCTCACTCCAGCGCGTTTTCGTAATGTCGATTTCGCCGCTACATCTCATTCCGTATTTATTTAGAAAAGCAACGATTGTATCTCGAGCTTTTTCTCCGCCTTTATACTGAACAAGTTCATCTAAAAAGCTATCATCTTCTACATGTTGTAAATACGCAATAACTTCTGGATATGGCCGAATCACATCAGCAACATCCATTAATGCTAAACCCATTTCTGAAGTAATATTATTTTGTACTGATTGAGAAAGGGTGTCCGCTGCATTCTTTTCACCTAGCCATTGCTCCATCTTTTCATTGATCCATGTTGAAGCATTCATACCTGCCATAATGACAGCCATACTTTGCGGATGAAATAGTATTTTCTTTAATTGCTGAATATCTTCCAAAATAAAATCAAGTACATCCACCCCTGATTTCGTTTGCATGTTTCGTTTTAACTCTTCGATTGATGCTTGACTCTTCTTTATTAAATCCATAACGATTGCCGGATTGTTTTCGATTTGTGGTTGCGAGCTTACAGGTGGCCCGCTTTTACCAACACTCTTTTCTTTTTCATCATCTGGTAACAATTTAATAAAATCATCTCGCTCGACTACAGTCGTTAATGCATCTTTAATAAGTGGTTCCGAATTCCCTATCGTATTTAATAAAAGTTCTCTACTAGTAGGCGAAGCCAATCTTTGTGCAACATCAACAAACAGCCTTCCCCCAGCTTGAAACCTCGGTCCAAAGGATGTTAACTGAAATAAAGACATTCCTAATGGCTTCAAAGGATCAGTCATCATTTGCTGGTGACCAACCGATACATACACATGATTTTCCTGATCATTTGCTTCCGGAATTGGATATAAAGTCGTGATTGGCCTGCTTTGGACAATATAAAATGCATCATCAACTAAACACCATTCGATATCTTGCGGACAACCGAAATAAGCTTCGATCTGCCTTCCGATCTGTGCTAATTGTAAAATTTGTTGTTCAGACAATGTTTGAATCTTTTGCTGAGCCGGATCAATTTGTTTTATTTCTGTTCCACCCTCTTTTAAAGCATAGATAGCTACTTTTTTAGTTGAAATCACCTTATCGACGATTTCGCCTTCTTTTACTTTATAATTATCAGCGGAGACGAGTCCCGATACTAATGCCTCGCCAAGTCCAAAACTGGCATCGATTGATAACACCTTTCGGTTGGAAGTAACTGGATCAGCAGTAAATAAAATGCCCGAAGCCTGCGGGAAAACCATTTTTTGAACGACAACACATATAGAAACTTGATTATGTTCAAAAGCATTTTGCATACGGTACATGACTGCTCGATCTGTAAATAAAGAAGCCCAGCACTTTCTTACATGCTGCAAAATTGCTTCTTTTCCAATGATATTTAAATACGTATCTTGTTGACCAGCAAACGAGGCATATGGTAAATCTTCAGCCGTCGCACTAGAACGAACTGCATACGCATGTTCATTTCCAAAACGTGAGAGATATTGAGCTACCGCTTCCACTACATCAGAAGGGATTTCTACTGCCATAATGATTTCTCTAATCTTCTTACTGATTTCACCAATTTGAGCTCGCTCTTCCTTTTTCAACTTTGTTAGCTGCTGCAATAAAGTTTGAAGCTCTTCATTTTGCTCGATAGCCTTTTCATATCCTACCGTTGTAACACAAAATCCTTCTGGCACTTGTATCCCTTGAATATTGGATAACTCCCCTAAATTCAAGCCTTTTCCACCGACAAGTGAAAGCTGCGTTTTTTCTATTTCCTGAAAATCGAGAACGAAAGAACTCATATAACATCTCTCCTTACTATGCATGTGTTCTTGATTGTAGCAGTAGTACATGAGAATAAACAGTCTATTTCGAACTTGATTTACATGATATAATTAAGTTAGGAAGAGATTAAAAAATGCCCCAGTTGCTTCATTCTGCAATTGGGGCTTCTTATTTTCGCTCAATTTCAAATTATAATTTACTCACAACTCACTTCAATGTAGTTCTGTTTTTCCACTTTTTTTATAAAAACGCCATTAATTATCACACACAATTCTTACCTCAACAAATGGTATATAACCCGAAATACGCTTTAGTTTATCCTCCTGTGAGCCTTTTCACAGGAGTTTTTATACATACATATATTATTTATAATGAATCAGTTCTCCTATTTTTCAAAAGCATATTCTGTGTCATAGTAACGCTTTTTAGAATTTATATATACCTTCTAATTTTTCTAAAAAAAGGATGATTGTATTGGAAATGAAAGGGCCTCAAGGCATTTATGATGATGTTATTAGTTTAGGGGAAAATTGTTATACTGCTATTCATCTAAAAAAATATAGGCTGCGGAAATATTCAGGTCCTCTAGATTGGTTTGAATCACCGAATCTTTCTTCTATCAACAAATTATTGAAAAATAATTTTATAGACTTTATGGATTTAAAAAACATGCACGCAATGCCGGATCAAAATATTGTGTTTAATGATGGCGTGATACAACCTGTTTTTTCTCATATTATAAAAGACACAAAATATAACGTAACATCCTATCATGATTTCCCTGTTATTCCAAATGAAGATTGGTTCATCACATACCATGATTTTAAACAAAAATTAGATCGAAGAATTGATAATTTTTACGAAAAAATTCATCATTCACAATCCATTTTATTTGTTAGATGGGGCGGAAACTTGACTGAAGCGCTAGAATTACAAACAGTTTTATCAAATATTGTTAAAAATAATTTTAAAATTCTTTTACTCTATCCAACAGGACTTGAAAATGAAATAAACGAATTAGAATGGGGGCTTGATCATGTTTTCCCTATTCAAGTTTCAAGTAATTATCAAAATAAAAGAACTTGGTATGTCCTCTTAAAAGATATACACTTAAACTCAAAAAAATAGTAGAAACTACAACTTTACAATCAATATTTTTTGTTTGTACTTTATATAAATTGATACGTCTCCACCTTAATTCTAGGAGTAAATTATTGTTTTTTGTAATCCCCCACTAATTCTTTTCTCAAATCCTCCAAAATGGATTTTCAAAATTAGGGAACTATAATGTCGTATTAACATATATTAAGGGGGATAAAAAGTGGACAATGAGATGAATTATGGAAGTGATTACAAGTTTATTCCAGCAACTTCAATTGAAAGTGGTCATGGCATCGAAGTATTGCCTGATTTATTTTGTTACACGATTCAAATCGTCAACATCTGTTTTGTTGGAAATCCCGAGAGCAATGATTTTGTTTTAGTTGATGCTGGTATGCCTAAATGTGCAAATGAAATTATCTCTGTCGCTGAGGATCGATTTGGTACAAACAGCCGCCCAAAAGCAATCATTTTAACTCACGGGCATTTTGATCATGTTGGTGGAATAATTGAACTCATCAAGTATTGGGATGTTCCAGTCTATGCCCATCAAATGGAGATACCGTTCCTGACTGGACAACAAAGCTATCCTGAACCAGATCCAACAGTTGAAGGTGGGATGGTAGCGAAAATGTCCCCTCTATTCCCTAACGAACCGATTGATTTAGGAAATAGCATAAAAGTGCTACCTACAGATGGAACTGTTCCCCATATGCCAGAGTTTAGGTGGATTCATACTCCAGGACACACTCCAGGACATATTTCATTATTCCGAGAAAAAGACCGAACTTTAATTGCTGGGGACGCTTTTGTTACGGTGAAGCAGGAATATCTATATAAAGTAATTACTCAGGAACAGGAAATAAGTGGTCCGCCTCGTTATTTAACAACAGACTGGAAAGTTGCTAAAGAATCAGTTATAAAACTAGAGAAGTTAAAGCCTCTAGCCGCTATTACTGGACATGGGATACCGATGTCAGGTGAATTGCTATCAACAAGCCTCAAAACACTCGTTCAAGAATTTGATAAAATTGCTGTACCTGATTACGGAAAATATATAGATGAAAAGATAAATTAAACAAAAAACTAAAATGTATCACAAAATCAAAACATCAAATAATGTTAAAATATGTAAAAATAATAACCTTAGGCAACATCTCTATTTTAAGAATGGAACTATCCTTGTTGAATAAAACTCAATATTCTGCAAACACTACCTGTAGTGTAGCCTGCTTCTTACCCAGGTTGTACTTCTTACCATAAAAAAGAGCAGTCATAAGAAATAACTGCTCTTTTTACTTTTAACATACTTTTTTAAATTTTGTTCATACCATACTTAATCCATAATACAGTTTAACTAAATTTCATTTCAAAGTTTTTAGTTTCAAAAAACCCGATACATCCCATGACCTTACTACATTATTAACTTTTGTTCTCTGTCTGCTACCCCTAGACCATTGCAAACAAAGTATAAAAATAAGAACAATATCAATGAAATCCCCACCATAATACATCAGCACGCCCCCAGTTTCAGCTTGTTCAGTAACTACACCAGCAGGCGGATGAGCATATATGTATTTTGATAATATCCCATGACCAGCTGATGCAATTATTAAAATAATTGACCGGTACATATAGCTATACCTATGGGATATTAAATCAACATAAATCATTGATGTGGTAAACAGATATCCTGCAATAAAAACGTGGAAATGTATGAATAAATGAAGAAGTATACTTTCGTGCATCATCGAGTATAAGCTAGTCGTATAGAGAATCCATAGTCCTCCTAAATTAAGCAAGGTTGCGATAATTGGATGAGTAAGAAGTTGTAGAGACCTACTCTTTAGTATCCTTGAAAGACGTCGCGCTGTTCTCACATTGAGCGTTCGTAAAAAAAGAGTCATTGGAGCGGCTAATGCTATAAAAATTGGAGCAAGCATCCCAAGAAGTAAATGCACAAGCATATGCACTGTGAAATCATTATGAGCACGATGAGCTAAGGGCCCAACAACTGCTATTGCCACACAAATAAGTCCTAAAACCCAGAAGACACTTCGATATAACGGCCATCGTTTGTAATGGCGATTTGATAAAATCGTGGCTACTATATAAATTATTAACATAATTAAAATGAATACGAATAGTACAATATCCAGTGCATTCCATATTTCATGATGAAGATGGTTATTGTTCATTTAAGCTTTTACCTCTCAATAATCTTTCATCAGTTCTTGTCTGAAAAACTAGCAGTATGCCAATTAAGAGCATTACAGTCGCAATTATATTCCATATTACGTCGTAGATAAGAACATTATCTACGTATCGAATCTGATGTATTTTCATTAGTTTGTGTTGAATTATACCGTCATATAATTGAAATCCACCACTACCAAGCATTAATCCGCTCCACCATCTTTTCAACCAAAATGCATTTCTACGGCGAAGATCAGCAACCATAAACAAGGAACCAATCGTTGCAAACCAACTAAAAGCATGAAAAAGACCATCTGAAATGAGTCCAATATCTGTTGTAGATTTATCATAGAAATGATGCCAATGTAGCAGTTGATGAAAAATAGTTTCATCTATAAAAGCTACTAACCCTAGCCCAAACAAGATACCTGACCATAGATTACGGGTCAAATAAACAGAAGAGGTTAAATAGCTTGTATTATCGGTTTTGGTAACCATTAAATCCTATCCTTTCCACTAATGTATATTCTTATTTTTCCCAAAAGAAAAACGTGCTAAACATACTTAGTGCCAAAGGAAAATAACATTCAATTAGATGTATCATATAAATACTTATTCTCAAGCGTATTTAATATTTGATTAAAACTCACTAAAAAAGCTTTAAGGGGTTCACCATTCTAAAATAGCGCTAGTATAATTTCTTTAACATTTTAGAATGAATCTATATTTTTAGCATTTACTCAATTTATTAACAATGGAAATTACCATATAGTCTTAACTATTTGATCCTCTGTAAATAAACTATAGTTTTTCTCTAATGATCATTTCCAAATCTTCATTTTAATATTGCATTTGTATTGCCTTTTGCACATTTTGAACATCATTTTTTAATAGTTGCTTTAAATCATAAGCTGGATAGTAACCACGTTCATACATAAAGTTAAAAATCTGTGCATGTAATTGTATAGCACCATTTATTTGACGGGTTAAAACTTCTCTAAGTCGCGGCGTTGCAGTTTCGGTAATCGCTATTGCATAGTTTCGAACAGATGTCTTTGCTAATCCAAGTAAATCTCCAGCGTAAAATCCAGTGTCATCACGATGCTGCGATTGAAATCCAGGAGCATAAGGATAAAATTGTACTAACTCTTGTAGATTGTTTTGGATGGCATTTATAGCTTTAATATATAACAATTGAAGTGCTTGATCAGGTACATTCCTAACTGATTTTTTTAATTTGATTAAACCGTTTGCTTGAAATGCTACTAATTCATGTAACTCCAATGTTTCATGCCAAGCTAGCTGATTAGGATAAGACATAGACGTTCCCCCTTAATATTCATTCATGCCACACTATGCAAAAAAATTCAAAAAGGGCCTATACTACATGAATTCATTTCAATCTAATTCATGATTACTTTTCATCCTTCTATGTTAATCACAATAAAGTATCCTTAATTCCTCTTCCTTACTTTTTTATATCCTTAATTTTGATTTTCAAAATGACTTCTTCGCCTTTACAATCTATAAATTTAATTTTTTCTTCCTTAAAAATCCCCATCATAATACATCCTTTCTTGTTTCGTTATAAACCATATTAGTTAGAAAATATAAATGTGAACATTGTACCTACATATTCCTTATATATTTTTCAAATTTTATGGTTACTTAAATTTATACATTATTAGATATTAACTATTAAAGTAACTATATTGCAGAGATTATTCGTTAAATCCTATAATTAAAATAAATTGAAAAATAGTTATTTAAGCTGTGTTAGTCACCTATTCTTAAATAATTAATAGGTTAGATATTATGACTTAGGAGGGATAAAAAGATGACTATACTTTATGATAAAGATTCTTTACAAAAAAATATTATTACCCTTCCACATTGGCAACGAGAAGCTTTCCGTTCTTTTAAATTAAAAATGACAGATAAAGATAAACTGTTTCCTTGTATACCAGCTCAACACGGCTTTACAGCAAATCACCTCAGGTACGGATTTATTGGTGATCCTAGAGATACGAATACTAGTGAGAGTTTTGCTGCATTACTTAAAGAATATACCGAATGTTCTAGAGACACAGGTCAATACGCCTCACTTATTGTTTTTATTCATACACCAATAGATTTACTGCGAGAAACTACAGTTGAAGATTTTGAACATATTTATTGGTCTCTACTTAATACAACTAGTCGATTGGACGAGATGGAATGGCCTACGCACATTCCAAATGACCCTATGGAGAATACTTGGGAATTTTGTTATCATAATGAATCATATTTCGTTTACTGCGCTACACCCGCTCATGTCAATAGACAAAGTAGACATTTTTCATGTATGATGCTTGCTTTAACCCCTAGATGGGTTTTACAGGGGATTATGAATTCTGAGAAACGCAGTAGAAAACTAAAAAACTTAATACGTCAACGTCTAGCCGCTTATGACAAAGCTCCTATTCATCCCTCTCTGAAAGATTATGGTGAAAAAGATAATTATGAATGGCAGCAATATTTTTTACGTGATGATGAAACCATCCCATCCAAGTGTCCATTTTCTCGAATCATAAAATACTTTCATAAAAATAAGTAATTCACTCCGTTTTTTATTATTTAGTTGTACAAACTTTAACCACTGAATAGATTTAATATAGATCAAATTTAGTGGGAGGAGCATATTATACGTGGGCATATTTTTAAGCTATGTTTTCTTAGGTTTATCATTATCTGCTCCAATGGGACCTATAAATGCTGCGCAGCTAGAAAAAGGTATTAGGAGTGGGTTTTTTCACGCTTGGATCCTTGGCATAGGAGCCTTACTTGCAGATGTTATCTACATGGCACTTGTTTATTTAGGTGTAATTCATTTCCTCGAAAAAGATATCATAAAACTTTTCTTATGGTCTTTCGGCGCTTTTGTTTTAATCTATACAGGCATTGAAAGTTTAAAAAATGCGAATCAAATTAGCATTAGTAATACTAGAAATGATGATTCAATTATTAAAAGCTTTTTTTCTGGTTTTTTTATGTCTTTATCGAATCCATTAACAATTCTATTTTGGCTTGGAATTTTCGGCTCTATATTAGCAAAAGCCGCTTCTTCCTATAATAAAGAGCAGCTTTTGTTATATAGCTTTGGTATTATTTTAGGTATTTTCATTTGGGATATTACGATGGCGAGTACATCTAGTATATTTCGTAAAATTTTGAATGCTCGCATATTGTCTCTTATAACGGTAGTATCTGGAATATCACTTATTATTTATGGATTATATTTTGGTTTTCAAACTTACCAAATCATTTTTCAATAGCTTCTATTATTTAATTGTTACATACTACTCATATTGTGTAAAAATAGATTCTTCATATAGCTGTATTCCTTTTCCTTGAGACAAAATGAACAATTACAGTAACAATAATAACTATTCCTAAAAACAACAAGCTCACTAGGAAACCAAAACGCGTTGTTTTTTGCAATAGTGTTCCACTAACAGCTAGTGCAATCATAATAAGACCAATAATACTTTTTATCTGCATCCAACCTTTTGGATTCATTAATCTCCAAAATGAAAGAAGAATTAAACTCCATGTATATAACAACATTAGTCCAGCTGCAGTTGTTACATATTCATATATATTTTTGGGTAGTAATAAAGCACTAAGGATAGAAGCACCAAGTCCCATTATAATAAGAATTAGAGCTGGGAAAGAGATGTTTTTTTTGTTTTTTTTAGCAAACATTGCAGGTGCATCACCTTCTTCAGCTAAGTTCATTAATACACTTGTCACTGCAAATAATGAACCAACTAATGTTGAAAAACCCGCTAAAATTAATACTACATTTAAAATAAATGGCACATACGGCAAATTATAGTCTTGTAATGCTATTACAAAAGGGCTTTCTTTCGTATTAAACTGGTTTAATGGAACCATCATAATTGCCAACCCTAAAGAGACTACGTAAATAATCGTTAAAATCATTAACATTACTCTTCCTGATTTTTGTGCATCTTTAGGGTCTTTCAGTCTTATTGTCATTAACCCCATAATTTCGATTCCTCCAAATGCATAAAATGCATAAATTAGAGAGGACCAAGTGCCTTTTAATCCATTTGGGAACCAGTCTTTAAAATCCCGCGGAATTTGTGCTTTATATAAACCACCCTTTATAAATCCTAAAATAACTAAAATAGCAATTACAATAAACCCCATAATAGCAGCGATTTTTATAATAGCCATCCATTTCTCTAAACGTTCGAATATCTTTACCCCTATAAAAATAATTAATATAGCCGCTACTCCATATATAGCAGCAAATATCCATAACGGTATTTTAGGAAACCAGTAGCGTGAAAAGATTCCTAACGCACTTAACTGGCTGCCCATAATAAGCAGTTCAGAACACCAATATGTCCATCCATGACTAAAACCCGCCCAATTTCCAAAAGCTTTTTTTGAGTAAATGCGAAAAGATCCTTTTTGCGGATCTTCTACAGCCATTTTTGCCAATGCTTCAAATACAATATAAGTAGTAAATCCAGTTAAAATAAGAATAAGAATAATTGACGAACCGCCTATTTTAATTCCTATACTGGATCCTAAAAAGAAGCCGGTCCCTATTGTACAACCAATCCCAATAAGTGAGAGTTGCCACCATTTTAAATCTTTTTTTTCTTTCGTTTCGTTCTTAACATCATGACAGGTCATATCACTATTCTCCTTTATTCATTTTGAGAATGCCCCTCATGATCACTTAAGTACTTCTCAGCAAGCTTTTCAACAACATCAACGACATCATGAGCCTTTATTTTATGGTTTGCTACTCTTTCACTTCCTACAGAAATCTCAACTGTAAATAACGCTTCATATTTCATTTTTTCTGCCCCTTTCGCATCAAATATAACCTCTTATCTTTTATCCTTTTATTTCACAAAAATTAATTATGTATTTAAAACCTCGAGAGTCTAACAGTTAAACAAATAAAGTCGAAAAAATTGTAACGCTACTAAGCTTATTTATTAAAAAAATGTATGGGAAAGGAGAGACGGCATGCCTCTCCTCTATATCCATTTCATATATAAAATTAACGAGTAACGCCACCGCCAAGTTGTTGCTCAGCTAATGATACAAGACGTTTCGTAATTTCACCACCAACAGATCCGTTTGCACGAGCTGTTGCATCTGCACCAAGTTGTACGCCAAATTCTTGAGCAATTTCATATTTCATTTGATCAAGAGCTTGTTCAGCGCCACGTACTAATAGTTGATTGCTACTTCCACTGTTATTGTTTGACATGTTCATTCACCTCCTTCTTTCTTTAATATGTTAAATTACATGCTAAAATATATAGCTAATTAATTGGTAATTACGACCGTGAATTCAAAGGTATAGTTGATCCTCTTTAAACCAAAAATAATCATGTATAGGAGAACGAAATACATCTTACGTGCCATGGGATATCATAAATAGGCCTCCATTACAACATAAAACGGGTTAAGCTATTTAACAGCATAACCCGTTTTTAATGAAATATTTTATTCCATATACTTTTAAACAATGGAGGAAAATGATGAAACATATTGTTGCTTTATTAATTAAATACACAGCAATAACTGCAGTATTACTAATTATACTTAGTATCTTTAAAGGCATTTCAATTCCTAAAGTATTACTAATTTCTCTTTTCCTTACAGGAGCTGCCTATTTAATCGGAGATCTCTTCATTTTACCTAAATACGGAAATATGATTGCTACAATAGCCGATTTAGGCTTAAGCTTCTTTGGAATTTGGTTACTTACATCCTTGTTTACTAATTTAGATGCTACTCGTAACATTGGACTTTCTTCATTTATAGCCGCTTTAATTATTGGTGGAACAGAAATTTTCTTCCACATTTATATGAAGAGGCTAGTACTGCGTAACGACAATGAATTAAGAAATCACAATCATATTCATCATGATAAATACGCTATGGAAATATCAGATGAATATATAGATTCTTCCACAATAAATAAATCCAAGCTTGAGGATACATCTAAAAAATAAAAAAGTGGCCAACGCCACTTTTTTATTTTTGCTTATTAAGCTTGATCTGAATTTCTTACATGTAATGGAGGTGGAACTACCCATCCTTTTTTCTTACTTAAACGTAGCAATGTTACACCTGCCTGCGCTTTTTTCATATGAAATTGTCCAAATAACATGCCTACATCTTCTCGAAGGCATTTTCCCATTACTTGACTACATGTCACAAGTCCAGCTGCTAATCCTGCAGAAACAGCTGCCGCAATTTCTGCATCATTAATACGTGCTCCAGGAGGAATATCTTCGATAGATGCAACTGGTCGTTCTGGAGGAGCAGGCGGTAAAGCGACCCCATTAACTTTTAAAAGCGCCTTTAATTCTTCTATTTCCGAATTCATATCATTTTCAATTAAGCCTTCTAAAAACTTCTTCAAATCTTCATCACCTGTGTGATTCATAAATACTTGGTGGCTTGCAATCGCACCCTGTGCAGCAAGAAGATAACTCCAAATGTCAAATACCTCTCCGTAATGTAAAGGTTCATTTTGAGGATTTCCACTTAATATACCCATTTTTAAATTCCTCCCTTTCGAAAATATCATGAAAAATATTGATTTCAATATTGAAATCAAATTTTTAAGTATGCTTTTTCCTGCAAAAGATTTTCTACTATGCATGGAAAACACCTTTCCAACACCACGTGTTTATTGTTTAGGAAAGTAGTTTACAAATTAAATACCCAAAGATTATGAAAGAAGATTATCAATAATCTTTGAGTGAGAATTCATTTACTATAAGGGTTTGCTTTTATACATACACAAAAGAAATTGATTTACATATTTGCTATATTTTATACTAATTCTCTTAGCGGTTAGCTCTACCACCAAGTTGTTGTTCAGCCATTGCTACTAAACGTTTTGTAATTTCACCACCAACAGATCCATTTGAACGAGCTGTTGTATCTGCACCCAGTTGTACACCAAACTCTTGTGCAATTTCATATTTCATTTGATCAAGAGCTTGTTCAGCACCTCGAACTAACAATTCATTACGACTTCCACTGTTATTGTTTGTCATATCGTTTCACCTCCAATGTTTTTAATATGCTACGAATTATGAAAAAATAGTTATCCTTTTTATGGGAATTAGATTATGTATAAATATTGGGTTTCTTCTTAAAATAGTGCTAAAAGTAATGAGAAAAAAGTTGCTATAAAATATTTCATATTCATAACAACACTATGTGTATTCCCATTGTAATGAGTGTAAGAAAGGTTTCTGTTGTATAAAGAGATACATATGAAGTATGTCTTGAGAAATGATTCAAAAGGAGATATAAAATTATGAAAGCTGTAACCTATCAAGGACCAAACCAAGTACAGGTTAAACAAGTGGATGATGCAAAGTTAGAGAAAAAAGATGATATTATTGTAAAGATTACTTCAACCGCTATTTGCGGTTCTGATTTACATTTATATCAAGGTAACATGCCTTTACCTCAAGGATACATTATTGGCCATGAGCCAATGGGAATTGTTGAAGAAGTGGGCCCAGATGTTACTAAAGTGAAAAAAGGAGATCGTGTTGTTATCCCCTTTAATGTTGCTTGTGGACATTGTTTTTATTGCCAACACGAAATGGAAAGTCAATGTGATAACTCGAACCCTCATTACGATTCTGGTGGATACTTTGGTTATACAGAGAAATTTGGTAACCATCCGGGCGGACAAGCTGAATATTTAAAAGTTCCTTTTGGAAATTTCACTCCATTTGTTATACCGGAATCATGCGAACTTGAAGATGAATCCCTACTCTTTTTATCGGATGTTTTGCCAACAGCCTATTGGAGTGTAATAAATGCAGGTGTTAAGCGAGGTGATACTGTTATTGTCCTTGGTTGTGGACCTGTTGGATTAATGACACAAAAATTCGCTTGGATGCAAGGTGCTAAACGCGTAATCGCAGTCGATTACTTAGATTATCGAATAAATTATGCAAAAAAGATTAACAATGTTGAGGTATTTGAATTTACAAAATTTCCTGATATGGGAGAACATTTAAAAGAAATCACACATGGCGGTGCGGATGTAGTCATTGATTGCGTAGGCATGGATGGTAAAAAATCGCCTCTAGAATTTCTGGAACAAAAATTAAAACTACAAGGTGGTACCCTCGGTCCTATTCAAATTGCTACGAAAGCCGTAAAAAAATATGGAACAGTTCAAATGACTGGTGTTTATGGTGGTAATTATAATGCATTTCCACTCGGAGCATTTTGGGTTAGAAATATTAATCTGAAAATGGGACAAGCACCTGTCATTCATTTTATGCCGGAACTATTTGAAAAAATAACAAACAAAGAATTCGATCCAAAAGAGATTATTACACACAAAATCCCCCTTGAAGAAGCGAGCTATGGTTATCAAATTTTTAATAATCGGGAAGATGATTGTATAAAAGTCATTTTGAAGCCTTGAAAATACATCCTTTTTAAATGATTATTTTTAACTATTCTTAAAGCTAAAGATAAGATTAAAATCCATGCCCTTATCTTTTTCACCCAAAACTAGTAGTTATTTTTGATTACATCCTACCTTCTTTTATGCCCTCTTTATTATACAAAAAATGCAAGTTGTAGCTTTTGTATAAGGCTTGATTCAATTAATTTAATAAACCTTGATAAAAGAACAAATAGAAAAAGCGTGTTTTGAAAATTTTTTTGATTAAAACACGCTTTTTCTATATTTAATTGAATCATCCTTTTATAAAAAAGTTTGATAATTTTTGTGATCCTTGCTCATTTAAAACGCCCTTTAGCTGAAAGAAAAATCAGTTTATAACTGATTTTTCTTCTCTAATTCTAATTGATTAACAATGTAAGATACTAATGTATTCAATGGATTAATAATAGTCTTAGATGTTTTATACTCAACTTGCTGAGATGCATCAACCATAGATAATTGAGCAACGGAGATAACTTTTTTTTCATCTTTAATGATTTGATTTAAGGACTTTGTAATTTCTTGGTTGTATTCTTCTTTTAGCCCTTGCATTATCAATTCAAAAGTACTATCTATAACAATAACTTCTAAATCTAAAGATTTTTGATAGTTATTAGCATGATGTTTAAGACGTTTTACTGTACCTTCAACAGTTGCAGGATTTGTAAAAAGAATTGTCTGAGGTTGCTGTATATTGCTGATGTAATCAAAGAAAGGTTCATCAACTTTAATAATTGGCACTGATGTTGAGAGTTGGTCTTCCTGTAAAATTGCAATATAGTTTGTGCAAGTAATAAGGATAGCATCAACATTACATTGGGCAATCCATTCTATTTGCTCTTTAACTTTCAGTTGAGCATCTGATTCTAGGAAATTTTCATTTGATGTAACTCGATACATTAATGCCGGGTCAACAAAATGGATTAATTCAATGTTAAATGAAGAAAGTGCATTTTCTATATATTCTATATTCGAATAATGGGCGTGTAAGCAGCCTAATCTTTTTCTCAATTCCATCCCACCTATATTATATTTCTGCTTATTCTATCAGTACGCGAATTAAAATGTCTATTAAAATTGAGAATGAGACCTTTCCTCTTATTTCACAAAATGGCCTTTTAATGAAACAACTTTCTTGTCACTTAACACAAAGGAGTAAATCATGGTAAATTTTTTATAAACATCTCGTCCTTCTTCAAAACAATGCTTCTTTTTTTAATAACACCGTGACTTTATTTAAAAGTAATACAAGTTCAAATCTCCCCACACTCATCTCAACTTTAAAATGGTTGTTTCACACCTTCACATTTTTGAAGAAAAACCCACAATCAGAGAAAAGAGAAATATAAGTAATAAACATCCTATTATTGGAAACTATAACAATGTTAACTAACTTAAAAAAGAGGTGTACTTCATGTTTTATTATAAAGATGAAATAATTAATATGATTAAGCCGGATAAACCAGATCCAGCTGCTGCAAAAGTTTTACAAGAAATATTAGGTGGGCATTATGGTGAAATGCGTACAATGATGCAATACTTCTTCCAAAGCTCAAATTTTAGAGGTAAAGAGAAGCAATATCGTGATTTACTTCGAGGTGTTTTTTTAGAGGAAATAAGCCATGTAGAACTTGTACAACATACAATTAATCAACTATTAACTGGAACTGGTGAACCTACGCCAGGAAATGCTGGTATTGACACAGCACCACTTGACGAAGCGGTTAAACATGCAAATCCTCATCACTTTATTGTAGGTGCTCAAAGTTCATTACCTGTTGATGCAGCTGGTAACCCATGGAATGGATCTTGGGTATATAGTCATGGAAACTTAATTAGCGATTTATTAGATAATGTCGTACTTGAATCTACAGGTGTACTTCAAAAAACTAGAATTTATGAAATGAGTTCCAATCAAACCTTTAGAGAAACACTTGCATTTTTAATTGTACGTGATAATGCACATCAAAATGCTTTTGCAAAAGCTTTAGAGACACTTGGGGTTGAATGGGGGAAACTCTTCCCTGTGCCGAACTATGATATTAATAAATACCCAGAGTGCAGAAAGTATGTAGACATGGGGTTCCATAACGCACAATTTAATTTTAGTTTAGATCCAACAAGAATGGGAGAAATATTCCAAGGTGAATCACCAAGTAGAAACAAAGGAACACTAACAGTAACTGACCCGCCAAAAGGTTTTCCTGTACCAGAGCTTCCTGAAATGCCAAATGAGCATAGTCCCGGATTAAAAGATATGGATCTTTAAGATAATTATGGCCAACTATTTATTCATGGTTGGTCATAGTTCTTTATAAAAATTCATGTAAGCTTGTTGTTAATGTGATAGGATGTTTTAATAAATCCTCTTTATTTAAATCATATTTTTGCTCCTCTTAATTTTGTTTCTATGAACCATTAGCCGCCACTGTATACTTACTTATAACCTCCCTATATTGTAAAAAAGAGGAGGGGCTTGTCCCCCTCTTCTTTTAATTTTTCTTTAAAAGAGTTGCTCCTGCAATCCCTGGGTGTGTCATTTCAAATGGATCTAGAATTAACTCTAAATCTTCTTGTGACAATACACCATTTTTCACACAAAGTTCTCGAACGGATTGCCC
>NZ_JBNTQO010000014.1:0-139100 GCF_050630465.1 Bacillus basilensis | reverse complement strand
TCCGCAGTAGCTCAGTGGTAGAGCTATCGGCTGTTAACCGATCGGTCGTAGGTTCGAGTCCTACCTGCGGAGCCATATTTATAGAGAAGTACCCAAGTGGCTCAAGGGGCTCCCCTGCTAAGGGAGTAGATCGCTAACGCGGTGCGAGGGTTCGAATCCCTTCTTCTCTGCCAGTAACTGGCCCGTTGGTCAAGTGGTTAAGACACCGCCCTTTCACGGCGGTAACACGGGTTCGAATCCCGTACGGGTCATACTGAAAGAGATAGCATAATCTGCTATCTCTTTTTTGTTGTGTAAAAGTGGACTTTGGATAGTCTGCTTTTTTTTATGGATTTCTTGTATACTTTTTTCTATTTGAATCGTCTAACTAATAGAAAGGAGAGAGCGATGGAGTATGAAAAGCTTATTATAGAAACATCTATTTCTATCTGGGTTTCTGGTGTCTTTTTTTTAATGCTGGGTATTAATCATTGCAATAAATCGTAGAAGATTTATGTCTATGCACTTATTTTTGCAACCTTTTTATTCTCTCATTCGACTATATTAGTAAAGGGAGGAAGAAATAAAAATGGACATAGCCTATCTAGTAAAACAAGCAACAAGAGGAAGTGATCAAGCATTTGAACAACTCATTACTTTTGTTCGCCCAAAATTATATCGAACAGCCTATTCTTATGTAAGAAATGAACAAGATGCACTGGATATATACCAAGAAACAATTTATGAAGCATATCTTTCACTGAGAAAATTAAAAAAGCCGGAGAAATTTCAAAGTTGGATTATCAAAATTCTTGTTTTTAAATCCATTGATTTTGTAAGAAAATCTTCTAGACAATTTGTTGCGAATGATGAAATATTTGCTAATTTATGTACAGAAGAGAGCATGAATACATTAGAACAATCATTGGATTTAACCGAGGCATTTAATTTCTTAGATCCTACTTACAAAACTATTATTTTATTAAGGTATTATCACGATTTATCTATTAAGGAAATTGCTGAGGTTCTTAATTCTCCAGAAGGAACGGTAAAATCTCAATTACATCGAGCAAAGCAAGCCTTACGCCCCATTTTAAAGGAGGGATATAGTTATGAATAAAGATGAATTTAATCACCATATCAATGATATTCCTATACCAGAAGACCGATTAATTCAAAGAGAAAAAACAGCCATGCTTCAAGCTAAGAAAAATCAATACCGTAGAAAAAAAACAATCAAGTATTCTAGTCTTGTTGCTTGTGGAATATGTGTTTCTCTCTTAGGTTTTGGATTCATTTCTCCTACTATGGCAAAGACATTATCGAGTGTTCCAGTTATAGGCCCGATTTATGCACAATTTAATGATATTGCTTCTGATAAAATTGAAAAGGATGAGCTTGCTACATCAATTGAGAGACAAGATAACCATAGTGGTTTAACGATGAATGTGAAAGAAGCTGTTTACGATGGTGGACGTTTAGTAATCACAGTGGAATACAAAGGAGAAAATACTATTTCCAATAGTAATGAAGAGAAAGCTGGACTTAGTTATGTAACCATTAATGGGAAAGAAGTCAGATCCGCAATTGGTTCTACTTCACAGAAGTCAAAAGGACGAAACACCGTTATTGAGCAGCATGAATTCACTCTGGCTAATTACGGTGAATTTGGTGATAAAATTGATGTTTCCGTCCATGGAGAAGATTTATTTGGAAAAACAGGAACATGGAACGTAGCATTTCCTCTTACAAAAGTTGAAAGTGAGATTCGTAAATTTACTCCTAATATAAAAACATTAACGAAAGATAATCTCTATGCATTAACAGTAGATCAAATAACCTTTTCTTCACTTTCAACGAGGATTGATTTGACCTTTGATTATCCAAAAGAAATGGAAATTAATGATAGCTGGCCAGCACTTGATTATACTGTCACTGATGATAAAGGAAAAATCTACGAAGGAGTTAGCTTGCAAGTTGGTAGCACGGGACTATACGGACACCATATTGTTTTAGCTCTTCCACCGATGGATAATCCTCCAAAATCCTTAACAATTGAGCCCGCGTATCTTAGTGGTCTAAATGATACATTAAAAAATGGAGGTGCTGAAGATTTGAAAACGACAGTGTTGCTACAATAATTGAAGAGCTTGACTAGGTTTCCATGTCTATTGAATGTTAATAAGTCATGGTATGTTAACTTGAAGTGTATGGAAAAAACATTGCTATCCAGCTAAGATAAATTTGTATCCATATAATCAAAAAACGCTATTCTTTTGTAGAAATATACAGAAAGGATGGCGTTTTATATGCTGTTAACGTTGTCGGGTTTTGTCGGTAAGTCGATATATTGCAAAAATCGCTGATATATTTGGAGTTACGGTCGATATATTCTAAAAATCGCCGATATAATTTCACTTACTGACAAAAACCACAAGAAAAATCCTTTCACAATCTAAAGAAAACGCCTCCATTGAAATGGATTCCACACCTATTCCAATAACTTTACACTTTATGTGAAAAAGTTCACAATTAGGTCATAATTTGTGAAGTAATTCACAATGATACGTGCTACAATATGAATGTAAAGAAGTTAAACAACATTAAATTAGTATTTTAATTAATTACTTAAACAATCATAAAAAAATAGATGTGAACAATAGAGAGGGGAAATTAACATGAAAAAAGGTATCAATCGTGTAGTATTAGTAGGAACAGGAGCTGTAGGTTGTAGTTACGCTTACTCAATGATCAACCAAGGTGTAGCTGAAGAATTTGTACTTGTAGATGTTAATGAAGCAAAAGCAGAAGGGGAAGCAATGGACTTAAGCCATGCGGTACCATTCTCTCCATCACCAACAAAAGTTTGGAGCGGTAGCTATGCAGATTGTAAAGATGCAGATTTAGTAGTTATCACTGCTGGATTACCACAAAAGCCAGGTGAAACTCGTTTAGACTTAGTTGAGAAAAATACAAAGATCTTTAAACAAATCGTTCGCGGTATTATGGATAGCGGATTCGATGGAATCTTCTTAATCGCAACTAACCCAGTTGACATTTTAACTTACGTAACTTGGAAAGAATCTGGTCTACCAAAAGAGCGCGTAATTGGTTCTGGTACTACTTTAGACTCTGCTCGTTTCCGTTACATGTTAGGTGACTACTTAGATGTAGATCCACGTAACGTTCATGCTTACATTGTTGGTGAACACGGTGACACTGAACTTCCAGTATGGAGCCACGCTACTATCGGTGTACAAAAACTAGAAACAATCTTAGCTAACAACGAACAGTACAAACAAGAAGACTTAGATAAAATCTTCGAAAACGTACGTGATGCCGCTTACCATATCATCGAGCGTAAAGGTGCAACTTACTACGGAATCGGTATGTCACTACTTCGTGTAACTAAAGCAATCTTAAGCAACGAGAACAGTGTATTAACTGTATCTGCATACCTTGAAGGACAATACGGTGAGAAAGATGCTTTCGTAGGTGTTCCAGCTGTTATTAACCGCGAAGGTGTACGTGAAATCGTAGAACTTGAGCTAAATGAAGATGAAAAAGCGAAATTCGCTCATTCTGTAAAAGTATTAAAAGAAACAATGGCACCAGTACTATAATAATTGCTAAATAACTCAGAGGCGGGAAACTGCTTCCTACCTCTGAGTTTTTATATAATTTAATATAAATTCCTTTTCCGGTTTCCCTTGTATATCCCCAATATACCCCTTTTGCTGGATAAGGATCGTTTATAGAAAAGAGCACTCTACTTTATATAGAGTGCTCTTTATTATTATTTTTTAGGTGTTAATCCTAATTTCTTTAAAATATCTGCCAGTGTACCGCTTTTTGATTTTTCAACAGGTGTTTGTGATTTAGATGCATCCGGTCCTTTTTTCAAGAAGTTCTTTTCAACGAAACGAATATCTTTTTCGTCGACAATGCCATCTTTGTTAAGGTCACCGTCTTTTAAAGACAGTCCTTTTTTACCATAGTTGTTAGCGATAATTTCTGCATCTTTTATATCAATTACTTTATCTCCATTTACATCGCCAGCAAGGTTTTCATCAAAGCGTGCATAGTAATATTGGCCAAGTAGCTTACCATCTTTTTCAGTACCTAATTTTGTTGTTAGACGGCTTGTTAAATGCCCTGGAACTTCTACGTACAAGTTGTAGTCACGTTTATTAACAGGAAGTCCATTCAATTTGAAGTAACCGTATTTATCAAGTGAGCCTTCAAACTTATGACGGTAAGAATCCGTTGCATATACTTTTACACCAAGCTTTGTATAATCGAATTTTTCATCTAAATATCCACGTTCATTTAAGAATGCACCAGGTTTAATATTTCCTTCTACTTTTGAGTTTAAAGACATAACTGAGAATGTTTGATCTTGAAGCACACGCATTCTGTTTGGCTCTGATTCACCTTGTTTCCAGTAAACGAACACTGGTAAATCTAATTGAGCATTTGCTTCATAAAATTCATCATTTTCTACCTTGAAAGTTACATCAATGAACGGGAAGTCACCATCTAATCCGGCGAAGTTTTTATCATCGATAGCACCGCCTACTGTAACAGAACCTTCTTCTAGTTTTGGTTCATTTACTTTTGCAGTTATCCCTTTCTCAGAAAGGAGTTTTTCAAAAGCAGGATTCAATTTCGCATTTGCAAATTTGAAGTTCTTCTCTAGGAATTTTACGTTAAATTCTCCTGCAACGAATTGTTTTACATGTTTCGCGTTTAGTGTCACAGTGAATTCATCATCTTTATATAATTCTTTTTTATCATAACTAGCTTTCGCATATTGAGCACCTTGTGGGATGAACCAATAGTTATTTACACCGCTTGGATAGTCAGGACCAGCAGTTGCATAATCGAAAATATATACGCCTGTATTCATTGGACCTTCCACCTTAAAGGATTCAGGAGTAATGCCAACTTTAAAGTCACCATTTTCAGTAATAGGTAAAAATTTATGCAAGTATGGAGAGTAGTCATAGTACATAACTCCGTTCGCTTCTTGCGTAATGTTTAACCCTTTTCCTTTTAAGTAGTCAACGTTTGAATCATACACATTTCCTTTAATCCAGAGTGCTTTTTTACCATCTTCTACTGTGTAATTTTCTTCATTTAATTCATAAATACCAGGCTTTAATCCAGTTAATTTTACTTCTGGTGGTGTATTATCAATTACGACATAATCACCTTTCACACGTGCTTTCCCGGCTTTATCGTAGCCAACAAATTCAATTGTGTAATCTCCTTCTGGTAAATCAATTTTCTCATCACCAATTGGTTTTGCAGGATCATTTGTAAAAGGATATACTTTTCCGCTAAAGAATGCATCTAAGTAGTAATAAACATCCGTTTGTAGTCCACTCGTGTTTAACGTCCCAAGGAAGCCAAGCGCTTTATTTGTTTTTGAATCTTTCACGATAAGATCTAACGTTTCAAGTTCGCTATTTAATTGGAACGCCCCGTGAACATATGATTCACGGTATGGGTTGAATGTAGATGTATCAGTTGAGATTGTTTTTCTTGATAATAGTGCATTTTCAATACCAGGCTCTGATACACGAATAGAGAACGGAATTTGATACGTTTCTTCTTTGTTTTTCGTGTTTGTAATATGAATATATCCTTCATATCGGCCTTGCTTTGCACCAGCAGGAATATTAATTTTTGCTTCAATTTCATCTGATTTACTAGCATCAATCGTAATTGTTTCAGAAGTAGAAACTTTTACACCGTTTGCGGTAGCATCGTTAATAGCAGAAGAAGCTGGTGTATAAGAAATTTCCGTTTTAAATTCTTTCTTCTCTTGTTTATTGCGGTTTTCAATTTTAATTTTTCGTGTTTGTTCAATTGATTCCCCGTCTTTTTGATAGTATTTACCGAATGCAATGGATCCAGTTTCTTCTGGTACTTCAATCACTTCATCATTGACAATTGTTTTTGTCGTATCTAACACTTTAAAACTTGTTTCCGTATGAACAGAGTTATAAGCATCTACTCGTCCAGCTCCCACTTCATATACGGAATACTTTTCTTTTAAATCATCAGCTGTGTTCATAAGAGATGCCTTTACATCGAATGGAGAGTATTCTGGATGTTCTTGCAAAATAAGAGCAGCAACGCCAGCGATATGAGGAGATGCCATGGATGTTCCTTGCATACGTTCATAGGAAACATCGTAGTTTTCACCTTCTTGCGGGTCGTTAATATATTCAGGTACTGTTGAAAGTACCGCAACACCAGGCGCTGTAATATCAGGTTTAATATCATCATTTGATGTAACAGGGCCGCGTGAGCTAAAGTCTGCAAGATGATCGCCTTCTGTTTGAATGTAGTTGATTTCATCGAAAGTTAAGGATGTTTTGCCTTGTTCAATTTGAGCTTTTAGTTTTTCGCCATCTTCTTTCGTTAGGCGGAATGCTGGAATGTATTTTGTACTTTCGCCAATGTAATAAGGAATTTCTCCATCCACATTGTTATAAATAATAACTGCTTTTGCACCAGCTTGTTTCGCATTTGCAATTTTTTCATCAAACGAGATTGTACCACGTGTAACGAGAGCGATTTTTCCTTTTACATCCTTTTTACTAAACTCGTCAGGAGTACCAATTCCTACAGATTCAATAGGGAGGGATTGTCCTTTGAAATCCTCTATTTTATCAGTGAAGTTTTTGCCGAATAAAATTAGGTTAGGGAATTGTAATTGCCCAGCATGACCAGATAGTTTCGGTAATGAAATAGAGCTATCACTTGCTCCAACTGTAATAGCAAATGGAGAAGCGCCTGGTGATCCGAGTGTCGCTGGATTTGGGCCAGAGTTCCCGGCAGCAACGACTGTAACAACGCCCGAAAGCATTGCGTTATTGACAGCGATAGACGTTGGATCAAGCGGATTGTTGCTATCGTCACCTAACGATAAGTTAATGACGTTCATACCGTCAGAAATAGACTTATCGATTGCAGCAATAATACCAGAACTATCGCCGCTTCCATATGGACCGAGTACACGATAGTTATACAGTTCGATGTCAGGTGCAACACCTTTTACTGCGGAATCTGATTTATTTTTCTTTTGAGCAGAAACGATACCTGCTACGTGAGTACCATGCGCAGTATAGAAGGAAGAACCACGATCATCAAATTCAGGAGCGCCAGATTGTTGCCACTCTGTATACGTTGTTTCCATCGGATCTGCATCGTTATTAATAAAGTCCCAACCTTTTACGGAGTTTGGATCTACCTTACTAGAATCTTCACCCGATTTTGCGCGATAGCCTTTATACACGTCTTTTAAGTCAGGGTGATTATAATCAATACCTGTGTCTAATACACCAACTTTAATTCCTTTTCCGGTAATGCCCTCACTATGTAACTTATCTACCCCAATTTGCGGAATACTATCTGTTAGTTTTTGAGGTGCTTTCTGCTCTGCTTGTTTTGGTAAATTTAATTTCACTTCGTAATCTTTCCAAATACGTTTTACAACGCCAATCCGTAACAATTCTTCAACTGTATTTGCAGGTAATGTCAGCGCAACCCCATTTATCGCATGTTTATAAGAACGTTTAATTTGTACAGACTGGAAATTCCCTGATTTTACTGATGGGCTGAATTGATGAAGACGTTTTAGTCCTTTTTGGAATTCTTCATGTTCTTGATCAATACGTGCTTTTATATTTTCAGGAGCAGCTTGTAACCCTTTTTCTTTTTGCTTTAATTCATTAATCTTTACTGGAGCAGTTTGAAATTCTACAATGATATTTACTGGTTCGGAACTACTTGTATTAATATCTGGCGAAATCGTAAAACCAGGATTGGCATCTAACGTTTGTAATGCCTGACGCTGTTCTTTAGAAAGTTTTGATAGTAAAGACTGGGCGTTTGAAGAGTCAATTTGGTTAATAGGATTTTCAGCAAGTACATTGAACGGAAGAGCAGTTGAAAACAGAACGCCAGCCGTTACAATTCCAGTAACAAAATGATTTTTCTTTTTCATGTATAAGCCTCCGATAATTTATATTTTAAAAATTATTTCTCCGTGCCTGGTGTTTGCTCTGCATGGAATGTCCAGTTTAGTTGTAAGGAATCACCTTGGAATTTATTTTGATCTTGGTCGTTGTCTTCAAAGGAGAAGAGAACGTGTAAGGAATCTGTTTCACCGGATTTAATACCATCTATTAAGTTATAGCGTTCTAGAGATGTAGCTACATCCTCAGGTTTCATAGTTTTTAATTATGATAGTTTTGTTTCCCACAAAATTTCATGATCATCGTTTGGATTAGATGGCTTTCCATCATTCACTAAAAATTTAACGATGATGTGATCGCCTAAATCTTCACCATCATTATTTTTCTTTGCATCTGTAACTTCATAGGATGTTTCAAGTGCTACTTTTGCAATATCCAATGTTCCTTTATTTTCAAGCTTGAAATTTCTTTCAATAAAATCACCAGGTTTTAAATCTTTCACATCAACGATTACACTTGGATTAATAGAAAGGTCTAGTGTTCCCGCTTGAAATGAATTATTCGATGTTTCAGAATCACTGAAATAGGCGAATACACCGCCGAATGTAAGGGATAAGCCAAGTGAAGCTGTGACAACTCCCATTCCAACCTTTTGTTTTAATGACATAAGAAAGCCCCCTAGTTAAATTTTTATGGCGACCGTTCGTAACAAGGATAAATAAGTAAACATAGTAGTCCGCTATGAATTATAGTTACGAAAAGTTGTTGTTCTTTATTGGGAACAAGTGTATGCTTATGAATTTTCCATTTCAATGAAATTGTGACAAAAAATGTTGAGAAACATTTTTTTATGACAGATTATATTACTACGAATTTAAGTGAAAAATAGCGTAAAAAACAGTATGAATCTAATAAAATAGGGATTGAGAAATAAATAATAGGATAAAAGGGTAGCAGGAAATGAAGCGTTTTCAATGAATATTCGTCAAAATTCGATATTTTATATAAAAATTTGAAAAAAAAACAATATTTTTAAGAAAAAAACGTATATTTTTTATAAATTAACAAGGATATTTCAGTTTTTCGCAGAATTGGTAAAGTATAAAAAATTCTGTCATCTTAGTGAGGTGAACATATTGAGTGTAATAAATTGTGAAGAAGTGAAACGAGATGAGTTTCATACAGAAAAGTACTATGACAGTTATAACATCTTTGGCGCACATGTTGTGACGGAAGATGAGATGCGAGGTGTACGATTTACAGTATGGGCTCCTCATGCGAAAGCAATGAGTGTTGTTGGAGATTTTAATGAATGGGATTATGAGCAACATAAGATGCTACAAATGACAGAAGAGGGAATTTGGTCCCTATTTATACCGCATATTGAAGAAAGAGAAATATATAAATATGCGATTGAAACGATAGCTGGTGATGTCATTTTTAAGGCAGATCCGTATGCTGTATATGCAGAAGTAAGACCGAATACGGCATCTGTAGTTTTTGATATAAAGGGATACGAATGGAATGATAAAAGCTGGAGCCGTAAGAAAAAGAAAAAATCGGTTTATAAAGAAGCGCTGACGGTTTATGAATTACATTTCGGTTCTTGGAAAAAGAAAGAAGACGGAACGCTATATTCTTACAGGGAAATGGCAGAAGAACTCATTCCTTATGTGGTGGAACATCAATTTACACATATTGAAATTATGCCGCTTGTTGAGCATCCATATGATCGTTCTTGGGGATACCAAGGGACGGGATATTATGCAGCAACGAGTAGATTCGGCACGCCACATGATTTGATGCATTTTGTCGATGAATGTCATAAATATGGAATCGGTGTCATTTTAGATTGGGTGCCGGGGCATTTTTGCAAAGATGCTCACGGTTTATATTTGTTTGATGGGACACCGACTTATGAATATAAAGATAAAGATGTGCAAGAAAATCCAGTATGGGGAACTGTTAATTTTGATTTAGGAAAGAGGGAAGTACGTAATTTCTTAATTTCAAATGCGTTATTTTGGATGAGATATTTCCATATTGACGGTTTCAGGGTGGATGCAGTTGCGAATATGTTGTATTGGAATAAAGAAGGGCAAGAGCAAAGTAATGAGCACGCTGTTGCATTTTTACGAGAGTTAAATGAAGCGGTGTTTGCAGAAGATGAAGATTTTCTTATGACTGCAGAAGATTCAACAGCTTGGCCACTTGTAACAGCTCCAACGTATGAAGGTGGGCTTGGATTCAATTACAAATGGAATATGGGCTGGATGAATGATGTGCTGAAGTATATGGAGTGTGCGCCTGAGTACAGGAAGTATATTCATGAGAAAATGACGTTCTCTATACTATATGCTTACTCTGAAAACTTTATATTACCGCTTTCTCACGATGAAGTCGTTCATGGGAAAAAGTCGTTATTAAATAAAATGCCAGGAGATTACTGGGATAAGTTTGCTCAACTTCGTTTGTTATATGGATATTTCTTTACTCACCCAGGAAAGAAATTACTTTTCATGGGAGGAGAATTTGGGCAGTTTGATGAGTGGAAAGACCTTGAGGATTTAGATTGGAATTTACATGATTTTGAAATGCATCGTTATATGCATGATTACTTTAAAGAGCTCATAGCATTGTATAAGCGCTCCAAACCACTTTGGCAGCTTGATCATTCGCCTGAAGGATTTCAGTGGATTGATGCTAATAATAATGAGCAAAGTATTTTCTCGTTTATCCGCCAAGGGGATAAACAAGAAGATGCGTTAGTTGTCGTATGTAATTTTACGAAAGCTACATATGAAAACTATAAAGTAGGTGTACCAGATTTCGAGTATTATAACGAGATTTTAAATAGTGATGCTGAGCAATATGGCGGCTCGGGGCAAGTGAATAAGAAACGTCTGAAGGCGATTCAAGAACCGTATCATAATCAAGCGGCACATGTAGAAATTACAATTCCACCATTTGGCGTATCCATATTACGACCAGTGAAGACGAGAAAGGGGAGCAAAAAACAAGATGGCTCAAAAACAAAAGTGCGTAGCAATGTTACTAGCAGGGGGAAAAGGTAGTCGATTAAGTGCATTAACAAAAAATTTAGCCAAGCCAGCTGTTCCATTTGGTGGTAAATATCGCATTATTGATTTTACGCTAAGTAACTGCGCGAATTCTGGTATTGAAACGGTTGGGATTTTGACGCAATATCAACCATTGGAACTTCATAATTATATCGGAATTGGCAATGCGTGGGATTTAGACCGAGTAAGCGGTGGAGTCACAGTATTACCTCCTTATGCGGAGTCTTCAGGTGTGAAGTGGTACACAGGTACGGCAAGTGCCATTTATCAAAACTTAAACTATTTAAGTCAGTACGAACCAGAATATGTTCTGATTCTATCAGGCGACCATATTTATAAAATGGATTACAGTAAAATGTTAGATTACCATATTGAGAAAGAAGCGGACGTTTCGATTTCTGTTATTGAAGTGCCTTGGGATGAAGCCAGTCGCTTTGGCATTATGAATACGAACGAAGAGATGGAGATTGTTGAATTTGAAGAGAAACCGCAATTTCCAAGAAGTAATCTTGCATCAATGGGAATTTATATTTTTAACTGGGCCATTTTGAAAGAGTATTTAGAGATGGATGCAAGAAATCCTGAATCTAGTAATGATTTCGGAAAAGATGTACTTCCGCTTTTATTAGATGAAGGGAAGAAGTTAATGGCGTATCCGTTTGAAGGATATTGGAAAGATGTTGGAACGGTGAAGAGCTTATGGGAAGCGAATATGGATTTACTTCGCGATGAAACATCACTGAATTTAAACGACCGTGACTGGCGTATTTATTCTGTTAATCCAAACGAACCGCCTCAATATATTGCTGAAAAGGCAAAAGTAGAAGAGTCACTTATTAACGAAGGATGCGTCATTGAAGGGGATGTGAAGCATTCTGTCTTATTCCAAGGGGTGACGGTGGAAGAAGGTAGTATGGTTATTGATTCTGTCGTTATGCCAGGGGCGAAGATTGGAAAAAATGTTGTGATTGAAAGAGCAATCGTTGGATCGGAAATGATTATTGAAGATGGAACAATCATTCGTCCAGAAAAGAATGTTGACGATGTAGTACTTATTGCTGAAGGGAAATAGAAAAGGGGGATGAAATGAATGGGAGAAAAAATGTTAGGAATTATTAATGCAACAGGAAGTTTTCCTTCCTTAAAGAAAGTAACAGGGCATCGTTCACTAGCGGCGTTACCGTTTGGGGGCCGTTATCGACTCATTGATTTCATGCTTTCAAATATGGTGAATTCTAATATTCATAGTGTGGCAGTTTTTACAAGCCATAAAAACCGTTCACTAATGGACCACGTTGGTTCAGGCAAACAGTGGGATTTAGATAGAAAACGAGACGGACTGTTTTTATTCCCGCCAAATTGCCAATGTGACCAAGATGAATTTGGATCTTTTGCACATTTTAGAAGACATATTGATTATTTTCTAAGAAGCAGAGAAGAGTACGTCGTTATTACGAATAGCCATCTCGTAACGGCATTAAATTTTCAAGCGGTGTTAGAGCGACATATACATACGGCAGCTGATATTACGGAAGTTTGCCATGAAGGGGTTTCGCTTCAAACATACGTGTTAAAGAAACAATTATTGTTAGACTTATTTGAGGCATATAAAGATATGGAGCAATATAGCTTATTCGATGTAGTGAGAGAAAAGCGCGGGAAATCACTGCATATTGCTACGTATGAGCATACAGGATATGTAGCTATTATTGATTCGATTGAAAGTTACTATAAACATAGCTTGGAAATTTTGCAACCTGCTATTTGGAAGCAAGTATTTAAGAAAGAAGCACCAATCTTTACGAAAGTAAAAGATGAACCACCAACTCGTTATTTAAAGGGTGCAGCTGTGAAAAATACAATGATTGCAAACGGCAGTATTATTGAAGGTGAAGTAGAAAATAGTGTTGTCTCCCGTTCTGTTAAAATTGGGAAAGGTTCAATTGTTCGTAATAGCATTATTATGCAAAAGAGCCAAATTGGAGATAACTGTATAATAGACGGTGTTATTATTGATAAAGATGTGAAAATTGGTGACGGTGTTGTCTTAAAAGGAAACGCCGATGAGCCATACGTTGTAGAAAAAGGAAGCGTTCAAAACAGTACGATTAATAGTTATTCTTAAGAAATCAGTGGGGGTTTTTCCTCCACTGATTAAAGTTTTAATTCAAATGAAAACTCGAAGGGAGGAAGCTGCAAGGGAAGTAGTATAAGCTTTTCGTGCAGTGGGACAACAAGTGAATATTTTATTTGCAGTATCAGAATGTGTACCATTTGTTAAATCGGGAGGATTAGCTGATGTAGCAGGTGCGCTCCCAAAAGAGCTGAAAAAATTAGGTGTGGAAGTTCGCATTATACTCCCGAATTATAGTCTTATTCCGCAAAAATTAAGGGATGGATGTACGCTACATAAAGTAATTAACATCCCGCTTGGGTGGAGAAATCAATATTGCGGAATTTTAAAAGGTGAGCAAGACGGGATTACGTATTACTTAATAGATAATGAATATTATTTTAAGAGGGATTCTCTATATGGTCATTATGATGATGGAGAGCGTTTTTCTTATTTTTCAAAAGCTGTTTTAGAGTGTATTCCGCATCTTGATTTTGAAGTGGATGTGCTTCATAGCCACGATTGGCATACAGCTATGGTGAATTTCTTACTGCGTGAAAAGTATCAAGATAACCCATTATATGAGCATATTAAAACGGTGTATACGATTCATAACTTGCAGTTCCAAGGTGTATTTCCTCCTGAAGTGATGTACGACTTGCTAGAACTTGGTGATGAATATTTTCATAGTGAGCAGTTAGAATTTTATGGGAATGTGAACTTTATGAAGGGTGGCATTATTGCTTCTGATCAAATTACAGCGGTTAGCCCGACATACAAAGAAGAAATTCAATATGAGTTTTTCGGTGAGAAGTTAGATGGGTTGTTACGAAAATATAATGATAAGCTTAGCGGCATTGTAAACGGAATTGATACGAGCGTATATAATCCAGAAACGGATTCGTATATTACTGCTCAGTATGATGCGGAGTCATTATATGACAAGAATGAAAATAAACGCGCATTGCAGCGTTATTTTGGTTTGCCAGAAAAAGAAGATACACCGATTATTTCAATGGTAACGAGATTAACGAAGCAAAAAGGTCTTGATTTAGTACGTACTGTATTCCGCGAAATAATGGAGGAAGATGTACAATGTATTATTTTAGGATCAGGTGATTCTGAATATGAACAATTCTTCGAGTGGATGGCATATGAGTATCCTGAGAAGGTAAAAGTGTATATCGGATTTAATGAAGAGTTAGCTCACCAAGTGTATGCGGGAAGTGATTTATTCTTAATGCCATCACTGTTTGAACCGTGTGGTCTTGGACAACTTATCGCATTAGCGTACGGTACAATTCCAATTGTAAGAGAAACAGGCGGATTAAATGATACTGTACAATCTTATGATGAAGAAACTGGAGAAGGAAATGGTTTCAGTTTCACGAACTTTAATGCACATGACATGTTGCATACGGTTCGCCGGGCGATTGAATTTTATCATGATAAACCGGTATGGGAGCAGCTTGTAAAGCAAGCGATGACGGAAGATTATAGCTGGGAGAAATCAGCTCTTGCTTATAAGAAATTGTATAAAAGTCTCATGGAATAACGTGTAGGTGGTGAAAAAATGTTTACTCATGTTGAAAGTTTCAAATCAGCTTTTCTAGAAAAGTTAGAGACGATGTATGGTAAAAGTTTCAAAGACTCTACAACTCGTGATCAATACAATACGCTTGGGTACATGGTACGTGAGTATATGAATAGTCAATGGATTGCCACGAACGAAAGTTATCGATCTGGAGAGCGAAAGCAAATGTATTACTTATCCATTGAGTTTTTACTTGGGCGTTTGCTTGGAAGTAACATATTAAATTTAGGCATCAGGGATGTATGTGAGCAAGGACTTTCTGAGCTTGGGATTTCTTTGCAACAGTTAGAAGAGGTGGAAGCAGATGCAGGTCTTGGAAATGGTGGACTCGGACGATTAGCAGCCTGTTTCCTTGATTCACTTGCATCTTTAGACTTACCAGGTCATGGCTGCGGAATTCGTTACAAACATGGTTTATTTGATCAAAAAATTGTGGATGGTTATCAAGTTGAGTTTCCAGAACAGTGGCTACTCCATGAAAACGTATGGGAAGTAAGAAGGTATGATCAAGCTGTAGAAGTAAGTTATTTCGGCAATGTTGAACCGCTCTACATTGATGGACGTTTAGAGTTCAGGCATACGAATGCAGAAGTGATTATGGCAGTCCCATATGATGTTCCGGTAGTAGGTTATGAGACGAGTACTGTAAATACACTCAGACTTTGGAATGCTGAACCAGTTCCTTTCCCGCAAAATTGCAAAGATATTTTGAAATATAAGCGTGAAACAGAGGCAGTATCGGAGTTTTTATATCCAGATGATACGCATGATGAGGGGAAAATCCTTCGTTTGAAACAACAGTATTTCCTCGTATCAGCAAGTTTGCAAAATATCGTTCGTTTGCATAGAGAAAGATATGGTGACCTTCGTCAATTACATGAGAAAATTGCGATTCATATTAATGATACACATCCAGTTTTGGCGATTCCAGAACTGATGCGTATTTTATTAGATGAAGAAAAACTAGCATGGGAAGAAGCTTGGCATATAACGACACAGACGATTTCTTATACGAATCATACGACGTTATCAGAAGCGCTTGAGAAGTGGCCAATTCACATTTTTAAACCGTTATTACCGAGAATATATATGATTATTGAAGAGATTAATGAACGTTTCTGTCATGAACTTTGGGAACGTTATCCTTATGAATGGCATCGCATTGAAGAGATGGCGATTATTGCGCACGATCTTGTGAAAATGGCTCATTTAGCAATTGTCGGTAGCCATAGTGTCAACGGTGTAGCAAAAATTCATACGGAAATTTTAAAGCAACGTGAAATGCGATTATTTTATGAGTTTTATCCAGATAAGTTTAATAATAAAACGAATGGAATCGCTCATAGACGCTGGTTAATGAAGGCGAATCCGCAGCTGACGAACCTTATTTCAGAGGCGATTGGAACAGAGTGGAAGAAAGAACCGATTAAGCTTCAAGAACTACAATTAGTTCAATACGATGCGAGTTTCCAAGAGAAATTTGCAGAGGTAAAACAAGAGCGTAAAGAGATTTTAGCAGAGCGTATTCATCATACAATGGGGATTACAATTGATCCAAATTCTATTTTTGATGTGCAAGTAAAAAGACTGCATGCTTACAAGCGACAATTATTAAATGTTCTTCATATTTTATATTTGTATAACCGTTTGAAAGAGGATGCTAGTTTTACATTTTATCCGCGTACTTTTATCTTTGGAGCGAAAGCATCACCTGGCTATTACTATGCGAAAAAAATTATTAAATTAATTAATGAACTCGCAAGGAAAGTGAATAATGATCCGTACGTAAGTCAATATATGAAAGTTATCTTTCTAGAAAACTACCGAGTGTCTCTAGCGGAAGATATATTCCCAGCGGCGGATGTAAGTGAGCAAATTTCCACTGCGAGTAAAGAAGCTTCAGGAACAGGGAATATGAAATTTATGATGAATGGTGCGATTACACTCGGTACGCTAGACGGAGCTAATATTGAAATAAAAGATCGGGTCGGTGATGATAACTGTTTCATTTTCGGTTTAACGGCCGAAGAGGTTCTTCATTACTATCAAAATGGTGGATATCGTGCAAGTGATTATTATCACCATAATGGGCACATTAAAAAAGTAGTAGATCAGTTAACGAATGGTTTCTTTGCACATTCGGGGGCTGAATTTGAAGCGATTTATGATTCTCTCGTTATTCAAAATGATGAATATTTCGTTCTGCGAGATTTTGGTCCATATGCGGAAAGGCAAGAAGCTGTTGGTAGAGCTTATGAAAACCGAACGAAGTGGCTAGAAATGTCAATTTTAAATATTGCACAATCTGGTCATTTTGCTAGCGATCGAACGATTTTACAGTATAGTAATGAGATTTGGGGTATTGGTAATGCGGTTAAACAGTATTAAGTGAAGGTCCCTTTTGAAGGGACTTTTCTTTATTAAGTTGAAGTGAGGTAAATGATGTATGGGAGATATGTGTGAGGAACTTGATTTAAAAACAGATAGATTAATATTAACGAAGATACAGTATTCGCATGTAGATGATTTGTTTGAAGTGTATTCGAATCCAGAAGCAGCTATATATGTACCCCGGGAAGTACATAAAATGAAAGAGGAAACGCATAGTTTAATAGAAAATATGCTTGCAACGATACGAGAAGGTAAAGCTCTTATATGGTCTATTATGCTGAAGGATACTCAAAAAGTGATTGGAACATGTGGAATATGGCTCATGCCACATAATAGTGCATCGATTGGAGCTGTAATTAGCCCAGCGTATTGGGGGAAAGGACTTATTGTGGAAGCTTTAGAAGAACTCATTGAAATAGGCTTTCAGGAGCTGAATATAAACCGTATGGAAGGAAGATGTGACGCAGAGAATATAGCTTCTGAACGTGTGATGCAAAAATTGAAAATGGTATATGAAGGCATATTGAGACAAAGTGTAAAAATGGATAATACGTATAGGGATGCTAAAGTGTATTCACTTTTAAAAGAGGAATATAATGGCTTAAAAAACCGAGCTTAATCTTATTAAGCTCGGTTTTCTTTTTTTGCTTAAGAAAGAAATGGGATGGCGGTATATATGATACCTGTTCCATCATATTCTCCTGTCGCAAAGTATGAAAATGTAAAGAAACCTGTAAACGAAAAAATTACAATGAGAAAAAGTGCAAAGATAAATTTTAGCATGTAAGGTCCCCTCATCCAAAAGTAAATTCATATATTATTATAGTATAAGGATATTTAATTTCCAATTGTTTACTGGTTAAAAATGAGAAGTCAGACATGTTTTGTATGTTGTAATGGAATGATTATTTGTAATAGACTTTGTGTTTTTTGTAAAAGTCATGTTGTGATGAACGTGTGCATATTCCCAGTCTTGTTCATTAAAATGGACATTGCGCGGAGGGAGAAGAGGAACGATATCAAATAAATTAACAAAGCGAAAGCTACTAGCTACTTGTAGTTTATAATAATTGCGAAATGCAATATCGCCAACTTTTGGAGAGGCAAATGTATACAGACCGTACTGTGCGAAGGCGGTGTTGATACGCGCATCTAGTATATGTAGTGTAGCGAGTGCGCCGCCTAAGCTATGACCAGTTGCAAGAAGTTTCTTATGGGCCGGTAATGATACGAGCATATCCATAATAGAATCTCGGCAAGATTCATAAATAGAAAGAAACCCGTTATGGACATTTCCGCTGTTCAAAGCATATGGATATGGCTTTTGGTTGACGAGTGAATCGATAATCCAGTCTGTATCTGTTTGTGTACCCCGAAAAGCTATAATAATCGTATCCTCAGATTCTAGTATGAATCCAAACCAATCCGTCATTTGAATTGTTTTTCCTTGAAAGCCTTGTACATATTGAAAACCATCTGGTATTTCGAAAATCCCATTTTGTTTATATTGTTCATACGTTAACTCACAACAAGAAGCTAACAATATGGCAGTATCTTTATCAAAAGATAAAGGAGTACGCATTAAGGAAGCCCTCCTTAAGAAAAGGTATAATTCAATATATGCAGTGAGGGACTTGATTCATTCTTTTGAAAAAAGGCTTGAATTTAAAGTTACGTGATGTGGATTATGTGGGAAAAGAACGAGCATATCAATAATTACATTAAAATATATCGACAAAGAATAATAAAAGAAAAAGTATCCGTTTCATGAGGATACTTTTTCAAAGGCTTCTATTTTTGATAGCTTTCAATCATGTTAGCCATATGAGCGTAAGCACCGCCTGCTCGTAAAGCAGCTGCAACTAAAATAGCTTCTGCAATTTCTTCTTTTGTTGCTCCGGCTTTTGCTGCAGATTTTGTATGCACATCGATACAATATGGGCATTCTGTTGTATGTGCGATAGCGATAGCAATTAATTCTTTTAGTTTTTTACTTAGAGTTCCTTCTTTCGCTGCTGCCATGTTAAACTCCATAAATGCTGAGAAGCCTTCAGGTGCAAATTGTTTTAGGTTTGCTACTTTTTGTAAATTTGATCGGCGATATAGTACATCGTCGGCACTAGGATCTAAGGCATTTTGCATATGTGTACTATGTGTGATTGCGCCACCAGCTTCAACAGAAGCGACTACAAAGATGGCTTCTGTTAGTTCTTCAAGAGATGCACCAGCACGTTTTGCACTTACTGTATGTGCATCAATACAATATGGACATTCTGTTGCATGTGCTACTGCAACGGCAATAATTTCTTTTTCTTTCTTCGATAAAGCACCTTCAGTCATAACTTGTCTACTAAACTTTTGAAATGCTTGAGCCTGTTCGGGTGCCAGTGTAGATAATTTTGATAAATGACGTAAATTTTCTTTTTGATATAAATTGTTAGACATAATAAACATTCCTTTCGTATGTAGCTATAATTTTTGGTAAGGAGCTTTGAATAAGTGAAATGTAATTTAAAAAGTTACATTTATAACATACTTTCATTTCGGTATAGTTTGTAAAAGTATTTATACCAAAATGAAACTCTTTATTTAAATAATTTATTTATAACATCTTGTATACTTAGTTGATCTAAAAATAATTTATAATGTTTATCGCCCTCGATGAATATGTCAGTCATTACATCGCCTATTCCCGAAGAAATTGTACAATCTTTATCTATATCACCAGATCTCCAATTAGAAGATAAAGAATTAGTTGAAGTTAGTTCATAAATGTCTCCAAGCGTAACATCTTTAGGATTGTGCTTGAAAATATAACCACCGTTAATTCCTTCTTTTGTAGAAATTAAACCATTCTTTTTTAACATTCGCATGACTTTGCGAATTCGTGCTGCATTGGCACAAAGGTTATCAGCTAATTGTTCACTATTCGCCATATTTCCAGGTACATGATTCAGATAAACTAAACAATGCACAGCAATCATAAATTCACTATTCAAGTTTGTATCACTCCTTATAAACGTAATCTTAAATGTTACAGTTTGGGATTGCAAGAGTTTTGTACTGAGCATTTAAAGACACTATCATTATTTTTGTTTATCCCGCTTCAAAATTCGGCTGGAGCAAAGAGGGTAGGTAGGAGTCGGGTTGATTAAAGTATCACTTTATTTGAGAAGTTACCATAATAGTGCATGTTATTCGTCGAAAGGAAAAATAAAAAGGGATATAACCTAGTCAAAAAGTTCGGCTAGGTTATATCCCTGCTACTATTATACATTACTCTTTGCCATCTAATAACCGACCAAGTCCACCTAAAACGCTACCTTCACCACTGCCTTGAGCAGCTGGGCTTGTCAGGCGTGCTGCTAAGCGGCTAAGTGTTAAGGACTGAATCCAAACTGTTCCAGGGCCTTCTAACGTGGCAAAGAATAAACCTTCGCCGCCAAATAGAGCTGTTTTTACTTTTCCAACGAACTCGACATCGTAGTTAACGTCTTTTGTCATGGCAACGAGACAACCTGTATCAATGCGAAGTTTTTCACCAGGCTTTAATTCACGTTTGTATACAGTTCCGCCTGCGTGCATGAAAGCAAGTCCATCACCTTCGAGTTTTTGCATGATGAAACCTTCACCGCCGAAGAAACCAGTTCCGATTTTTTTTGTAAACTCGATTCCGATAGAAACGCCTTTTGCCGCACAAAGAAATGCATCTTTTTGGCAAACTACTTTGCCTTGATATTCTGTTAAATCTACAGGAACAATTTTACCCGGATAAGGAGCAGCAAAGGATACGTGGCGCTTGCCGTGACCTGTATTTGTAAATACAGTCATAAACATGCTTTCACCTGTAACGAGACGCTTACCAGCGCCCATTAATTTTCCGAATAAACCTCCAGATGGGCCAGAACCATCACCGAAGATTGTTTCCATTTCGATATAATCTTCCATCATCATCATTGCACCAGCTTCAGCGATAACGCTTTCTTCTGGATCTAATTCAATTTCAACGAACTGCATATCATCGCCGTATAGCTTATATTCGATTTCATGTGCCTTCATTTCTTTCACCTCGTATGTAATAGATACTTATATTGTACAGAATTTAATAGCGTTAGAATACTTTAGTTTTGTTAATTTTCCAATAAAATATGAATATGGAAATTCAACATTATATTAAAATTATAAAAAAATAATGGAATGAAAGTGTTCTCATTTGACGTTTTTGATATAGCGTGATATAGTGAAGTCACTATTGAGCTACATAATGTGGTACGGAAATAAAGCACGTTGAATTAAAGGCTGTAAGCTTGTTATACATTCATGTCCTTTATATCCACCTTTTCATGTGGATTCATAGTTTCATTTTTATTTAGGAGGTACATGACATGCAAACAGGTAAAGTTAAATGGTTTAACGGCGAAAAAGGTTTCGGTTTCATCGAAGTTGAAGGTGGAGACGATGTATTCGTTCACTTCTCAGCTATCCAAGGTGACGGATTCAAAACTTTAGAAGAAGGTCAAGAAGTTTCTTTCGAAATCGTTGAAGGTAACCGTGGACCACAAGCTGCTAACGTTACAAAAAACTAATTAGCTAGCGATAAAAGCATTCCGATTTTCGGAATGCTTTTTTTTATTCTTTAGAGCTAGATTCATTTGAAGATAATTCGCCTTTAAAAGTACGCTCTTCAAAGTCATCAAGCATTTGTTCATATTCTTCATGCTCTTCCGTAGCGAAAACTTGCGGATTTTTTCCATACATATCTGTACCGATAAAATTCTCGAAATCCTCTACGTAGCCCACATTCTCTTCGCTATTTACATACATGCCATTATAGTTTTTTGAATCTTGTCTTTCTAAATCAGACGGCGTTTCAGATGTTCCATAATTTGCGACATCTTGCCATGCATCTTCTGCATCGTATTCAACAGAATGATCTTCATCATGTTTGTGGAAAGAAGGAGACAATACTTCTTCTTCAACTGGCCGCGTATTCATATTTAATTTGTTCGTTGTGTGCTGTATGCATGTTGTAGCAGTCGGCATTGCTTCTAATCTTTCAAATGGAATTTCTTCGCCAGACACTTCGCAAATGCCATACGTACCCGCTTCTATTTTTTGCAGGGCATGTTTCGTATCTTCCAGCTGTTTATGCCAAAGCTCAATAAGTCCGAAGTCTTTTTCACGTTCATATAGCTCTGTTGCCATATCAGCGGGGTGATTATCGTAGCTAGATAATTCTCCAACGGAATCGCGCTCAGATGCTCGATCTTCATTTTCGTGTGTTTGTATCGTTTGCTCTAGTTCTTGTTTTTGTTTTTCTAAAACGGATTTAAATTGATTTATTTGTTGTGGAGTTAACATAGTCGTCCACCTTCCTACAATTCAGTTTCTTTACATAGTATGAGCGTTGGGGGTAGGAATTATGAGATGAATTTTACCTCTGAAATTGATATATGAAAAAGGAGCCGCATTAGCAGCTCCTTTTAAAGGAAATATCCAAGCAATAATCCGATTCCCATGAGGAGACCGAAGATTGTATTTGTTTTTGCGGTTGCAATCATCGCAGGTACCATTTCCATTGGGATGCTTTTGCCGATAAAGCCTTTCGTCGCTTTAAATGCTTTCGGTGCACTTAAAAATACGATAAGCATCCATGGTGATACGATGTGGACGATAATTAAAGCAATTGTCCAAATGTAGGAAACGATGAACATAGAAGCAAGTACACCAACGGCTCTTTCACGTCCAACGAGAATTGCTAACGTTTTACGACCGTTTTCTTTATCGCCATCTAAGTCACGAATGTTATTAGCTAGTAAAATGGCACCAATTAAAATGGAGCTTGGAATCGATAGTAAAATCACTTCTGATGTTACAGTTCCAGTTTGAATAAAGAATGAAATCCCAATAATAATGACACCCATAAATAATCCGGCTGTTAACTCTCCAAATGGTGTATAGGCAATTGGAAGTGGGCCACCTGTATAAAGGTAAGCAACGGCCATACAAATAAGACCGATTGCCGCAAGCCACCAGCTAGAATTCATACAAATATAAACACCTAATAGTATTGCGATGCCGAAAAATCCAAATGCTAAGTTAAGTACTGTTTTTGGCTGAATGCCATCGCGAACAATAGCGCCGCCGATACCAACTGAACCTTCGTGATCGAGTCCTCTTTTATAATCAAAGTATTCATTAAACATGTTTGTTGCTGCCTGAATGAGAAGACAAGCAAGAAGCATTATAAGGAAAAGAGGGAGATGTATTTGATTTATACCTCCGACCTGCATTGCATAGGCTGTTCCAATGAAAACAGGAACGAAAGCTGCTGTTAATGTATGGGGACGTAGTAAACTCCACCAAATGCGCCAGCCTGTTTGCTTACTTGGCTTTGGCGCCGTAGGAGAGGAATTCGTTTCGACGTTCATTTCCATGTTGAATCCTCCTTTGGTCACATATTGTACACAACTAAGTGTAGAAAAAGCATCATTTAGTGTCAACGTTTATTTTCTAGGAAGAGAAGGTGAATTTCTCAGAAATGCTAAACGTTGACAGGCCTTTCGTTTGAGGTGTATCTTAAAATCAAGCGTAATTATGACTATTTTTCGCCCATAGGGGGGAGACAATTGTGATTCAAACGAAACAAATAGGCTTGCAAGAAGTTCTTGGTGCAGCCATTAAGCGTGCAACTGATGAAAAAATATTGGTTAGCTTCGTAAAACAAATAGACTGGATGGATCCGCTTCTGTTTTATGCAGCAGGAAAAAGGATTGCATTCGAAAATAGATGTTATTTTGCAGACCCAGCTCAGCATGTAATATTTGCTGGAGTTGGCTCTGTTTTCACTATAGCAACTGCTTCTCACAAACGCTTTCAAACTGCTCGTGACGAGTGGGATAAAGTAAAAGAGAAAGCATTTGTACAAAGAGAAAGATACGAATTTGGAACAGGTCCTCTTTTGTTTGGTGGATTTTCATTTGACCAAGAAAAAGAGAAAACAGACTTATGGAAAGAATTTGATGATACAACATTTTCACTACCAGCATTTTTATTAACTGTAAAAAATGAAAAAGCTTGGTTAACAATGAATACTTTCGTTTCAGCAACAGATTGTGCAGAAACTCTTTATAACGAAATTGTTTCTTTAGAAGAGAAAATTTTTGGGGAGAGTAAATGTGCACTAGAAGGGTCGAAATTAACAGTTACTTCTAAAGTAGAAGTGGATCCGAAAGGCTGGATGAAGGCCATTGAGAAGGTACAAGATGAGATGAAGCAGGGGAACGTGCAGAAGGTTGTATTAGCGAGGGAGCTAAAAGTAGAAATGAATCATCATATTGATTCTGCTCTTGTTTTAGAAGCGCTTCGCATTGGGCAACCGGATTGTTACGTATTTTCTTTTGATTATAAAGGAGCATGCTTCTTAGGAGCGACGCCAGAGAGATTAATTCGCAAAGAAGATGAGAAGTTTACTTCGATGTGTCTTGCTGGTTCAACTGGTCATGGTCAATCTATAGAAGAAAGTAAGCGAAATAGTAATGCGCTTCTTCATGATGAAAAGAATTTAGCTGAACACGGTTATGTTGTGAACATGATTAGATCGGTATTAAATGAGCACTGCGAATCCGTTAATATTCCGGAAAGTCCGGGCTTATTAACAACGAAAAACTTAATTCATTTATATACGCCTGTAGAGGCAAAAGGCGATGCGAGTCTTTTAACAATGGTAGAAGAATTACATCCAACACCAGCTCTTGGCGGGACACCTCGTTTGGAAGCGATGAAATTGATTCGTGATGTTGAATTGTTAGACAGAGGATTATATGGTGCACCGATTGGCTGGATAGATGATGAAGGAAATGGTGAATTTGCGGTTGCACTTCGCTGTGGATTATTAAATGGCGAGAAAGCATCCTTATTTGCCGGTTGCGGGATTGTAATTGACTCAGTACCACAACTTGAATATGAAGAAACAAGTTTGAAGTTTAGACCGATGCTTGGTGCTTTGGAGGAATTAATGAAATGAACAATCATATAGAAGCATTATCATATTATTTAGGCGCGTTCGTGGATGAACTGACGCGTCTAAATGTATGTGATGTTGTTATTAGTCCAGGCTCACGGTCAACGCCGATAGCTCTACTAATGGAACAACATGAAGGAATGAACACATATTTACATGTAGATGAAAGATCAGCAGGATTTTTTGCGCTCGGTATCGCAAAAGCGAAAAAACGTCCTGTTGCATTATTGTGTACATCAGGAACGGCAGCAGCGAACTATTATCCAGCTGTATGTGAAGCTTTTCATTCACGGGTGCCGCTTATCGTCTTAACAGCAGATAGACCGCATGAATTAAGAGATGTCGGTGCACCGCAAGCAATGAATCAATTTAATTTATACGGTACGTTTGTGAAGCAATTTACAGAGATGGCACTTCCAGAAGCGAGTGAAGCAATATATCATTACGCTCGCATGACAACGCAGCGCATGATAGCAAGTGCTTGTTTAGCGCCGCAAGGACCTGTTCATCTTAATTTTCCAGTTCGCGAACCGCTTATCCCGGACTTCTCATTAGAAAGTTTATGGGATAAAGGACGAGGGGAATATACAGGAGTAGTTCAGCAAGGGAACGTGATGATGCCGAGTGAATATGTAGATTCGCTTGTAGGGCGCCTTTCACATATGGAGAAGGGGCTTATTATTTGTGGAGACGATAGTCATTCAGAACTCGCAGCATTTGCGGCAGAATTAGCTGAAAAAACGGGATACCCACTATTAGCGGATCCGCTTTCTAACATTCGTAGCGGACACCACGATAAAACGATGGTAATCGACTGTTACGATACATTTTTACGAAATGAGCTATTAAAGGAAACGTGGAAGCCGGACGTTTTAATTCGCTTTGGTGGTATGCCTGTTTCGAAAGCATTGACGCAGTTCATCAAAAAACAAACGAAAGCCGTTCATATCGTTGTTGACGAATCTGGACAATGGAGAGATCCAGCTCTTGTTGCGACAGAAGTTGTCCAAGCAAGTGATATTGCATTTTGCAGTGCACTAATAGAACAAATGCCAGTTATGAAAAAGAATGATTGGTTCGGAATGTGGAAACATATAAACGAAAAAACGAAGGAAACGCTTCGTGAAATGGAAACATATGAAACGGCATTTGAAGGGAAAGTCATTACGGATATTGTCCGCGTATTACCAGAAGGGGCAACGTTATTTGCAAGTAATAGTATGCCAATTCGTGATACAGATTCATTCTTCTTCACATCGGAGAAAAATATTCAAGTGATGGCAAACCGCGGTGTAAATGGGATTGATGGAATCATTTCGACAGCTTTAGGAGCGAGCATTATTTGTGAACCGCTCGTATTAGTGATCGGTGATTTATCATTTTATCACGATTTAAACGGATTATTAGCCGCAAAATTACATGAATTAAATATAACAATTGTCGTTGTAAATAATGACGGTGGCGGTATTTTCTCATTCTTACCACAGTATGAGAAAAAGGAACATTTCGAATCGTTATTTGGAACACCGATTGGTCTTGATTATGAACACGTTGTTAAAATGTACGGTGGTTCATTTAGCCGTGTAAATGGTTGGGAGCAATTCCGCGAAGAGGTACAAAAAGGAACAACGACGGAAGGCTTACACGTTGTAGAAATTTGTACGAACCGTGATGAAAACTTAACATTGCACCGCAAATTATGGGCGAAAACACAGGACGTAATTACTACATCGTTGCAAGGTGAATCAAAATGAACGTAACGCTGCAAGGTGTATCGTATGAATATGAAGTAGTCGGAAGCGGGGAACCACTTCTACTTCTTCATGGTTTTACGGGAAGCATGGAAACGTGGCGTTCTTTCGTTCCTTCTTGGAGCGAGCAATTTCAAGTCATTTTAGTAGACATTGTTGGGCATGGAAAAACAGAAAGTCCCAAAGATGTGACGCATTATGATATTCGAAATGCGGCATTGCAAATGAAAGAGCTACTAGACTATCTTCATATTGAAAAAGCGCACATACTTGGCTATTCAATGGGCGGTAGACTGGCGATTACGATGGCATGCCTATATCCAGAATATGTACGTTCTCTTTTATTAGAAAATTGTACAGCTGGGCTTGAAAGTGAAGAGGATAGAAAAGAACGTTGTGAAAAAGATGGGCGACTTGCCAATAAAATTGAGCGTGAAGGCATTAAAAGCTTTGTATCAATATGGGAAAATATTCCGATGTTTGGAACGCAAAAAAATTTAACTCAAAATGCACAAGAAGCAGTGCGAAAAGAACGACTTGCTAACAACCCAAAAGGGCTCGCAAATAGCTTACGTGGCATGGGAACGGGGGCTCAGCCTTCATGGTGGAACGAGCTGCCAAAATTAAAAATTCCTGTTCTTTTAATGAACGGAGAGCATGATGAAAAGTTCTTTCGTATATTAAAAAACATTGAAAAATGCGTCCCTGACGCGAAATTTGTCAAAATTGATGGTGCTGGCCATGCAATTCATGTGGAACAACCGGAAAAGTTTGATACAATAGTAAAGGGATTTCTAAAAACTATTCAGTGATGCTTTTTTCATCTAAGAAGGAAGACACACTTATAGAGGAGATCAGAAATATACAAGGAGGTAGTTGTAATGGCTATTGAATGGGTAAAAGAAGGCAATTACGAAGATATTATTTATTCAACATACAATGGTATCGCAAAGATTTCGATTAACCGTCCTGAAGTACATAACGCATTCCGTCCAAAAACGGTAATGGAGTTAATCAACGCTTTTGCACATGCTCGTGATGATGCAAATGTTGGCGTTATCATTTTAACAGGTGAAGGTGGACGTGCATTCTGTTCTGGCGGCGACCAAAAAGTTCGCGGTCATGGTGGATATGTAGGTGACGACCAAATCCCACGTCTAAACGTATTAGACTTACAACGTCTAATTCGCGCAATCCCTAAACCAGTTATTGCAATGGTAGCAGGTTATGCAATTGGTGGTGGACACGTACTTCATATCGTATGTGATTTAACAATCGCTGCAGACAATGCTGTATTCGGACAAACAGGTCCTAAAGTAGGAAGCTTTGACGGTGGATACGGAGCTGGTTACTTAGCTCGTATGGTAGGCCACAAGAAAGCTCGCGAAATTTGGTACCTATGCCGTCAATATAACGCACAAGAAGCGCTTGATATGGGCTTAGTAAATACAGTAGTACCATTAGAACAACTTGAAGCAGAAACAGTACAATGGGCACAAGAAATCTTAGCAAACAGCCCAATGGCACTTCGTTTCCTAAAAGCTGCATTCAACGCAGACACAGACGGTCTAGCTGGTATTCAACAACTAGCTGGAGATGCAACGTTATTGTACTACACAACTGACGAAGCAAAAGAAGGTCGCGACGCGTTCAAAGAAAAACGCAGTCCGGACTTCGGTCAATTCCCTCGTTTCCCGTGATCAAAAGCGGAGCCGACTGTTTAGCCTCGTAGGCTAAGGTTCTTTCGCACAGAAAGTGTTTTTTACTTTCTCGTGCGGAAGGTTCTTAGACGGAAGGGGCTAGGAGGCGTAGCTAGATGGGATCAAAAGCGGAAGCAGCTCGTTTAGAACAAAGAGGGCGTTGGAACTCCTGACGTAGAGGCGCTTTTGCCTCGTAGGAAGGCGTGAAACGACCGACTGTTCTAGCCGCTGTAGCTAGATGGGATCAAATGGAAACAAAACAACTAAGAGACTTGATATCATATCAAGTCTCTTTCTTTCATGAAAGGAGAATGAACAATGGAGACGATGCCAAATTGGTTAATACAACGTGCATTTTTAACACCAAATCGCACTGCAATTGAAATAGAGGAAGAGAAAGTTACTTTTATGCAGCTACATGAAAAAGTAGTATCTGTTTGTGAACACCTCACGCATGTAGGAGTGAAACGGGGGCAAAAGGTGGCTGTTCTGATGAAAAATGGTATGGAGATGATTTCAGTTATTCACGCCCTATCTTACGTAGGTGCAGTAGCTGTGCTTTTAAATACGCGTCTTTCAAGAGAAGAGCTACTTTGGCAAATGGATGATGCTGAAGTTATTTGTTTAGTGACGGATCAAGATTTTGATGCTAAAGCTGTTCCTGTCTATTCATTTGCTGAAGTGATGAATGGACCGAAGGCGGAAGCCTCTATACAAGAAGAATTCTCTTTAGAAGAAGCGATGACAATTATTTATACGTCAGGGACGACAGGGAAACCGAAAGGCGTTATTTTAACGTACGGCAATCACTGGGCAAGCGCGGTTGGTTCTTCGCTTAATTTAGGGCTTCGTGATGATGATTGCTGGTTAGCTTGTATGCCGATGTTCCACGTTGGCGGTCTTTCCCTTTTAATGAAAAACATTATGTACGGAATGCGCATTTTACTCGTTCCGAAATATGATGCAGATTTTATTCATACTGCACTTCAAACGAGAGGCGTTACGATTATTTCTGTCGTATCAAAAATGTTAACTGATTTATTAGAGAGACTTGGAGAAGGGACATATCCATCTTCTTTACGATGCATGTTACTTGGCGGAGGACCAGCCCCGAAACCATTATTAGAAACGTGTGTAGATAAAGGAATTCCTGTGTATCAAACGTACGGTATGACAGAAACGTCGTCCCAAATTTGTACGTTATCTGCAGATTACATGTTAACGAAAGTAGGGTCAGCTGGAAAACCACTATTTCAGTGCCAACTTCGTATTGAAAAAGATGGTGTCGTAGTGCCGCCGCGTACGGAAGGCGAAATCGTAGTAAAGGGACCAAACGTAACAGGCGGTTACTTTAACCGTGAAGATGCGACGCGCGAAACAATTCAAAACGGATGGCTTCATACTGGTGACCTCGGTTATTTAGACGAAGAAGGATTTTTATATGTATTAGATCGCCGCAGTGATTTAATTATTTCTGGCGGAGAGAATATATATCCGGCTCAAATTGAAGAGGTGTTGCTCTCTCATCCAGCGGTAGCGGAAGCTGGTGTTGTTGGTATGATTGACGATAAATGGGGACAAGTGCCCGCTGCTTTTGTTGTAAAAAGCGGAGAGGTAACAGAAGAAGAAATTCTTCATTTTTGCGAGGAGAAATTAGCGAAATATAAGGTGCCGAAGAAAGCAAGTTTCTTAGAGGAATTACCACGAAACGCCTCGAAAAAATTGTTAAGACGAGAGTTAAGACAATTAGTGGAGGAGATGTAGGTGGAGATAAAAAAAGCGAAACTCTATATAACGGAAATGCCACTTGTAATCCCGTTTGCTGCAAGCTACGGAACGTATGAAACGCGTGAGAGTATCGTCATTGAATTAGAAGATACGGACGGATACATTGGATTTGGTGAAGTCGTTGCTTTTTCTGAACCATGGTACACGGAAGAAACAGTGAAGACAGCGCTGCATGTACTGCGAGACTTTTTATTACCTGATTTATTAAAGGCTGAAATTTCTCATCCGAATGAAATACCGAGTTTGTTTCAGCATATAAAAAGAAACCGAATGGCAAAGGCCGGAATTGAAGGGGCTGTTTGGGATTTATATGCGAAGCGTCAAAAGAAATCGTTAGCGACATTGCTTGGCGGAACTAGGACTGAAATTGAAGTCGGTGTTGTAATTGGGATCAATACGATTCCGGTTATGTTAAAACAAATTGAGAAGTACGCAGAAGAAGGATACGAGCGTTTTAAAGTGAAAATAAAACCGGGACATGATTACGAATTATTGAAAGAAATACGTAAAGAGTTTCCGCATATCCCGTTAATGGCTGATGCGAATTCAGCGTATACGTTAGCTGATGTAGAGAAATTAAAACGGTTAGATGAATTTCAATTGATGATGATTGAACAGCCACTAGCGGATTATGATTTTCTTGATCATGCACAGCTGCAAAAGAAAATTGAAACGCCAATTTGTTTAGACGAAAGCATCCATAGTGTAGAAGACGCGCGCGTTGCGATTACACTTGGCAGCTGCCAAATCGTTAACATTAAACCAGGGCGAGTAGGCGGATTAACAGAATCGGTTCAAATTCATAATTATTGTATGGCGCATAACATACCAGTTTGGTGCGGTGGTATGGTAGAGATGGGGATTTCACGAGCGCAAAATGTTGCACTTGCCTCATTGTCAAACTTTACGATTCCAGGCGATATATCTGCTTCTAGTAGACATTGGGAGAAGGATATTATTTCGCCGACAGTGATGCTTGAGGGCGGAAAAGTGATTGTACCGCAAAGCGTTGATGCTGAGTATAAAGTTGACCGCGGAAGATTGGAAGAAATAACGAAGCAGCGGATTGTTTTTGAGCGATGAATTGAATCTTTAATCAGGATGTAAGCAAATAGCGAGAGGATTTTGTCGTTAATTGTCGGTAAGTCGATATAATTCAATAATCGCTGATATAATTCGAGTTACGGTTAATATAATTGGAAAATCGCCGATATAATTCAAGTTGTGTTCGATATAATTGGAAAATCGTCGATATAATTTCATTTACTAAGGCTACTCAAATGAGTAGCCTTTTTTGTATTGTACAAATTGGATAGACTAGTTTAAAATCGAGCGTATAAAGGGGGAGTAAAATGAAGCGCATTTCAATTTTAATAGCGGATGATGAGGCAGAAATTGCTGATTTAATTGAGATACATTTAGAAAAAGAAGGGTACCATGTTGTGAAGGCAGCGGACGGGGAAGAGGCAGTTCATATTATTGAAACGCAGCCAATCGACTTAGTGGTTTTAGATATTATGATGCCGAAAATGGATGGGTATGAGGTGACGCGTCAAATTCGCGCGAAGCATCATATGCCGATCATTTTCTTGAGTGCGAAAACTTCGGACTTTGATAAGGTGACAGGTCTTGTATTAGGTGCAGATGATTATATGACGAAACCTTTTACGCCGATTGAATTAGTCGCACGTGTAAATGCACAATTACGCCGATTTCTTACATTAAATCAACCGAAAGTAGCGGAGAGCAAATCTGCTTTAGAGGTAGGCGGAGTTATTATTGATCCTGAACGAAGAACAGTGAACGTGTACGGAGAGCAAATTGAGTTAACACCGAAAGAGTTCGATATTTTATATTTATTAGCGAGTCATCCGAAGAAAGTGTACAATGTGGAAAATATTTTTCAGCACGTATGGGCAGATGATTATTATGAAGGTGGAAATACAGTTATGGTACATATTCGTACGTTGCGAAAAAAACTTGGGGAAGATAAAAGAAAAGATAAGTTAATAAAAACAGTGTGGGGGGTAGGTTATACTTTCAATGGGTAACATGATGAAAAGCTTTCGATTTAAAATGATTACCTTATTTGCGTTAAGTATGGTGCTCGCAGCTACTGTAACTTATATGATTTATAAAGGATTACAGCTGTATTATAAAACGATGGTGCGCTATGAAGAGCCTTTAGCGCAATTTCGGTCAATGGTAAGGGAATTTGGAGACATTAACTTCTTTTTAATTTTCTTTATTCCGTTATCTATTATCTTTTTCTTCTTTTTAACAAAACCGTATTTAAAATACTTTGATGAAATTTCTAATGGGATTCATCATCTTGCGAACGGAGATTTTACAAAACAAGTTCCAATTTCATCAAATGATGAATTTGGAAATATCGCACGTGAAATAAATGTTGCGAGTGAAAAGTTAAAAGAAGCTGTGGAAAGAGGAGACTTTGCGGAAAGTAGTAAAGATCAGCTCGTTGTGAATTTAGCTCATGATTTAAGAACGCCATTAACATCCGTGTTAGGATATTTAGATTTAATTCTTAAAGATGAGAACTTAACAAAAGAACAAATTAAACATTTTTCCACGATTGCATATACGAAATCGCAAAGGCTGGAAAGTTTAATCGATGAGTTATTTGAAATTACACGTATGAATTATGGCATGTTACAACTAAATAAAAAGCCAATTGATATAAGTGAGCTGCTTATACAGCTAGATGAGGAATTGTATCCGTTATTAGAAAAACATCAGTTAGAAGCTAGATTGAATGTGGATCCTCATTTGCCGATTAACGGTGATGGAAAATTGCTAGCTAGAGTATTTGAAAACTTGTTAACAAATGCCGTTCGATACGGATATGATGGGCAATTTGTTGATATGAATGGGTATATCGATAATGAAGAAGTTGTCGTACAAGTTATGAATTACGGAGATAGCATTCCAGAAGAAGATTTACCGTATCTATTTGATATGTTTTATACAGGTGATAAATCGAGAACGGAGAACCGTGGCGGGACAGGCCTGGGACTATTTATTGCAAAAAATATTGTCGAGCAGCATAACGGTACGATTTCTGCTGAAAGTAATGTAGTTAGAACAATGTTTGAAGTACGATTGCCAAAAGACAAGAACTTAACAATTTAATAAAAATTTAAACTTTACCCCACTTTTTATTTTAATAGTTTTTTCTATTCTAGACGTAAGTTACGTTAAGGAGGAACTAGAAATGAAAAAGTGGGTATTTATTTCTTTTTTTATAGCATGCACAATCTGTGTAGGCGTTTATATATCACCGTTATTTCAAAAGGAAATTGATGTGAAAATTGATGGAAAAGATAGTGCAGTAAAGGCTGCCAATATGGAAAATGTGGAGATTACAAAAGAAGAAATTTATAAAGGGGATTTATTATTAGTTAACAAAGATTACCCAGTAAAAAAAGATAGTATTAGGTCCGATATTATAAATGTAAATCATAGTAGTGAATTAGTAAGAGGCTATGTAATATTTGATAGAAATCTTCGTTTATCAAAGGATGTTGTGAAAAAGTTTTTGAACGTTGTCGATGCAGCTGGAAAAGACGGAGTACAGAATTTCTTAATGAGTAGTGGGTATCGAGATTTTAAAGAACAAAGTAAATTATATAAAGAAATGGGATCGGATTATGCACTCCCGGCAGGATACAGTGAACATAATTTAGGATTATCACTGGACGTTGGTTCAACGCAAAAGAAAATGGAGAAAGCTCCTGAAGGTAAGTGGGTTGCAGAAAACGTATGGAAGCACGGCTTTGTGTTACGCTATCCGAAAAATAAAAGTCATATTACAGGCATTCAATATGAACCGTGGCACATTCGTTATGTCGGCTTACCTCATAGCGCAATTATGCAAAAAAAGAAAATTACATTAGAGGAATACTTAGAGTTCTTGAAAGAGAAAAAAGAAATCACAACCGATGTGGAAGGTAAGAAATATACGGTTTCTTATTATAAAGTTTCAGGGAATATGAAAGTGAGTGTTCCAGTAAATAAGCAGTATGAAATTTCCGGGAATAATATGGACGGGGTAGTTGTGACGGTTCAGGAATAGAAAAAGAGGTTGTTCCGCTTGGAGCAGCCTTTTCGTATGTAAGAAAGGGATTGGTGTTTTTTGTCGGTAAATCAATATTCCTTGTCGAATCGTTGATGTATTTTGAGTTACGATTGTAAGTTATGATAGATATATTCGAAAAATCGTTGATATAATTTCCTGTACTATCAGCATTTTGAGGAGTATCTTTTATTTCACTTTTAAACATTATAACGTTATATTTACTTCTTTCTTTTTTTGTGTTACGCTAAACGTGTGAAAGAGATATAAAATGAAACTTTAATGTAAGCGTATTCTTATGGCTTCTTATAGAAAAGGGTGGAAGTACAATGACAGAGCGATTCGTACTACGTAATGTGAAACGTGTAAACGGGGAAGAGATTGACATTGTAATTGAAAATAATAAAATCGCACAGGTGACGAAAGCTGGTGCTGGTGAGGGTGGAAAGGTTCTTGATTACTCAGGTACTTACGTATCGAGTGGTTGGATTGATTTGCACGTTCATGCTTTTCCAGAGTTTGATCCATATGGCGATGAGGTGGATAAAATTGGCGTTAAGCAAGGGGTAACGACAATCGTTGATGCGGGTAGCTGCGGAGCTGATCGCATTGCAGATTTAGTAAAAAGTAGAGAACAGGCGAAAACGAATTTATTTGCCTTTTTAAATATTTCTCGCATCGGTTTGAAACGAATTGATGAATTATCCAATATGGAATGGATCGATAAAGAGAAAGTAATAGAAGCAGTAGAAAAGTATAAAGATGTAATCGTTGGGTTAAAAGCGAGAATGAGTAAAAGTGTCGTTTGTGATAGTGGAATTGAACCACTTCATGTAGCGCGCTCTTTATCCCGTGAAACATCATTGCCGATTATGGTACATATCGGTTCAGCGCCTCCTCGCATTGAGGAAGTTGTACCTCTTTTAGAAAAAGATGATGTCATTACACATTACTTAAACGGGAAAGAAAATAATTTATTTGATGAAGAAGGCAAACCGCTACCTGTTTTACTAGATGCAGTGAATCGCGGTGTGCATTTAGATGTTGGTCACGGTAATGCTAGTTTTTCTTTTAAAGTAGCAGAAGCAGCGAAGCGTCACGATATTGCCTTTCATACAATTAGTACAGATATTTACCGGAAGAATCGTATACACGGTCCAGTGTATAGTATGGCTCACGTTCTTTCGAAATTCCTTTACTTAGGTTATCCGCTAGAAGAAGTAATTGATGCGGTTACGAAAAATGCAGCAGAATGGCTTAAGAAACCAGAGCTTGGTCGTATTCAAGAAGGAGATATTGCAAATTTAACTTTATTTACGGTGAAAGATGAGAAGGTTACGTTAATTGATTCAGAAGGGGATCAGCGCATTGCTGAAAAAAGGATTGATACGAAAGGGGTTGTAATCAATGGGTCATTCATTGAATGCTAAGTACGGATTAAAAAGAGTAATTAATGCGAGCGGTAGAATGAGTATTTTAGGTGTATCCGCTCCGACAGATACAGTTATGGATGCGATGAAACATGGTGGACAAAATTATGTGGAAATTGCTGATTTAGTAGATAAAGCAGGAGACCATATTGCGAGAATTCTAGATGTAGAGGCAGCGGTTGTTGTGAACTCAGCATCGAGCGGAATTGCGCTTTCTATTGCTGGTATCGTTACAGAAGGAAATCGTCGTAAAAGTGAAAGACTTCATCAAGAGGTCATCGCGAAAAACGAAGTGATTATGTTAAAAGGTCATAACGTTCAATACGGTGCTCCTGTTGAAACGATGATTTATTTAGGCGGAGGTAAGCTCGTTGAAGTTGGCTACGCAAATGAAGGAAAAGCTGAGCATATTGAAGATGCAATTGGTGAAAATACAGCGGCGATTCTTTATGTGAAATCCCATCATGCAGTGCAAAAAAATATGATTTCTGTTGAAGAAGCATGGGAAGTAGCGCAGCGAAATAACATCCCACTTATCGTCGATGCGGCAGCTGAAGAAGATATTCAAAAATATGTGAAGTATTCAGACCTTGCCATTTATAGCGGTTCAAAGGCAATTGAAGGACCTACTTCAGGTATTGTTGGCGGTAAAAGAAAGTATATTGAGTGGCTGAAAGTGCAATTGCATTGCATCGGAAGAAGTATGAAAGTTGGGAAAGAAACAACATTTGGCTTACTTCAAGCGCTTGATGAGTACGGAGTAAAAGAAGATAAGAGTGAGCAAGAAAAAGAGTTGTTACAAGTACTTATGCCGCTAAAAGAATTAAACGGTATAAATGTAACGATTGTTCAAGATGAAGCGGGAAGAGCAATCTTTAGAGCTCGTATTCATATTAACGAGAAAGAGTTAAATAAATCGGCAAAAGACGTTGTGACTGCATTACGCGACGGGGAAATCGCAATTTACACACGTGATTACGGAGTAAGACAAGGATTCTTTGATATCGATCCACGTCCACTTCAAGGTGATGACATACATGTGATTGAAGAAAAAATGAGAGAAATTGTAGGGGGAAACTAAAATGACAAACATTCAAAAACGTTTTTATAAAGGCCGCGTAGCATTAAATGTATTAGCGAACAATATCGAAAATGCGAAAGATATTTTTGAAGCAGCAGAAGGTTATGTAGTAGTAGGAGTGTTATCAAAAGATTACCCAACTGTAGAAGAAGCTGTTACAGCGATGAAAGCATACGGAAAAGAAATTGATGATGCTGTATCAATCGGACTAGGAGCAGGAGATAATCGTCAAGCAGCAGTTGTAGCTGAAATTGCGAAGCATTATCCTGGTAGCCATATTAACCAAGTGTTCCCTTCAGTTGGGGCAACACGTGCAAATCTTGGCGGAAAAGATAGCTGGATTAATAGTTTAGTATCACCAACAGGAAAAGTAGGTTACGTAAATATTTCTACTGGTCCAATTAGTGCTGCTGGAGAAGAAAAAGCAATCGTTCCAATTAAAACAGCGATTGCACTTGTACGTGATATGGGCGGAAATTCATTGAAATACTTCCCGATGAAAGGTCTAGCTCATGAAGAAGAATATCGCGCAGTTGCGAAAGCTTGTGCGGAAGAAGGATTCGCATTAGAGCCAACGGGCGGAATCGATAAAGAAAACTTTGAAACAATTGTACGTATTGCGCTTGAAGCAAATGTAGAGCAAGTTATTCCGCATGTATACTCTTCTATTATTGATAAAGAAACTGGTAATACGAAAGTAGAAGATGTTCGTGAATTATTAGCAGTCGTGAAAAAGCTAGTTGATCAATATGCGTAAGAAAATTGCAGCGTTCGGTGAAGTAATGATGCGCCTGCAAGTACCAGGATATGAATTGTTGTCGCAAGCAAATACATTAAAATACTCATTTTCTGGTACAGGTGTGAACGTTGCAGCTGCGCTTTCTCATCTAGGGCATGGAGGGCTTCTTATTTCAACTTTACCGGAAAATTCGGTTGGAGATGCGGCATTATCTTATATTCAAAAGTTAGGTGTGCAAACATCACTTGTTTCAAGAGGCGGTAAATATGTCGGCATGTACTTTTTAGAAAATGGATTTGGTGCACGTACGAGCCGCGTTACATATTCAAATCGATTAGAAAGTAGTTTCAATACGGCATGTGAAGAGATGTATCAATTTGAAGAAATTGCTAAGGAAATTGATATCGTTCATTTTTGCGGGATTACACTTGCGATGAATGATACGGTGCGTCGTCACATGAAATCTTTAGCGAAAGCAGTGAAAGAAAACGGAGGCACTGTCGTTTTTGATTGTAATTATCGTCCATCTCTTTGGGGAGAAGACGGATATGAGCAGGCGAAACCGCATTATGAAGAAATGTTAGCTCTTGCTGATATCGTTATGATGAACGAAAAGGATGCGATGTTTGTTCTAGGAATGCAAACAGAAGAGACGGAGCGAGAAGCACAACTTGTTGATCTGATTCCAAAGGTAGCTGAAACATATCGTATCGCTACCATTGCTGGTACACATCGCTCTATTAATAGTGATAATACACACTCGCTTCGCGGGTTTATATGTAAAGATGGTGCGTTCACTTTTGCAAAAACACTTACGTTTTCTGTATATGATAGAATAGGTGCTGGAGATGCTTATACGAGCGGGATTATTCATGGCGAGATAGAAGAGTTTGCACCAGAGAAAGCTGTTTCATTTGCGTCAGCAGCTGGAATGCTTGCACATACAATCGTCGGTGATACGCCAATGTCATCAGAGAAGGATATACTTCGGGTAATGACGGCATCAGTAGGTGATGTAGAAAGGTAGTGGGTGTAAAGGTGAACGTAACGAGGAAAAAAGGACCATTATATTTACAAATAAAAAATATTATTCGTGATCGAATATTGCATGGTGTATATGCGATTCATACGAATATTCCTTCCGAACCACAGTTAGAAGAAGAGTTCAAAGTGAGCAAAATTACAGTACGAAATGCGATTAAAGAACTTGCTCAAGAAGGGTATTTGGAAAAGAAAAGCGGTAAAGGAACGAAAGTCATCCGTAATACTTCTGCGACAAAGCTGTCAAAGGGTAAGAAATTTACAGAAGTGTTAGTGGAAGAAGGCTATAAAGTACAGAAGAAATTGCTAAAAGCAGAAGTTGTTCAGAATGAAGAAGGAACAGTGCCGTTTCGATTATTCGGTAAAGAGAGTTTTCGTATTGAACGTTTATATACGTTAAATGATGCACCGTACATTCATTATACGCACTATTTCTCAGCACGAATGGCAAGCACTGATTTATCGGACTTTGACTTGCAATCGCTTTACGATTTAGTTGAAGACCGAGGTATACATTTAGAAAACTTCAGAGATGAATTCGCTGTTGGACTGGCACCTAGTTTCGTTGCAGAATCGTTAGGTGAAAAAGAGGGCACAGCGTTGTTAAAACGAATGCGCTATTCTTACGATGAAGTTGGCGAAGTAATTGAATATAGCGAAGGCTACTACAATACAGAAATGCAGCATTATGTAGTGAATTATGACGTATAAAAAAGAGGGGATTTTCCCTCTTTTTTTATAAAGTAAGGGGAATGAGAGATGGATATATACTTATTAATCGTCACGTTACTTGCAATCGCGATTGTTATTTTAGGGGTATCATGGTGGAAATGGCATGCATTTATTAGTTTAACAGTTGCGAGTTTATTTTTAGCTATTATGTCTGGACTGAATTTAACGAAAATAGTAACTGCCTATGAAACTGGTGTTGGTAGTGTACTAGGGCATTTAGTTGGCATTTTAGCCCTTGGAACAATTTTAGGGAAAATGATGTCCGATTCAGGGGCCGGCATGCAAGTGGCAGATTTCTTTATTCGATTTTTCGGTGTGAAGAAACTACCTTGGGCTATGTTATTTGCAGGATTTGTTATAGGGATTCCAGTATTTTTTGAAGTGGGAATCGTCATTTTATTACCACTCGTTATCTCGATTCGAAAAACGACGAAGCAAAACATCTTATTAATTGCCTTACCTGTTATTGCGGGATTATCTATTGTTCACGGGCTCGTGCCACCACATCCAGGGGCGATGACAGCAATCGGTATTTATCACGCGAACTTAGGAAAGGTGCTCTTATATTCATTAATTATCGCGTTACCAACAGCTATTATTGCAGGACCAGTATTTGCAAAGTGGGTACATAAAAGAGTTATACCTGAAAATGAACCAGAGCTTATTCGAGTTACGACTGTCTCAACTGATTTACCGAGTCGTAAAGTTTCATTCTTTATTATTTTATTACCAGTTGTATTGATGATTTTATCAGTCGTTGCACCGTATATTTCATTACCGGAAAAGATGACTGAATTTTTAGTTTTTATAGGAAGTCCAGTAATCGCTTTACTCATTTCATGTTTTGCAGCGTTTTATTTACTTGGCATGAGACAAGGTATTAATAAAAAGATGATTAAAAAATTAACAGACGATAGTTTATTACCGGTCGGTTCTATTATTTTAATTATCGGTGCAGGCGGTGGATTTAAACAAATATTAATTGAAAGCGGCGTTGGAACAGCGATTGCACAAATGGCAGAACATATATCGTTATCACCAATCGTATTAGCTTTCATGGTAGCTGGATTAATCCGAATTGCAACAGGTTCAGCGACAGTAGCATTAACGACAGCAGCAGGAATTGTATCACCAGTTATTCAGCACATGTCTGGTGTGAATTTAGAGTTACTTGTTATTGCAACCGGAGCAGGTTCATTAATGTTTTCTCACGTAAATGATGCAGGGTTCTGGCTTGTAAAAGAGTATTTAGGTTTGACAGTAAAAGAAACGTTTAAAACGTGGACGGTGCTGGAGACATTGTTATCATTTATTGCATTCGGTTTTGCCCTTATGTTGAATATGTTTCTTTAAAAGATACCTCAATAGGTATCTTTTTTTTGATGAAGCCCAATTGCCAAAACAAGCCCGTTTTTAAGTAAGCCAAGCTTCCTATTCGCCCTGAAAACATACTATAAATGGAATCCCCTCATTTAGAGCAAGGTGAACTTGTTATGAATGATACTAAAGGAGGAATAGAGTAATGAGCGAAAAGTGTGAACACAGACATGATGATTGTAACCGCAGACATGGGTGCGGCGGCGGTTTTGCGCTTCTAATCGTATTGTTTATTTTATTAATCATCATCGGTGCTAGCTGCTTCGGCGGTGGCGGTTCTTGTGGTTATGGTGGTTACGGCGGCGGCTATGGTGGATATTGCTGCTAATTAAAAACTATTGAAAATGGCCTTGTGCGTATTGCACAAGGCCATTTTATTCATATTTTTATGTGTTGTGATAATTTATTAATGTACAGAGAGCGGATTAAGAAGAAGAAAATAATCTCGATAATCCCGAAAAAGGTGAGTACAATTAATAACTCTTTTAGTAAAGAAAAAGCGAACATGCTTTGTAAAAACTTAACTGCAAATAACGTGTGAACACCAGCAACGATGTAAGGGACGAAAAATAAAATTCCTAATTGAATCGTTGCGGAGCGAAACATTTCTGACTCAGTTAATCCAAGCTTTGTAATCGTAATGTATTTTTGTTTTTCAGTCGTTAAGTCGTTATACATACGGAAGTATAAAACACTAGCCGCACCGATAAAGAAAATAAAGCCGAGAAATGCCCAGATAAAGAATCGAGCTACTGCATTTTCCTTACTGTGAAGGAGTTCATCCGTAGCTGTATCAATATGAAATAGCTGGCTGAAATTTTCTTCATCCTTATGTGTTTCATACAAGGTTTTTGAATCGTGATCTAAGCTTTTTAATATGTTCTTTGTTGGGATAATTGCATTTTCCCAATTTTCTACGAAGTAGTTATAAACTGTAATGGTTTCAATATGAGGAATCATATTTTCAATTACTTCATCTTGCATCACAATTAAATGAGGTAATGTAAAGGGTGGCGCGATTCCTTTATTAATAAAACCTTTAATTTGAAATTCTTTTTTATTAGAACCAAGTGTAAGCGTGTCCTGCTTCGCAAATGGGTTAGACACGAGATTTAGTAGTGCTGGTGAATAGCGAGAAATACTATAAACTTGTGTAGAATCGAGAGTGATTTCTGGTCTGTTTAATTGCTTTGCAATTGCGTTATAATCACTCATTTTCATAATGGCAATTGACTCTTTTGAAGTTGTATCTTTTAAAACGGTAAACTTATATTTGTTATATTGAAAATTAGCATTTGTAAGTTCAGTTTCAATCGTAGTAATATGCTTTTGTTCAAATGCATTAGCACCTTCTGATGTATAGGTGAAGGGTATTGGATATCGTTCTAGTATGGATGCTTTCGTATGGTTGTTTGCTGCAAATAACCCGATAATAATTGTAAAGGCAAGTGCAGATAGCATAGAAACGATAAAGAGTACATTAATATTACTGCGGGTACGAGAAACTAAATCTGAAATCCATAACATATTTATTTGTTTCAAATAAAACTTTCTTCGTTTCTTTAAAATATAGATAAAGAGAAGAAATGTTTGTGAAAAGAATAAATATGTCCCGACTACTACGAGCGGTAAAATAGATAGCATAATTAAGAATACGGATCCATTTTGGACATTTTTTTCAGTTACATAGCCTTGTGGATAACCGGCGATATAATAGCATAGGCCTAAACAAGTTAAAGCAAATAGCGAAATGAGTATAGATGGTTTTTTTTCGCTCTTCTCTTTTTTAACTCCCTTAATAAGCTGCGTTGTTTTTCGAGTACGAATAAACATTGGTGTAAACGTAGAAACAATTAAAAATAAAATGATAAACGTTACGGTTGTAACGATAATCGCTTCTGTTGGCCAATATAAATAAAGGCCTTTCGCACTTGTTAATTTCGAAGTGACTAATAAGAAAAAGTTAGAAAATACAAGACCACCTTGAATGCCGATAAAGATAGATAATATCCCGATTATCATGTTTTCAGTAAATAAAAGTCTTTTTAATTGTCTCTGTGAGATACCGAGAATCGTGAGTATCCCAAATTGCTGCTTACGAACATTTAAAAAAGTTCCAATTGAATATAAGAGAAAGAAGAACGAGAACATAACGATCACAAGCTGTGCTGTACTAGCTAAGTTCATTAGAGGATCACGTTCTTGAAAGCTTTGTACACTTTGTAAGCGCGGATGATACGCGTATACGGTAAACGAAAAGAAAACCATTATAGAAAAAGCACTACTTACAAAATAAGCGAAATATGCTTTCGAATTACGCGAGACATTTTTAAATGCGAATTGCCAAAATGTCATCCACGTCTTCCTCCTAATAACGCTAAAACATCTAATATTTCTTGATAAAACTTCTCGCGATATAGCCCGCGGTGCAGTTCGTTATAAAGCTCGCCGTCTTTAATGAAAATGACGCGGTTACAATAACTGGCTGCAAATGGATCATGCGTAACCATTAAAATCGTTGCATCTTCTTCTTTGTTTAACTTTGTAAATAACTCCATTACATCAATAGCTGCTTTCGAGTCTAGGTTCCCTGTAGGTTCATCAGCTAGTAAGAGAGAAGGATGATGAATAACGGCGCGTGCTACAGCAGTACGCTGTGCTTGTCCTCCTGAAACTTCAAAAATACGTTTATTTAAAATATGATCAATTCCTAGTTTGGTTGAGATGCTATCGAGTTTTTTGTCCATCTCTTTTAAAGGAACATTGTCTAACGTTAAAGGTAATACGATATTTTCTCCAATCGTTAACGTATCGAGTAAGTTAAAGTTTTGAAAAACAAATCCTAACTCTTGGCGACGGAAAATAGCTAATTTTTCTCTACGAAATGTGTGCGGTCGCTTCCCGTTAATTACGACTTCCCCAGAAGTAGGCGAATCAATTGTAGAAATAACGTTTAAAAACGTAGATTTACCACTTCCAGATGGCCCCATAATTGCAACGAATTCACCTTTATCTACGTGCAAATTTATATTTTTTAAAGCTGTATGAGGGACTTTTCCCTCATACACTTTTGAGACGTTTTTTATGTGTAATACTTCTTCCATAGTAATCACCTTTCTATCTGTTAAAACTTAATGTGTTGTGATAATTTTTGCATATAAAAGGAACGAATTAAAAGGAAAAATAGAATTTCAACCGTTCCAAAAATCATAAGTACGACTGTAATCTCAGCGAAGAACGAGAGATTTAAAATTTCTTGTAACATCTTTGTCGCGAACATCGTATGGATGGATGCCATAATGTAAGGGACAAAGAATAAAATAGCGAGTTGAATGGTAGCAGATCGCTTCATTTCGTCTTCTGTTAAACCAATTTTTGTAATCGTTACATATTTTTCTTGCTCGTTTGTTAAGTCAGTATACATACGGAAGTAAAGAACACTACCAGCACCAATAAAGAAAATAACACCAAGGAAAGTTCCAATCAAGAAAAATGAAGCGACATTTAGTTTCGTTTTGTATAGAGAGTTACTTGCTTCACTTGCATGGAATGGTGCATGTTCTGCTTGAATCGCTGCATTGTCGTTACTGATTTTTGTTATAAATGCAGCACCGATATTATATGCCTTTTCCCAATTCGGCACTTTGAAGCTATATACACTCATTTGTTTGGAAATAGTTGATAAGGCTTCTACATTTTCATCAGATATAATGAGTAACTTCGGTACTAACCAGTTTGGGAACGGACTAGTACTTTTATAATCCTTCACTTTCAAATGTAAAGAGTTTTGAGTAAGTGTAAGACTATCTCTTTTTTCTTTATCATAAAATGTTCCAATGAAATGATCATCTATTTCTTTCATAAGAATATAAGATTCATTATTCTTTACGATGAGTGGATCTAAGTTTAATGCATTGGCGAGTACATTATAGTCACTTTGTTTCATTACATGATAGACCTGCGTGTTATCTTCAGCTAAAGATACTTCGTATATATCCGTTTTAAATTTTTCATAAGTAAATTGTTCTTCATTAAATTTTTGTTCTAACCAGTTTAAATGTTCATCACCTAACGTGTTTTCAGTATGTGATAAATAAGTAAATGGAAAAGGATTTTTCCTTATTTCATTAAACTTTGTGAACTTCCCAAAACCATATAGGAATGTAATCATTGTAAAAGCGAGCGTTGATAGCATCGCCACAATAAAGAGCATATTAATATTCGTTCGAATACGTGATGCTAAATCCGAAATCCAAAGCATATTAATCCGTTTCATATAAAACGTTCTTCGAGCTTTTAATATACGAATGAGTAAAAAGCTAATTTGCGAGAAGAAAAAATATGTTCCAGCTGCAATAAACGATGGGATGACAAATATACTAGAGACGGCATATAAAAGCCCAATGATGTCACCTAGCGACAGAAAATATAATGGATTTGCGGCTAACGTATATCCAGATATTAAACATATCGCACCAAATAGAGAGATGAGCACAGATGCTTTTCTTTCTTTTTGTTTTGTTCCTTCTTTTAAAAGACGTACAGCTTTTCTCGTACGAATGAGCATCGGTGTAAAAGATGATACGAGAATAAAGAGTCCAAGAAAGATAATGATAGTTAAAATAATGGCACCTGTCGGCCAATATAAATATAAACCAGGTACATGTGTAATCTTGGCGGTAACTAATAAAAAGAACTGTGAAAAGACAAGTCCAAGTTGAATGCCAAAAAATATAGAAAGACCACCAATTAACATATTTTCTATAAATATGAGTCGTTTTAATTGTTTTTGAGAGATGCCAAGTACTGTTAAAATCCCAAATTGCTTTTTTCGTACTTTTAAGAAAGTACCGATTGAATATAGTAAAAAGAAAAATGAAAAGAATACAATGACAACTTCTGAAATTGTCATTAATATGTTCAGAGCAGTATTTAAGTCTGTCATATGCAATTTAGGATGAAATAAATAAACTGCAAACGAGAAAAAAATAGCAATGGAAAACGCACTGCTTACAAAATAGGCGAAATAAGCTCTGGCGTTCCGCGAGACGTTTTTAAAGGCAAACTGCCAAAATGTCATTCACCTAAACCTCCTAATATAATGAGCATGAAAAGGAGGGAAGAGATCCCACCTTCTCATGTAATAACTTTTTTAATGTGTATTAGTATATTGTGATAATTTTTGCATGTAAAGCGAACGAATGAAGAAGAAAAATACAATTTCAACGAATCCAAAAATAATAAGAACGGCTGAAACTTCTTTGAACAAAGATAAACCAATTACATCTTGTAGCATTTTCGTTGCAAACATTGTATGAATGGATGCCATAATGTACGGAATGAAAAATAAAATGCTAAGTTGGATGGTTGCAGATCGTTTCATCTCTGCATCTGTTACACCAATTTTAGAAATCGTTACATACTTTTCTTGCTCGTTCGTTAAATCAGTATACATTCTGAAGTAAAGAACGCTACCTGCTCCAATAAAGAAAATGACTCCTAGGAAAGTCCCGATTAGGAAATATGCGGCACTTCCTGATGTGATTCTATATAATGAACCTGCTGATTCATAGGATCGTATAAGGGGTCCTTCGTATTGGAATTCCTGTCGATCTCTTTGTATTTTTTTCATAAAATTATCAGCAATTTCATACGTCTTTTCCCAGTTTTGTACGTTATAATTGTACGCTGATACATGCTTTGTTGTATTTGGTAAGTTGTTTACAACAGTGTCAGGTAAAATTAAAGTTTGATATGAAAAGTCGGAGGGAATGGCCCCTACTTGTTCATAGCCTTTTACTTGTAATGTCGTATTTGTGCTAGAAAGTGTAATGGACTTTCTATTGTAGCTTGGCTCAAACTCGCTGAATAAGGTGACATAAGCGCTACCTGTTAAGACATATGCTTCGTTATCACTCATGAATAGTTGTTTCATTCGCAGGGAAACGGCAAGTTTATTATAGTCACTTTGTTTCATTGCATAAATGTCATTGTAAGTCGTTATACCTTCATCTTCTTTCAATGGTGTTTCATATAAATCAGTTTTGATCTTTTTATAAGAGAAATTTTCTTTTTGTAACTGCTGTTCAAGCCAAGTTAAATGCTTGTTAACAAAAGGATTTGCGTCATATGAAAAATAAGAAAATGGAAAAGGTGAAGTTTTCGCAACATCTAGCTTTGTAAACTTTCCGACTCCATATAGGAAAGTGATCATTGTGAAAGCAATTGTAGATAGCATCGCTACAATAAAAAGCATATTGATATTCGTTCGAATACGACTTGCTAAATCCGAAATCCAAAGCATATTAATTCGTTTCATATAAAACTTTCTTCTTTTCTTTAAAATATAAATAAGTAAGAAACTAATTTGAGAAAAGAAAAAATATGTCCCAATTGTAACAAGTGCTGGAATCACAAAAACACTTGAAACCATATAGATAACGCCTACTTGCGTGTTTATTGAGAAGAAATATTTAGGGTTTGCCGCTAAAATATAACCACCTAATAAACAGATAGCACCAAATAGAGAGATAAATATGGATGGTTTTCTTTCCTTTTGTTTCCTACCATTCGTTTTTAATAGGTTTACCGTCTTTTTCGTACGAATTAGCATGGGTGTAAATGAAGATACAGCGATAAAGAGACCAAGAAACACAATCGTTGTTAAAATGAAAGCATTCGTAGGGGGATATAAATATGTCCCTGGTAGATGTGTAATTTTCGCTGTTACTAATAAGAAAAATTGCGAAAAGACAAGTCCAAACTGCATACCGAAAAAGATAGACAAAATACCAATTAACATATTTTCAGTGAAAATGAGTCGGTGTAATTGCTTTTTTGATATACCTAAAACGGTTAACACACCAAATTGTTTTTTACGAACTTTTAAAAACGATCCAATTGAATACATAAGAAAGAAGAAAGAGAATAAGACAATGACAACTTCTGAAAAAATCATTAATCCTGAAATTTCAGAGCTCATACTGAAATCTTGTAATTTCGGATGAAATAAATAAACAGCGAATGAAAAGAAAACAGCGATGGAAAACGAGCTGCTTACGAAATAAGCAAAATAAGCTCTGGAATTACGTGTTACATTTTTAAAGGCAAACTGCCAAAAGGTCATAATACGTACCTCCTGCTAGAAGGCAAATAAGTAGTTTTATTGCAAAAAATGTATGAGAGTAAGTTCTCATACATTTTGCTAGCATATGTTACGATCATGCTTCGGTCACCTTCTCCGTATGTTCTGCTTGATTATTTGCAGCGTTGTGGAAGATGATTTTAATCGTCGTTCCTTTACCAACTTCAGAATCAAGTTTGACAGAGTGACCTAAATAATCACAAATTTTACTTACAATATAAAGTCCCATACCAGTAGATTCTCCGAATGTACGGCCGTTTTTTCCAGTGTAAAACGGTTCAAATACTCTTCGAATATCTTCTTGCGGAATACCAACACCCTCATCACGAACTTCTAAAATAATATCTTTTCCGTTTCGGTAAGCAGATAAGAACACTTTCTTTCCGCGCTCACCAGAGTAACGAACAGCATTTGTCATTAACTGATAGATGATAAATTTTAGCCATTTCGCATCAGAAGCGACTTTTAAATCAGAATGGACTTCTAAAACAGGGAAAACGCCATTACGAATAAATAGTTCTTTTAATCCGTTAATATTTTTCGTTACTGTATCTTTTAATGAAATCGTCTCGACATGGAAATCTTCATGGAAGTTATTTAATCTTGCCATATATAAAGCCATATCAAGCCCTTGATTTAATCGTTCTAATTCTTTTTTGAATTTCGGAATCAAATGTTCATCTTCCATTTCGAGCACCATAAGCTGCATAACAGAAACAGGTGTCTTCATTTGATGCACCCAGTGGTTAATGAATAATTGATGTTCTTGTTGTTTTACTTCATACGATTGTAGTTCTTTTTGGAAGAGACGATACTGCGTACGCACGAGTTCATTTACGCCGTGGGGCATCGGAGCAGTTGCTCTTTCAATGAATGCATCTTCCATTTTCTCTGGTTGCTCACTTAATCTATGGTACATTCTACGATTGCGAACGTAACGATAAGCAAGGAAACAAATGAATAAATATAAACTTAAAACGACGAAGTAAAATTTATTATTTTGAAATCCATCTACTGCATCATAAAGAACGAAGATGATACCGAAGTTTAATACGTACAGTAGAAAAAATGCAAAATGATCACGTAAAAATAGCTTCATGCTTATTCACTCCAAGTTGCGTTAAAACGATACCCAAGTCCGCGCACTGTTTCAATAGCATTTTCAATACCAAGCTCATTGAACTTTTTACGAAGACGCGTAATGTTTACGTTTAATGTGTTTTCTTCAACGAAGCTCTCGTCATCCCATAGAGCAGCTAGTAAATCTTCACGGCTCGCCGTACGAGGGAATTTAGATAATAACATTTCTGCTAAAATAGCTTCTTTCTTCGTTAAAAGAACTTGCTCAGATCCAAAATGAATTTCTGGACGTTCTGGGAATAGTTTTAAACCTTCTACTTCAACGATACGTTCAGAAATATTTGGGGCATAATCACCGTAAATACGACGTAATTGACCTTTAATTTTCGCCATTACAACGTCGTAGTGGAACGGTTTTGTAATATAATCATCTGCACCGCTTTCAATCGCCATAATTTGTTCCATCTCACCTGCACGCGCTGAAATGAAAATAATTGGACAAGTAGATTCATGACGAATTTGACGGCACCAGTAGAATCCATCGAATTTCGGTAAGTTTACATCAAGTAAAACAAGATGTGGTTTCACTGCATTAAACGATTCCATAATATCATCAAAGTTTTCAGTAACAACAGCGTCGTAACCGTACTTTTGAATGTGAGATTGTAGTAATGATGAAATATTTGGATCGTCTTCAACGATTAAAATTTTGTACATATGTATATTCCTCCTAAAAAAACAATTGTAGATATAGTGTATCATGTGTTTCAAGTCTTTTCATTATGTTGAAAGATAAGCTAATAAACAGTATAGGGCAAAAGCGTAAAAAGTAAAAAGGGCGCTGGATAAAATTTACAAATAACGGTAATTGGTTTAACATTTAGATAAATATCTAAATGTCTAATTATAGAAAGGAAGAAAGACATTGAATCAAGCATTCAAAGCATTAGCAGATCCAACAAGGCGAAAAATTTTAGACTTATTAAAAGAAGGTGATCTAACCGCTGGTGAGATCGCTGAACATTTCAATATGACAAAACCAAGTATTTCACACCACTTAAACGCACTTAAAAATGCTGAACTTATTCAAGATGAAAAGAAAGGTCAATTCGTTATGTACTCTTTAAACACAACTGTCTTTCAAGATTTATTGACTTGGGTGTTTACGTTTACGAATAAGGGGGAAGAGGGGAAATGAGAAAGCATATATTTCCGTTACTGTTAATTGCTTTAACGATTATTGCATGGAGTATCGCGTGGCCTTATTTACCGGGAGAAGTTCCGAGTCATTGGAACATTGATGGCGAAGTAGATGGGCATATGTCAAAAATGGGAATGATGATTTTTGATGTAGCAATTATGGTTTTTATATATGCAGTAGTGACTGTATTACCTAAGATAGATCCGAAGTACGATAACTATAAAAAATTTCCTAAAGCACTTGGAAGGATAAATGGAGCAATTTTATTTTTCTTATTTACTATTAATATGATGACACTAGCAAATGCTTTAGGATATAACGTTCCAATTGGAATTGTTGTGAACATAATTGTCGGTATCTTCTTTGTTGTACTAGGCAATTATATGCAGCAATGTAAACCAAATTTCTTCATAGGTATTAAAACACCGTGGACGTTAAGTAGTGAGGAAGTGTGGAGAAAAACACATCGGTTAGGATCAAAGATTATGATGATTGGCGGTATTGTAATTATGATTTCGGCGTTTCTACCGGGAATGTGGAAAATGATTAGTTTGTTAAGTGTAGTTGCTGTATTGGTTGTTGGTACGATGGGATATTCCTATGTTGTTTATAAAAAAGAACTAAAAATGTAAAAAAGCTGCTTTTCCTTTCATGGAAAAGTAGCTTTTTTTTTATAACTTCTTCAAAACTGGTATCCAAATTTCACTTTTAAAGTTTGAAGAAGATATATCTTTCTGTTCATTCCACAATATTTCTGGTCCTTCTGCTAGTTCATAGTTCGAGGAAGGGAACCATTCGGAATAAATGCGTCCCCATACATTTTGTAATGTTTCAGGAAATGGACCGACAGCTTCAAATATAGCCCACGTTGAAGTTGCGACTTCAAGTTGCGCGAATTGCTCTGGGCAATCTTTCGTTGTGGCTACTCCAATGTAGTGATCGAGTTCGCCTTTTTCCTCCATTCTTCCTTCAGAAAAGTTAGTAGAAGCACTAATGATTCCAGTAGGTTCCATGTTTGAAAGGGACTTTAATGTTTGAATAGCCTCTGGATTTAAACTTTTCCACATAGAAGCAATTTCTTCATTTACACCGTTAAAAACGATTGGTACTCGTTTGGTAATACCTATAATTTGAAATGAGTCTTTTTCTTCAATTCGATAGTTCATTTCATTTCCTCCTTGAATGGATAATTGGAAGGTCATTGGTGAATAGGCTTTTAAAGAATGACTACTACTTCGGGCCTCTGAAGGTGTTATCCCTTGCAAATTTTGAAAGGCACGAGAGAATGAATCTGGTGAATTGTAGCCATATTTTATAGCGACATCAATCACTTTTGTATCGCTATTTTTTAGTTCAAAAGCAGCGAGAGTAAGACGTCTACAGCGAATATATTCTGATAGTGATATGCCAGCTAGGAAAGAAAACATTCTTTTGAAATGATATTCGGAGCAATAAGCTATTTTTGCGACTTCTTTAAAATCAATTTCATGTGTAAGGTTGTCTTCAATATACTGCATTGCAGCGTTCATGTTTTTAAGTGAATCCATAACCATGACCTCCTTGTTAAATAGAATAGCAGGAAAAAAATAGCCCCATCCGACATTTCATGCACAACTTTGTAGGGTGCATTTTTTACCTTACAAAATTGTAATGTTCCTGTAAGGAGAATGAATGGATGGCATGATATCCCAATGTTATAGTAACAAAGTACTTTGATTCATTAGGTTAAATTTTGATTTCTTTGCTCACCGGGCTTACATAACTGTCATGTTTGTGTAAGAAACATCGATAGTGGCAAGAGTAGAGAATGTATATAGTGAAAATAGAGAATAGATGAAATGAGGGATGTCGAGATGAAAACAGTGTTAGAAGCAAAAAATATTGAAAAAGTGTATGACACGGGTGGTAATAAATTTGCAGCGTTAAAAGGTATTAACTTACAAGTAAAAGAAGGTGAGTTCGTTGGAATTATGGGACCTTCTGGTTCGGGTAAGACGACTTTACTAAACGTTCTTTCTACAATTGATAATGCGACGAACGGTGAGATTTTAATTGATGGAAAAGATATCGTGAAAATGAATGATGATAAGTTAGCGTTATTCCGCCGCGATCATTTAGGGTTCATTTTCCAAGATTATAACTTATTAGATACGTTAACGGTGAAAGAGAATATTGCGTTACCTCTTGCGTTATCAAAGGTGAAAGCAAATGAAATCGATCGCCGCGTTCTTGAAATCTCAAAGAAATTTGGTATTGATCATATTTTAAGTCAGTTCCCATATCAAGTATCTGGTGGGCAGAAACAGCGCTGTGCAGCATCACGTGCGATTGTTACAAATCCAAGTATGATTTTCGGGGATGAGCCGACTGGAGCACTTGATTCTAAATCAGCAACAGATTTACTTGAAAGTATGAAGTCGCTAAATGAATATGATAACTCTACAATTTTAATGGTAACGCACGATGTATTTGCGGCAAGTTACTGTAAACGAGTTATTTTCATTAAAGATGGTGAGTTATATAAAGAATTGCACCGCGGTGAATTAACGCGTAAACAATTCTTCCAACAAGTCGTTGACGTAATGTCTGCTATTTCCGGAGGTATGGCTGATGACCTTATCTAGCATTGCCCTCCGCAACATACAGCGGAATTTTAAAGACTACTTTGTATATTTTGCATCTATGATTTTTAGTATCGTTATTTACTTTACATTTAAAGCACTGCAATATAATTCACAAATGGAAAAAGCAGCGGAAGCTTCTAAAAAAATTAGTGGAGCGTTCCAAGTTTCTAGTGTCATGCTAATTATATTCGTAGCGGTGTTTATTATATATTCGAACGGATTCTTTACAAGAAAACGTAAAAAAGAAGTTGGACTATATTCCTTATTAGGTATTCGTAAAAAACAGATTGGTAAAATGCTCTTTTATGAAAATATGTTAATGGGATTAATGTCTTTAATTATCGGGATTGCGATTGGTAGTGTCCTTTCAAAATTATTCCTTGAACTGCTAGTAAGCATGATGGGATTAAACTTAAATGTTCATTTTGAAGTACCGATGGCTGCCGTTATTGATACAGCAATTATTTTCTTTGTGATTATTTTATATACATCACTTCAAGGATATCGTTTAATTTATCGCTTTAAGTTAATTGAACTTTTCCGCGCAGAACGTGAAGGAGAAGCAATGCCAAAAGGCTCTGTCATTATGGCATTAATTTCAGTTTTCTTAATCGGTTCAGGTTATTTCTTAGCGTTAATGTACATGAAAGCAGTTATGTATGCAGACTTTATGGTCGTCGCATTATACATTTTATTAGCGACAGTAGCAGGAACTTATTTATTATTCATGTTCTTCACAGTATTTGTATTAAAACGTGCAAGAAATAATAAGTCAGCGTTTTATAACGGTATGAATATGGTAACGACATCACAGTTACTATATCGCATTAAAGGAAATGCAAAATCACTTGCGACAATTGCTATTTTAAGTGCAGTAACATTAACGGCGGTTGGTACGTCAGTTACGATGTATTACAATACATTCACGCAATCAAAAGTGGCTGCACCATATAGTTATTCTTATGAGAAAAAAGATGAAGCATTAGATAAAAAAGTAAATGAAATACTTGCTGGAGAGAAGAATAATCATCCAATGACATATGAAGCAGATGTTGAAATGATTCCTGTGAAAGGAACATTTAAAGGTGAAAGAGCGGATCAAGTTCTGAACACGCACTACAATATTACGAAGCAGTACGAGCTTATTTCTCAATCAAACTTTAATGCACTTGCGAAACATTTAGATGTAGAACCTGTAAATTTAAGTGCGAATGAAGCTTTTGTATATGATAGCTTATATATTGAAAATCTTGATTTTGGTCCTCTTTACACAGGAAATACAGCTGTATTCCCTGTTGGAAATGAATCAAAAGAGTTAACAATTAAAGGTGTAAATAGTAGAAGTGTTACAAACTTAAATGAACTATTTGTAATCGTTCCGGATCAAACATATGAGCAAGCGAAACAAGTAAACGAAACGCGTATTGTAAAAAATATTGATGTAAAAGGTGAGCGGAATAGTAAAGAGTTAACAGCGAAATTAGCAAGCGTTATGCCAGCTGGTGAATCAGAAGTTTTAAAACCATTTAATGATTTCTATACAGGATTCCAAATGGGGCTTGAAACGACAGGCTTAATGATGTTCATTGGACTATTTTTAGGATTAGTCTTCCTATTAGCGACAGGCTCAATCATTTACTTTAAGCAGCTTACAGAAGCAAGTGCTGACCGTGATCGTTACGTTGTCCTTCATAAAGTTGGTGTAACGAAGCAAGAGATGAAGAAGGCTATCGCAAAACAAGTGAGCTTTATCTTCGCTATTCCGTTAGTAATCGGAATTCTGCACAGCTTATTTGCACTAAAAGGTTTAGCAAATATATTACCATTTGAAATTATGATTCCGCTTCTAATTAGTATTGGAGTATACGGCGTCATTTATATTGGATATTACTTCTTAACAGTTCGTTCTTATTATAAGATTGTAAGTGCGAAATAATAAGTGAAGCTGTGAGAAAATAAAATAGCCATTTACCTAATTTTTATGAGGTGAATGGCTATTTTTGTTTTATAGAAATAATTAACGCGCATCGATTATATCGATTAAACTAAAAGTATGTTTGCGGTCAAAGGCATCTATGCATATTAAAGAACGTTTCAAAGGGTTTAATTCAATTACAGTCATATAACTTGTAGGGAAATAACCATCTTTATAATAAGTTAGCAATATTTCTTTTTCTGAAATGAATGAGCGTAATAAAGTGTCTTCAATTCTTTCTCTATCATCGTATGGCGATACTTTTCGCGATTCTTTTATGTCAGCAGATTGTTTAGACGTAATAGTCATTTGAGGCGATTTTGATATATTTGTACTACTCATGCTTTCTATTCTCCTAACAATATATTTTCTATATAGAAAGGTTAATCACTATGGAAGTAGTCGTTACTTATAATTGCGTAAGCAACTTATGTATAGAACGAAACAATGATGGATGATTTGGAGCCGAATTTGCTTAGTACTAAAAAATTATCAAATTCATTAACTTATTTATAGTAATTTATTTGTCATTCTTGTACTTTTTTGAAGAGGATTAAAACTTTATTAAGATAAGTGTGGATGAAGGACAATAAATCGGCTTGAGGAAGGTGAGCTAGTATGACAACTATCTCACCTTCATTTAAGAAAGCGTTTTTATATAACGGTATGATTTTCACGATATTGTCTAGGAGTCATACTAGTAATTTTTTTGAAGACTCTTGTGAAATAACTTTGGTCATTAAAATTAAGCCAGGCACAAATATCTGATAGTGGATAAGTCGTTAATGTTAATAATTTTTTTGCTTCTTCTACGCGTTCCCTCTGGATGTATTCACTTAAAGGAATTCCCACTTCTTTTTTAAATAACTTTGATAAATAAGTAGGGGAAATATGTAAAAGGTTAGCAAGGTCATTGAGAGTTATTTCATCGTAAATATGTTTGTGAATATGATTTAGGCATGTAGTAATGGAATTAGAATATGCTTGATCACTATATTCTTTCACCCGTTCTGCAAAAGTACATAATGCATCTTCAATTAATCTATTTACGGAATACATGTTATCTAGCTTTTCAATCGTTTGGATATATAAAGTACCAAGTGAAAAAGCAATGTCTGATGGAAGATTACCATCTATCGCATATCGAACAGCTAGTGTAATTGCGATAATACCGTTATTTTTTTGGTTTCTAAGTTGATCTCCTTTGGATGAAATTGCCGCATCTTCTTGTGGGAAGGAATACGCATATTGTATGACTTTTTCTTTATTGCCTTCTTTAATGGCTGAAAAAAATTTACGTTCCAATGATATGTCATAATTTTGCGGATCATGCCGGCGACGTTTTGAAATATATAGATCAGGATTTACGATTTTATAAGAAACATCTTCGAGCAATTTATTTTTTTCCCAAACAATATCGCGATTTAATTTTTCATTGAAAATGACGTAATGTAACCAAATACTTATATCAATTAGCGTACTTTTTTTAATCTCAGGTAGAAATTGATAGTACTCTATTCCTTGTTGCATTTTATTATGACAGTTGAAATATTTCATAAGTTTAATAGCCATTTCATCTGATACTTTTGGATAGGCAGTAGGGCCGATTATAATCGTTCCTTTTATATGTTCATGATCTGTTATATGGATGCTAATGAAATTCTCAAGATATTTATTCCCTTTGAAAATTGGAAAATTACAAGGAGCGTTTTCTTGATAAAGTTCATTCAGATGTTCTTCTTTAGAAGAATAAAAAGGACTACCAATCGTATGAGAAGTAGATTCATACACAATTTTTCTATCAGTAGATAGAAATTGAACAGGTACATGAAAAGTGCTATGTACAAGATCGCATAAGTGCTGTAGGTCGATGGAATTATTCATTATCTTCTCCTTTTCAATCGTTTTGAAATATTAATACTTAAATCTACATTTTTTCTATAAGATATAAATTTCTTGTTATTTGAATTTTTTTCTCACGCAAAAAGGATTACATATATTGGATAATAATGAAAGGTGATTTACAAATTAAATTCTGCATATGTTGTATGAAAATAGACATAGAGATGGTACCTTCCATGAAATTCCTTTTTATATTCATTATATCAAATGAATAAATATAAAAGAGGTATTTATTTATGTAATACGAAAGATTTCATGTATAAGAATGAATGATACATTCTTCATAAAATCTTAAGAAATCTCCTCAATTTTTATTAAGAAACGATAGTTATACTTAGAAACAAGTTAAAAACTATCGAACGAATGGGGAGAGGTTTACATGCAACTCATAACATTCTTACATGAATTTATTAAACATCCGAAACATACTGGTGCAATTGCGCCAAGTTCAAAAATATTAGCAAAGAAAATGGTAGATGTAATTGATTTTAATAAAGCAAAATGCATTGTAGAGTTAGGGCCTGGTACAGGAGTCTTTACGAAAGAAATTATGAAGAGAAAGAAGAAGGAAACAATATTTCTTCTTATTGAAATTAATGAAGTGTTTTGCAAAGAGTTAAAGAGAAAGTTTAAAGATGAGCAGAACGTCATTGTTGTACACGGTTCAGCTGAAAATATAAAGAAGTATATGGAAGAGTTCCATATAAAATGCGTTGATTACGTCTTATCAGGATTGCCTTTTACTTCTTTGCCAGAAGAAGTTTCAAAGGGCATTTTAAACAATGTAATGGAAGCGATACATGAGAATGGGGAATTCATTACATTTCAATATTCACTTGTGAAAAAAGGATTTATACAGCTTTTCTTCCCTGAAATTACACTAGAAAAAGTGTGGCTCAATTTCCCACCAGCGTACGTCTTTAGCTGTAAAAAAGAGCTAAGGAGAGCATATGCATAATGGAATTGCAAGAATTATTATCTTATATTGAACAATACGGTTATTGGGCGTTATTTTTCTGTTTATGGTTAGGGATTATCGGTATGCCAATTCCAGACGAAATGATTGTGATGAGTGGTGGCTTTGTATCTTCACTAGGGATATTAAGTGTCATTCCTGCATTTGTATTAACGTATTTAGGTGTTGTATCAGGGCTATCTTTAGGTTATATATTAGGGAAAATATTTGGTACGAAAGTACTTGATAAGCTAATGAAAAAGAAAAAGGCGAAATATCTTTTGAAATCGCAACAAATGGTAGAGAAGTATGGCCATTACGCGTTAGTCACAAGTTACTTCATACCAGTTGTAAGACATATCGTGCCATATTTAGTTGGGATGAATAACATGTCATTTCGGATATATGCTTTGTATTCCTATACGACAGGGTTTGTTTGGACACTCATTTATTTCGTGCTCGGTTCTTTATTTGGACAACATATTGAAAGGATTGTAGCAGTTGCGATAGAGTATGGCGTGTATTTTGGCGTAGTTGTCGTTTTTATTGGCAGTTTGTTTTACGTAAAAAGAAGTGTAGTAGTGAGTAAGTAGCGGAGGCTGTTCCAAAATACATTTTGGACAGCCTCTTTTGTTGTGCGGTTCTACTGTCAGTTTTTGTCGGTAAGTCGATATTCCTTGTCGAAACGTCGATATATTGAAAAAATCGTTGATATATTTCGATTTGTGTTCGATATATTTGAAAAATCGTCGATATAATTTCATGTACCTAGATGTGATCTCACATGTTCTCTACATTAAGAAAAAGTTAAGAAACCATATGAGTTTTTATTAAGAAATGCGTCCTATACTTAGAAATGTCATAAATAAAAACATAATGAAAGGCGGAATATAGATGAAAAGATTTATTTTTGGAGCAATGATTGTTATCGTCGCAGGAGCGGCATATTTATTAAATGGGAGTAAGCTATTAGATCAGATGAACCCATTTCTTGATATAGAGAATCATTACGCAATTATTGATAATGATGGAAAAGAGTTAGGCGGAAATAAAGGCCGTGAATATACGGTGAAAGCTTACGATAAGGATGGGAAAGAAAAAGAAGTAACGATTGATGGAGTAGGTGAATTACAAAAAGGTTCGTACTGGCATGTGCTTACAAGGGGAAAGATTTTACATGATAAAGTGCAAGTAACGATAGATAAAATTCCTGACGGTGCGAAGGCAAAGTTAGGATTGTAAGTATAAACCCGATTCTTAATGAGAGAATCGGGTTTGTTATTTTATGGTAAAATTTAAAGGGAGGAGTGAGAGGTATGCTACTCATTGTTAGTCTTATATTAATTGGGATTATGTGTAGTATGAGGGTAGTATCTTTACATATGATAGAACGACAAAAGATAGAAGAGCGATACGTATATTGTCCAAAATGTGATGCGAAAATTAGAAAAGGGAATTCTGCTCCTTTTTGTTCGAAATGTAATTTAATATTTTAAATAAGGTAAAAGATCACAACGAACATATTTCGATTCGTTGTGATCTTTTGTTATGAAGAAATAATAACAACTTTCTATGTTCCACTGATAATTTCTACAGTTACCTCCGCAAGAATAGGGGATTTTTTTATAAAATCATTTTTAATCATTTTATTTTGAAGCTACAGACGTTGAAACATAAAATTGTTACTTATTAGTATCTATAACACTTTAAAGTGCGTACTTTTTATTGCGTTGTAGATAAGACATAATTACATACGTGAGAGGGAAATGAGTAGTGTGGAACTAAAAAGCATCTACGTTATTTTTAATAACTATCGTGCTTTGAAGTGTATACGGCTTTGCCTACCCGAATCCTTTAGGTCAGTCCTTTTCACATTAATTGATATCCATTAACCATTTTTAAATAGATTTTAGGAGGAGATTTTAAATGAAAGATTTATTAAAAGGTACACTTGGTTTTGGTACAGCACCACTAGGTAATATGTACCGTAATATTCCGGAAGAAGAAGCAATCGCAACAGTAGATGCTGCTTGGGATAATGGTGTTCGTTACTTTGATACAGCTCCACTTTATGGATCTGGTTTAGCAGAGATTCGTCTTGGTGAAGCACTATCGAAAAGAAATCGTGATGAGTACTTCTTAAGTACAAAAGTAGGTCGAATTATTTCAGATGAATTGGAAGATCCATCTACACGTGATTTAGGTGAAAAAGGCGGACTTTTCGAATTTGGTCGTAAAAATAAAATTATCAACGACTACAGTGCGGATGCAACTCTTCGTTCTATTGAAGATAGTTTAAAACGTTTAAAAACAGATCGTCTAGATTTTGTTTATATTCATGATGTAGCACAAGATTTTTATGGAGATGAGTGGATTTCACAATTTGAAATTGCTCGAACAGGAGCATTCCGTGCACTTACTCAATTACGTGATGAAGGTGTAATTAAAGGCTGGGGCCTTGGAGTAAATAAAGTAGAATCAATTGAACTTATGCTGGACTTAGAAGAAGCAAAACCAAATGTTTCTTTACTAGCTGGTCGCTATTCATTATTAGACCACGAGCGTGCGCTAGAACGCGTAATGCCTGCTGCTGTAAACAACAATATGGACATTGTTGTTGGTGGACCATATAGCTCAGGCGTTCTTGCTGGAGGTGCTCACTTCGAATACCAAAAAGCGTCACCAGAAATCATTGCAAAAGTTAATAAAATTAAAAACCTTGCAGATCGTCATGGAATCAGTATTAAAGCTGCTGCTTTACAGTTTTCACTGGCTAACCCAGCGGTTGCAGCTGTTATTCCTGGTGCAAGTAAACCGGAAAGAATTGCAGAAGACCAAGCTGCATTGAAAACAGTAATTCCGGCAGCGTTCTGGGAAGAAATGCGTGAACAAAAATTAGTTGCAGCTAATGCACCACTACCAATTAACGTTAAATAAAAAGGAGAGTAATGAAAATGGCAAATACTATTACATCTATTGAAATTCCAGCTTCACCTGAACAAGTATGGCAATTAATTGGAGGCTTTGATGCACTTCCAGATTGGTTACCGTATATTCCTAGCAGTAAAGTAACGGAAGGCGGACGTGTACGTCATTTAGCTAATCCTGATGGCGATGAGATTGTAGAGCGTTTAGAAGCATTTAATGAGAAAGAGCGCTACTACACATATTCAATTATGCAAGCACCGTTCCCTGTGACGAATTATTTATCTACAATTCGTGTTAAAGAAGGTAAAGATGCTAACACATCATTAGTTGAATGGTCTGGTAGCTTCACTCCTGTAGAGGTTACTGATGAAGAGGCAATTCATCTATTCCATGGAATTTATAAAGATGGCTTAGAGGCATTACAACAAGCATATTTAGCTTAATCAATCTATTAAACATTTGAAAGTCTGCAGTGTAACAACTGCAGACTTTTTTATGATTATTGCATTTCTTTTTAAGAAAATATTAAGAAACCCTAGCACTATTTGTTAAGAAAATGTATCTATACTGAATTCTGTTGCTTAAAAAGAACATCAAGAATAATAACAGGAGGTACAGATAGATGAAAACAATGTTAGAAGCGAAAGGGATTTCGAAAATATATAATACAGGCGGGAATACGTTTGAAGCGTTGAAAGATATTCATCTGCAGGTGAAAGAAGGAGAGTTTGTCGGTATTATGGGACCGTCTGGTTCTGGTAAGACGACGCTTTTGAATGTTCTTTCTACTATTGATACAGCTTCAAAAGGTGAGATTTTAATTGATGGAAAAGATATTGTGAAGATGAATGATGATGAATTGGCACTCTTTCGCTGTAATCATTTAGGATTCATTTTTCAAGATTATAATTTATTAGATACGTTAACAGTAAGGGAAAATATTGTATTGCCGCTCGCTTTATCAAAAGTGAAGGCGAAAGAAGTAGAATCTCGCGTAGAGGCAATTGCAAAGAAGTTTGGTATAGATCATATTTTAAATCAGTATCCGTATGAAGCGTCAGGTGGACAAAAACAACGCTGCGCGGCATCAAGAGCGATTGTAACAAATCCAAGTATGATTTTTGGAGATGAGCCAACTGGTGCGCTTGATTCAAAGTCAGCGACGGATTTATTAGAAAGTATGAAGACATTAAATGAAAAAGATCTTGTAACGATTTTAATGGTAACGCATGATGCGTTTGCAGCAAGTTATTGTAAACGCGTTGTATTTATTAAAGATGGAAAGTTATATAAAGAATTACATCGTAAAGAGATGACACGAAAACAGTTCTTCCAGCAAATTATTGATGTGATGTCTTCCATATCTGGAGGTGCGACAAATGAGCTTATCTAGCATCGCCCTTCGTAATATAAAACGAAATTTTAAAGATTACTTTATATACTTTGCTTCTATGATTTTTAGCATCGTCATTTATTTTACCTTTAAGGCGTTGCAATACAATTCACAAATAAGTGAAGCTGGAGATAACATCGGACGAGGATTCCAGCTTGCGAGTGTAATGCTCATTATTTTCGTTGCGATATTTATTATATATTCGAATGGTTTCTTTACACGAAAGCGTAAGAAAGAAATGGGTCTTTATTCTTTACTTGGTATTCGAAAAAAAGAAATAGGTAAAATGCTTTTTTATGAAAACATGTTAATGGGTTTATTATCGTTAGTAATCGGAATTGTAATTGGTAGTTTACTTTCAAAAGGATTCCTAAAGCTACTTTTAAATATGTTAGAGCTACATGTAAATGTTCATTTTGAAGTGCCAATTGGAGCGGTTATAGATACAGCATTTATTTTTTGTCTCATCATTTTATACACATCATTTAAAGGATACCGCGTTATTTATCAATTTAAGTTAATCGAGTTATTCCGTGCAGATAACGAAGGCGAAATCATGCCGAAAGATTCTAAAATAATGGCTATCATTTCTTTATTATTAATTGGATCAGGTTATTTCTTGTCAGTAACGGCTATTAAAAATTCAAACAGTGATAACTTTATGCCACTTGCACTTTATATTTTATTAGCGACAGTACTTGGAACATATTTATTATTTAAGTTCTTTACTGTTTTTGCATTAAAAAGAGTGCGAAATAAAAAATCTTCATTTTATAACGGAATGAAAATGGTGACGACATCTCAATTACTATACCGCATTAAAGGAAATGCAAAATCTTTAGCAACAATTGCAGTATTAAGTGCAGTAACGTTAACGGCGGTTGGAACTTCTGTTACGATGTATTACAACACATATATGCAGGCGAAGAAATATCATCCAGTTAGTTATTCATACGAAAAGAAAGATATGGAACTAGATCGTAAAGTGAATGAGATTTTAAAAGAAGGAAAGAATGAAGTCATTCATCAATATGAACTAGAGACGGTAAACGTAGTAGGAGAATACGGTGATGGAACTTCATTACAATCAAGAACAACAGAACTTATTGCACAGTCATCATTTAATACAATCGCAACATATGCAAATGAGGAAACTATAAATTTAAAGAAGAATGAAGCGTATGCATTTGATGGCATGTATAGTGAAAGAAATGGGGATAGTGGTGTATATAAAAATGGAAAAGTTATATTCCCCATTGGAGGAGTAGCACCAGTACAAATGAAAGATGTAAAAGGACGAAATATTACAAACTTATATGAACTTGTAGTTGTCGTTCCGGATGAAGCGTATGAGCAAGCGAAGAAGACAATTGGTTCTCATACTGTGAAAAATATTGATGTGAAAGATGATCGAAATAGTAAACTGTTAACAGAAAAACTACAGAAATTAATACCAGAAGAAGATGCAGAAGGAAAAAGACAGTTTGGTGATTTTTACACGATATTCCGTGATGGTATTGAAAAAACAGGGTTAATGATGTTTAGTGGTATGTTCTTAGGACTTGTATTTTTACTCGCAACAGGGTCTATCATTTACTTCAAACAATTAACAGAAGCACATGCAGATCGTGAGCGTTACATCGTTCTTCGAAAACTCGGTGTCACGAAAAAAGAAATGAAAAAAGCAATCGCAAAACAAATGAGATTTATTTTCTTCATTCCTTTAGTAGTAGGTATATTACACACTTTATTTGCGCTAACAGGATTAGCGACAGTACTTCCGTATGAAATTGCAGTTCCGTTATTAATTAGCATCGGCGTGTATAGCGTTATTTATATTGGTTATTATTTGTTGACGGTTCGTGCTTATTTTGGGATTGTTAGTAAATAAAAAAGAGCATAAGAGAACATAGTGAAAATTATGTTCTCTTTCGCCTTTTTATCATTATTTATTTTCTAAAATTCGTTCAACATCATGTACACTCAATTTACTTGCCTTAGCAATTGTTTCAAGCGGTATACCAAGATTATACATACTTTTAATCATTTGAATTTTCCCCTGTTGAACTCCTTCTTTTCGCCCTTTTTCAATGCCTTGTTCAAGCCCTTTTTTAATCCCTTGTTCCATTCCTCTTTTTATTCCTTCTGTCTCTGCATGGGCAAATTTTGCTGCTTCATCCATTAAAACCTTTTCTCTTGCGTCATAAGCTTGACGAAAAGAGGAATCTTGACTCATACGTTCCCATTTATGTAATGCCTTTTGTAAAATAGGATCTCGGTTCATAGCAATGTCCTCCAATGTTTTAGTTAAGTGTTCATCCTCATTTGCGGTAAGTAATAAGAGCCATCTAGCAAATGGATCTTTCCATGGATTGACCTTTTCTTCATGCCACTGCATTGTTAGATTTGGAATTTCTACAATGTGAATTTCTATGTCATCAATTAATAGTTTTTGTTGTTGAGTATTCCATAATATGCTCGTTGTATGGAAGGATTTTTGTTCGGAAAACATTACGAAGTTTAATAAATTTATGGTGATGGTTTTATGAAGTGCGCTGTAGGGCATCCCTTTTTGTAGTTGAGATGTGTATAATCTTCCCCAATAATATAAGCTGCGTTTAATCATATCGTGATTATTATTGAGTTGTATTTCTACATTGACTTTTGTTCCTGTGTCTAATGTAGCTGAAATATCTAAAATAGATAACTTATCTTCTTCATGTTCCCTGTGTAAATGTGGATCTTCTATTTGTAGAGAAGCAATAGGTGACGCTAAAGACTCTTGTAACATCGCGTTTAAAAAGGCAATGAGAATATCTTCACTACCATTCGTACCAAACAATTGTTTAAATGCAAGATCAATGCGTAAATTAACTAAATGTTGGTTGCACAAAGGTTGTCCTCTCCTTATATTAAGGTGCTTCTTTCCTTCATTGTACCTAAAAATAACTAGGGCATGCAAACCAGCCATTCTACTATTTTTTAGTACTATTATTAGAAAATGAAAGGTAAGTATGTCTATGGTATACTCTAGTGAAATTGTAAATAAGAATGCTAATACGCACTGGAAAAATTGGGTGGAGTTTGATTACGAAAACTCATATTAACAACGAAAGAGTAGACTAAAACCTTTCTAAGAAAAAAGACGAGCTAACATTTTAGCTCGTCTTTTTTGTATTACACAACCGCAGGATTATAAATCATCGTAAAGTGCCCTTGCAACAATTCAATTTGACAAGGTGTGTGAAGGGAACTTTCTCCATCTGTATCTACTTCTTTTTCTTCCTCTGTTTCAATATGAATGGATTTCGCTTTTACGTGGAAGATGTCATTTTCATTTGAGTCTTCAAATAGTTTCTTTCCGATATAATCTTTAAATGCTTGAATACCTGTTGATTTGACTACGAAAATATCAAGTGTTCCGTCATCGCATTTTACATTCGGAATAAAGGAAGGGATACCACCAAGATATTCACCGTTGCCAACCATAACAAGAACAGCTTCGTCTTCATATACTTGTCCGTCGTACGTAATTTTTACCGGGAATGTTTCAGCATTTTTTACAGTCCGAATTGTACTTAAGTAGTAGCCGATTTTTCCAAGCTTTGCTTTTTCTTCTGCATCAATATTATTTGATACTTCAGAGACAAGTCCAATGCCCCAGAAGTTTAAGAAGTGTTGTCCATTTGCTTTTGCGACGTCAACTGGTTTTACGTGTTCCTTTGTGATAAGTTTTGCTGCTTCTGCAATGTTTTGCGGAACGCCGAGTGTACGAGAGAAGTCATTGCAAGTTCCGCCTGGAATGATTGCAAGTGTAGGTCTAGTTTCAAGAGGTGCTAAGCCGTTTGTGCATTCAAATACTGTTCCGTCACCACCAAAGACGATAATTAAATCTACTTTACTAGCAAACTCTTGGCAATATTTTGTTGCATCACCTTGCTTTTTCGTATGAAGGATGTGTAAGTCAGGAAAAGCTGCGGCAAGAGGTGGTACGATTTTCGTTAAATTTGTATGTAAGTCGCCTTGTCCAGCTTTTGGATTTACGATGAGGAGTACTTTTTCAAATTTTGTCTTTGTCATATTTCATCTCTCCCTGTTTTTTGTAATGGAAAGAAGGAGCTGTTCTGATGTATTTCAGAACAGCTTCTTCCTATTAATAGGGTGCTAAGATTGTCAGTTATTGTCGGTAAGTCGATATATTTAAAAAATCGCCGATATAAATTTTATGTACTATCGATTTTTTAAGTTATACGATTATTTCGTTACAACTGAAGCGATAAATGGTAAGTTACGATATTTTTCTGCGCAGTCAATGCCGTAGCCAACGATAAATTCGTCTGGAATTTGGAAGCCAACATATTCAGCTTTTAAGTCAACTTTACGACGTTCAGGTTTATCAAGTAACGTACAGAATTTGAGTGCCTTTGGTTTATGCATAAAGAAGTGATCTTTTAAGAAGTGAAGTGTTAAACCAGAATCGATAATGTCTTCTACGACAATTACGTTTTTTCCAGTAATGTTTACGTCGATATCTTTTAATAGTTTAACTTTTCCAGTTGTTTCTGTTTGATTTCCGTAGCTAGATGCAGAAATAAAGTCGATTGTTACCTCGTTTTTAATGTGACGAATTAAATCAGCAGCGAATACGAAAGATCCTTTTAGTACAGCGATGACTACGATTTCTTCTCCTTCAAAGTCACGCTCGATTTGAAGCGCTAATTCTTTTACTTTTTCTTGTAATTGTTCTTCAGAAATTAAAGTGTCTTTTATTTCAATATTCATTGGAGTCCTCCTACAGTGTAAAACTTGTGAACATTTCGACTGTAAAGGATAGGAAGGAAAAAGTCAAAGAAGATATAAGTTTTTTACAGAAATCCCCACAAAATAGTCAGATGATATGATATACTGATTACATTAAGAAAACGCTTCCATGAAGGGTGATTATGATGAGAAAGAAAGAGTATACAAGTGCAACATTTATAAAAGCATTACTTTTAACAATTGTTCTTGGTAGTTTGGCCTACATAATTGATGTACCAGCGATTCGGATTTCACTAATTGGAATGACTTTAGTATTAGGCGCAATCTCCCATGGTATGATGTCACAGCTGCAAGAAGTTGGAGTCGATCATATGAAAGATCATATAGATGAAAAATGAGAAACCTTCACGTATAGAGAGTGAAGGTTTTTTTATTTCTTACAAAAATGTAAGGTAGTTGTAAGGCAAATCGATAGTTGCATAGTAGTGTTTTGGATAAACTATGGGTGTAAGGTAAAAGGCAAGCATATTTTAGGTAAATTAAGTTTTAGGCACTCTATATGTGAAAAAGGAGTAGGAGGGCATGGAGAAACGTTGGACGACCTTTTCTTTTTTAGCAACTAGCAACACCGTAATGCTAGCTGGCGAAATGGATTTTTTGCACTTGTTTGATCGAGAAGATGATCATTCTTCTTCTAAATTTACAATGAAATGGAATAAATGGAGCGAAAGTTGTAGGTTTGAAGAAGAGACCCCTAACGAAGAGCAAAAGATTATTTTGACAAACCCTATTAAAGCGTGGGTTGTTCAACGTCGTAAGTGTAACGTCAAAAATCACTTAAAGAAAACTGAGCCGAGACAATTAGTTATCGCTCCGGCCCATTCTACTTCGAAATCACGCGAAAGTAACATGTAAATATTGAGACACACACCTGAAAAAACATCGTATATATTGCGATGTTTTTTTATTTTTTTACAATGAAATCTTTAAATGAAATATATTTCATCTGCATCTTATATTTATATCTCTTGTTTATTCTAGTGATACATCCGATGCGAAGTGATGTAAAACGTATAAAAGGAGAGAAATAAAATGAAAAAGAAACTATTACCGATCTGTGCAATGGCACTTTTAACAGTAGGATATTCTTCAGTAGCAAGTGCGGATACTGGAACAGTAACAAAGGAAGATGCAGCGCAAGTGCAGCAAGATAAAGCAAAAAAAGAAGAAGCAATTAAGATACAGCAAAAGAGTGAAGAAGAGAAAAAGAGAATAGCACAAGAACAGTTAAAAAATGATATGGCAAAAAAAGAAGCAGCGCAAGTACAACAAAAAAATGATGCAGTAAAAAAAGAAGTAGCAACGCCAGTTGTACAAGGTGAAAAATTACCAAATACAGCATCTAATAATGTAGCAATGATGGCACTAAGCGCGTGCCTTGTAGGGATAGGGACGTTATTTGGTTTGAATCGCCGTAATAAAGTTAAGGCGTAAATAAAATATTGCCCTATAAAGAATGGGATAATTTCATATATTAAAAATGGTAGGTTATTCCTACCATTTTTGGCATGGAGGGATGAAATATGAAGGTACTCAATTATATTGGAATTATATTGATGGCTATAGGACTATTTATGGGATCATATTATGCTATGGAATGGTATAAAGGAAAAAGCTCTGCGCAAGAATTAACGACAGAAGAAATAAAGAGCCTTAACAATATAAAACATGATCAACTTTCACATGAAACACCCGTAACTTCTCAAGTACCTTCTTCTCAAACAGAGCATAAAGAAGGAGAAAAGGTAGCAATGTTAAATATACCGAAAATAAAAAAGAAGTTTTCTATATATTGGGGAGCAGATGATGCAACGTTGAAGAAAGGGGTTGGAATGTTCGTTAGTGATTTAACGACAACGCCATCTGGAGGGGGACATACTGTACTAAGTGGGCACCGGGATACTGTATTTACAGAGTTAGGAGAGTTAAAAGAAAAAGACACTCTTGTTTTAGAGTATGATAATAAAACGTACACATATGAAATTCAAAAGACATGGATTACCCATGCGGATGATCGGACTGTTATTATAAAAAAAGAAGAACCGATATTAACGCTGACGACTTGCTATCCATTTGATTATATAGGAGATGCACCAGATAGATATATTATCGAGGCGAAGTTAACTGCTAGTTATTCAAAGTGAATTGTAGTTTCTAAAAGCGGGAGGGGGATACATAAGTTATGGCAAAAAACATTTTAATTGTTGAAGATGAAGATATATTACGTGAAATATTGAAAGACTATTTTTTAAGTGAGAAATATATGGTGTTTGAAGCAAGAGATGGGAAGGAAGCTTTAGTTGTATTTGAGGAAGAAGAGGTTGATTTAGTTATTCTTGATATTATGTTGCCGGAACTTGATGGGTGGTCCGTTTGCCGAAGAATCCGTAAGGCATCCGAGGTTCCGATTATTATGCTAACGGCACGTGTAGATGAAGATGATACGTTACTTGGTTTTGAACTCGGGGCAGATGACTATGTGACGAAGCCATATAGTCCGCCCATTTTATTAGCAAGAGCGAAAAGGTTGTTAGAAAGTAGAAAAGTGACAAAGCAACTCTTAGAGAATGAAGATGATACATTATCAATCCACGGTATTCACGTTCATTTTCCGTCGCGCACTGTTACAGTAAATAGAACAGACATTAATTTAACACATACAGAATTTGAAATATTAGCGTATTTCATGAAAAATCAAGGAATCGTTTTAACGAGAGAACAATTGATTTCAAGAATTTGGGGATATGAATTTGCTGGTGATGATCGAACGGTTAATAGCCATATTCGTAATTTGAGAAACAAATTGGGAGAGAAAGCAAAGTACATTACAACTGTAGTGCGAACAGGTTATAAATTTGAGGGGAATGTATGAGAAAAGGGATTGTACTAAAATTATTTACCCTCACAACAGCATTATGTATGTTAATTTTAGCGACGATATTTATTGGACAAACGATATTTTTTAAACAATATTATGCGAATCGAAAAGTGGAAGATATTAAAGTGAATTTAAATTCCTTCGAAAAGAATTATTTGAACTATGCAGGAAGTGCAGAAGGAATTCAGAAGCTGGAGCAAGACTTTTTAAGAGAAAATAATACGTGGATTACGACATTAGATCAGAACGGGAATTTAAAGCATGCAGATGATTTTTATTTTGAGGTAACGATAGATCGTAGGCAACAAAAGAGCTTTGGACAACAAATATTCAAAATTCCTTTATACAATCTCGTCAATATAGAAGAGATTGATAATAAATCATCAGATCAGTTTCTAGGCCAAGGAATTTCTTTTTCTGGCGTGAAAAAAGAAGATAGTTTTATTCCATTCTCTTTCTCGTTATCTAAGAAGACTTTAAGCGGATCTAATAAACCGTTAGAAAAAGCATTTAAGGAGAAAATGAGTAAATTAGATGAGGAGAAAAAGAAAGCAGCTGAGGAACAAGTAGGTAAGGAAAAGAAGCCGGCTGTTCAGGAGCAAGCTGCCCAAGAACCAGATGCTTACATAGGTGGGGTTGTTACGAAAGTACAGTTTCCAGATGTAAAAGGTCTTGTAAATCCAATTTATAAAAATAGTATATTCTTAGATAACATAAAAGAATTTCAAACAGATTTATTATTAAAAGAGAGCAAGCACATACAGTATGCAACACAAACAATGGACTATGAAAAAAATGATATTAAATATAAATTATTAATCAAACCAATAAAAGAAAAAGACGGATCAGTAACATATATTTATGCGATGGCTTCTTTACAGCCCGTAGATGAAGCTGTACAAATGGTGCAAGATTACTACATCTATATCATTGCATTTGTAGTCGTTCTTATTTTTTTAGCTTCGTTTTATTATTCAAAACAAATTGCAAAACCGTTATTAAAAATAAATGATACGACGAAGAAAATAGCAAAATTAGATTTTACAGAAAGAATACCGATTACTTCAAAAGATGAAATTGGGGATTTATCGAAAAATATTAATGTGCTATCGAATAAACTCCATTCGCATATTGGACAGTTAGAAGAAGATATTGAAAAGGAAAGAAAGTTAGAAAAAACGCGAAAAGAATTCATTTCTGGTGTTTCACATGAATTAAAAACACCGCTAAGTATTATGAAAAGCTGTATTTCTATTTTAAAAGACGGGGTAGCTGAGCATAAAAAAGAGTACTATTTTCAGGCAATGGAACGAGAAGTAGATAAAATGGATACGTTAATTTTGGATATGCTTGAGTTAGCTAAATTTGAGTCAGGTACATATAAAATGAAAATGGATTTATTTTATATTGATACAGTAATTGAAGATATATGTGAACATCTGTCTGTAGAAATAGAGAAAAAAGAACTTTGTGTTCATAAAAATATAGGTCCATTTGAAGTGATGGCAAATCAAGGCCGGATTGAACAAGTCATCGTAAATTTCATTACGAATGCCATACGTTATACACCAAATAAAGAAGATATTATTATTTCTACAATAGATGAGAAAGGTCGTATAAAAGTATGTATTGAAAATAAAGGTACTCACATTGAAGAAGAACAATTAGATAAAATTTGGGATCGTTTTTATCGCGTGGATGCAGCTCGTCAGCGTTCGCAAGGTGGAACAGGTCTTGGGCTTGCTATTTCGAAGAATATTTTAGAACTGCATGATGCTGAATATGGAGTAAAGAATACAGAAGATGGTGTATTATTTTACTTCTATTTACCGAAAAAAGCGTAGACAATATGATCTACGCTTTTTTAAGTTATTTTCATATTATCTTTACCTAATCTTTATTTTCAAGCGATATAATCGTGTTAGAAAATGAGGTTATGTAAGGAGTCGATGAACCGTGCATAGCAATTGGCTAAGTATAATGGTATTTATTTTCTTTTGTGCATTTATTGTTTTTTTAATTGATATTACGATATGAAAAAAAGAGCGCTCATGAAGCGCTCTTTTTGTTTGCATTTATTTGATAAGCATTGATGCTCTTGAATAAGCGTGGTGAAGTAAGGAATAAAAATATAAGTAAAACGGTACATAGAATGTAGGAACCAATCATTACGCTACCGTTTACGATTAATGAATAAAGCACAGCGGATTGACCTTTCGGTGCATATTGTCCCCAGAAAATAATACCAGCAATAAAGTGACAGAAGTAGCGAGCAAAGCTACCAATAAATGTAGCAACAATAATGTAACCAAGAACTTTCTTTCCTTCGTTCTGTTTTGAAGAAGGTTTGTCTTTACGGCTACCTAAATTGGATTGTTCTTCACTATTTTCATTGGTTGTTAAAAGTGCCTTTTGAATAGGACGATAGAATAAACCAGCAAATCCAATGAATGCGAAAGCAACGAAGTATTCAATGAGTACTTGAATTGGTGTGACGATAATGGCATCTCCGACTACAATTTGTAATAATCCCCAAATTAAGCCTCCTAAGAAAGCCATTTTGAAGCCCCAGCGGTATGCGATAATAAAAATAGGAATCATAGCAAATGAGATGGAACCGCCTGTTGGAAGTTTAATTGATAATGGTAAAATGTCGATGACCATGGCGAAGGCTGCAAGAATAGCAGATTCAATCATCGCTTGTAAATTGGTGTTACGCATGTTGTCTCCCCCTAAATTAAAGTTGTACAAAAAAGAATAGATATCATAGGAGGATACGAAATACGTAAATAAAAAAGAGGTATGTATTTCGGACGTTTGCACAATCCCTGCGTTAGCATTAACTAACAGGTTCTAAGGGTCGGAACGAAGTGTTCCCTCTCAGCGGTAAGGCTCCCCCTGTGATAACGAGATTCTTTATTTGCTATTGTTTATTGTAAGCGAAATGGATGAGAATGGCAAACGAATCTGTTATGACAATGATTGAAATAGAATTGTAGCAAAATGTTAATAAATATGAAGCAAAAGGGTATAGTACAAGAGAAATAGAGTGTGCTATAATTTCTCTGAAAATAATTATCATTCTCTTTTGAGGGGGAAGGTTATGAGCTTAGTAGATATTAAAATCGGTGAGAAAGTGTTAGTAAAAAGCGTTCAGTCTTTAGATCATTTACTAAAGAGAAGATTGGCGGCTTTTGGTCTTTCTGAAGGAAGCGAACTTCGCATGAAGCAGAAAGCGATGTTCAAAGGTCCTTGTACATTGGAGTGTCGTGGACAGTTAATTAGTATTCGTCATTGTGACGCGAAAATGATAAAGGTGGAATTAGCGTGAATAAGGTAGCTTTGCTAGGGAATCCAAATACAGGGAAGACATCATTATTTAATGCACTTACTGGTTCTTATGAATACGTAGGAAACTGGAGCGGTGTAACAGTAGAAAAAAAGGTTGGTAAATTAAAAGATAGACAAGGGACATTAATCGATTTACCAGGCGTATATGATTTGAACCCAGTTTCGCGTGATGAGGGTGTTGTAACAAACTTTCTACTAACAGAAGAATTTCAGCATATGTTAAATATTGTGGATTCCTCGCAATTTGAACGAAATATGCATTTAACGTTGCAGTTACTTGAATTTGGTAAGCCGGTTTCAATTGGTTTAAATATGGTTGATGTGGCGAAGCAAAGAGGAATTGTAATTGATGTAAAAAGGTTATCAGAACTATTAGGTGTAACAGTCGTTCCTGTCGTTGCAAGAAGCGGAAAAGGCTGTGAAGAACTACTTGCGACTCTTAAAGAAAATGACAAAAGTGAGAAAAAGCCATTCATTATTTCATATGGTGTACAACTGGATGAAGGAATTGGAGAAGCAATTTCTCTTTTAGAAAAAGAGAATTACGAGCATCCGAGATGGTTAGCGCTTCAATTTTTAAGTAATAACGAAGTAGTAGAAAAAGAAATGAAAGCATTACCAATTTATAAGGAGCTTATAGCCATTCGATCTCGCTTAGAGGGAAAACTTGATTGTACGTTGGAGGAGCATATTTACAAAACTCGTGAAGCGTATATTGAAAAGTTAAAAACAAATGTTATGAAGCATGAGAAAGAAGGAAAAATTCCTTTTTCGGAAAAAATTGATAGGTTAATTACACATAAAGTTTTAGGACTTCCAATCTTTTTAGCAGTTATGTTTTTTATTTTTCAGGTTACGTTTACGTGGATTGGTACACCGTTATCTGATATGTTAGATGAGTTTTTTGGTGGACAGCTTACGGATTGGGTGACGGCTGGGCTCACGAGTGTCGGAGCTTCTGATTTTATTCAAGCGCTCGTTACAGAAGGCATTATTGCCGGTGTTGGTGCTGTATTAGTATTCGTTCCACAAATCTTTGCACTATTCTTTTTCATTTCATTATTAGAAGACTCAGGATATATGGCGCGAATTGCAGTTGTTATGGATAGAATTATGGAATTCTTCGGTTTAAACGGAAAAGCGTTCATTCCGATGATTATTGGTTTTGGATGTAACGTTCCAGGTATTATGGCAGCGAGAACGATTGAACAAGAGAAAGAACGTTTACTTACAGTTCTTGTAACACCATTTATGTCTTGTTCAGCACGTTTACCTGTATATGCGTTATTTGCGGGCGTATTCTTCCCTCATAGTCAGGCAACTGTTGTGTTTTCTTTATATGTTGCAGGGATAGTCCTTGCGTTATTAGTTACAAAGATTATGTCTCTTACAATTTTAAAAGCGGAGAAGTCTATTTTCGTTATTGAACTACCGCCTTACCGCGTACCGCAAGCGAAAACGTTATGGCTAAGTACTTGGGAGAAAGGGAAAGGATTTGTTCGTAAAGCAGGTACATTTATCTTCGGTGGTTCTGTTGTCATTTGGCTATTAAATTATGCAGGTCCATCAGGATTTGGTGTTGATATGGGAGACAGTTATTTAGCGATGATTGGCGGATTTATCGCACCATTATTTGCCCCGCTCGGTTTTGGAACGTGGCAAGCTGCGGCATCTCTTTTAACAGGATTTTTAGCGAAGGAAGTTGTTGTTTCTACAATGGCAATTATTTATGCGGTGAAAGAAGATGTGCTTGGCAATGTAATGGGAGCACATTATACTGCGTTATCAGCTTATGCATTTATGTTCTTTATTTTATTATATGTTCCGTGTTTAGCGACGGTGGCTGTTATTAAACGTGAAACTGGATCAGCGAAATGGACGATTTTCTCAGTCGTTTATCCGCTCGTAGTTGCTTATGTATTAACGCTTACTATATACCAAGTTGGATCTTTACTCGGATTCTAAAAGGAGATGTATAATGATGGTCAATATTATAATTGGAGCTATCATTTTTGGTTATGCAGCATATACGTTAGTTCATTTTGTAAAGAGAAGTAAAAAGGGAAAATGCGCCGCATGTTCTTTAAATAAATCATGCGAGTCGCAAACTTGTAGTCCGGATATGGAGAAAATTGCTCATAATAAATAGAAAAAAGCTTTGCGAATTTCGCAAAGCTTTTTTATTACTTTTTAATTTTTACAAGTTGTGATGATTCTACACCATTCTTTCCAGGGAATTCTTTACTAGGGTCTTTATCGAATTTTAATACCCCAACAGATTTTTCATCACCTTTTACATTTCCGTAAGTTGCATCATCAACAATCGCGAACATATCTGCATATGCACGGCCACTTCCGATAATTGTATTGCCTTCATATTTTAATTTTGCGCCATCAATTGTAGCATTTTCTATTTTTTCTTTTGCGAATAATACACCTTGTTCTGCTGTTACAGCCGGTAATTTATCAAGTGGTTTCGTATCGTCTTTTGCATCCACTTTGCTAAGTAATTCTTTCTTCACTAGTTCTTCACCAGTTTTCTTATCCATGACAAGAACTTTTTTACCTTCTAATGTTGTCATTTTCATTTTATAGAAGTCTTTTTCTTTCACTTCTTTTTTGTTTTTATCTGTAATTTGCTGAACTTGCTCTTCTGATCCGTACAGTACAAAGCCGTTCGCTTTTTCTCCTAATAAAGAACAACCTGATAATGCTCCGAATGAAATTGCTGCTGCTAATCCGATTCCTACTAATTTTTTCATGATGATTTCTCCTTTTATATGTTTTATAGTAAATACATTTTTGTATTAGTTCTGAAATGATGAGAAGCTTGTTTGCTGCTTCTGGTATTAGTGTATAAGAAATATGGAAACGTAACTATCGAGTTAGCTTACAGTAATATTACACTTCTGTAATTTAGTGAAATCGCAAAAAAGTAAGTTAATTTTAAAGGGAGATAATGAGAATATATTAGAAATACAATATTGCATCTAGAATGTCATATTATAATGGATGTATTTTGGAAATAACATGTAAGTACATCTTTGTTTTGTTATAATAAACACATAGGCTGTAAAAATTACTATTCTTTACTGTAAAGGGAGATTTTTCAGTTTTCCAAGTAGTAAATTTGAAATATGAGGTATATCATAGGAGGAATTTGGATGTCTGTATTTAAACGATTAAGAGATTTAACAATGTCAAATGTGTATTCAATAATTGAAAAAGCGGAAGATCCAGTTAAGATGACGGATCAATATTTACGCGATATGCAAGCGGATGTACAAGAAGCTGAGAAAAGTGTAGCAGCTCAAATTGCACTTGAGAAGAAATTCAAAATATTATTTGAAGAGCAAGAAGCACTTGTGAAAAAACGTGAAGAGCAAGCTCATATGGCTGTTCAAGCAAGCAATCTTGACCTTGCGCGTCGTGCTCTTGAAGAAAAACAAAATGCAGAGCAAAAGATGAATGAGTATAAAGCAAGCTATGAGCAAAACAAAGCTGCTGCTGATAATCTTCGCCTGAAGCTAGAAGAAATGCGTAAGCAATTAACAGAGCTGAAAAATAAACGTGAAACACTTGTAGCACGTGTAAATGCGGCGAAAGCACAAAAGAATATTAATCAGGCAATGTCTGGATTTGATTCAAATTCAGCGAAAGCTGGTTTAAGCCGTATGGAAGAGAAAGCTCTTCAATTAGAGGCTGAAGCAGAAGCAAGCGGTGAAGTGTATAAAAAAGAAAAATCATTAGATGATGAATTCGCAAGCTTAAACAAAAATTCTGCTGTTGACGATGAATTAGCTCGTATTATGAAGCAGTATGAGAAATAATATAGAATAGAGACAAATGAACCGACATGTCTAAACAAATTCATGTCGGTTTTCTATTATATTTAGAGGAGGTTTTGCAATGACATGGACAAATGTATTAGCCATGCTTGTATGGACTGGAGCAAGTGCAGTACTTTTATTTGCAATTATGTGGGTTGATTCGATTTTTACAAAATACAATGATTTAAAAGAAATAAAAAATGGGAATACAGCTGTAACAACTCGTTTCGTTATGAAATTATTTGCGCAAGGATACATCCTATCTCAATCGATTACGAAAGCAAATGACTTATGGCAAGCGCTACTTGCATCAGCAGTTTCTTTCGTTATTTTGTTAGTAGTAGAAATGTTTATTGAATTTGTGTTAAGGAAAATGGCTGGTTTAGATTTAGAAGAAGGTACGAAAGAAGGCAGTGTTGCACATGCGATGTTGGCCGGATCATTACATATCGTTGGTGCACTTATTTTAGGTGCTTGTTTATAAAGAGAGAAGGAGGTGTAGGTCATGAGTTTATTTAAACGGATTAAAAATATAATGAAGAGTCCAGAGCCGCCGAAACCAGAGAAAAGTTTATTAACGTTAGCTCCTGGTGATATGATCGAAGTTTCATTAATTATGTACGAATTAACTGGAAAAACGAGTATGCATTCTCGTAAAGAAATTGTTTTAACACTGCAAGACGGGAAAGATATTCGTTATTTAAAAATTGAAGACCGTGAAAATACGTATTACAAATTATATACACCAATTGATGGTCGGTTAGATTCGATTGATGAAATTCCGACGACAATTGAAATGGATGATACAGAGTACCATATGGAAGAGCAATATAACGGACGTGTTGTTGTGATGGGGAAAACACCATTCTCTGCTTCAGAAGAACAGCATGTATGGGAATTCCAATCAGATAATCGAAAATTATTGCGTATTGAATGGCAAAATGGTCGCACAATGATGTATGAGGGAGAAGCAATTATTCCTGCTGATGTACAAATTATAAGAGCAACGTAAGGGGGCGTAATCATGTCAAACCGATTGTTTACCATGATTAAATCGTTCGTGATCCCTATACTTGCTATCGTTATATTACTTGTTGTTGCTGGATATGCCTTATCAGGTTGTCAGGGCGGACAGACAAAGTCGATTCAAGACCGTTATCCACTTGAATCTGTCGCAAAAGAAGGTAAACAAGAATCTTACGTGTATAGGGCCGCCAATCGGTCAGTTCCTGAAGTCGCAAAGGAACTCATTAATGAAAGAGAACCGAAGCAAGCATCTAAAGAAGACGAAAATCAAATGTTCCTCGTTTATTCTGATAAGATTTATAATCTGCAAAAGGATAAAGAGAAGCCATCTGATACGTTAATTGAAATAAGTAATAAAGAGTTTGTCCGTCAAAATTACCAACCATCCTTCTTGCAAGGATATATTATGGGAAGTATTTTAAACGATATATTCGGTTCACGAAAATCATCATCCGGTGATTATCGCGGATATAATGACAGACAAAATCATAAACCAGTTATTCCAGAGAGACCACCTACAAAAGAAGAAAAGAAAACCCCACCTCCAATTACGAAGGAAGGGAAAGGATCTATCATTAAGCGTGGCGATAATGTAGATTCGAAATCTTCTGTAGGAGATACTGGAAGTATTACGAAAAAAGGAAGCAGCACGCCTCCGCCTTCTACTGGAAGCAAAGGGAAAATAACGAAAACACCAGGTGGTTCGAGCGGATCAGATGTGAAGCCGAAATCATCTATTAAAACGCCGCCAAGGAATACATCTCCTCCGAAAACGAGGGTCGGTGGTTCTGGGAAAATTACGAAGAGAAGATAGTGTAGAGACCGAAAAGTGGAATTTGCTTTTCGGTCTTTTTTTTGTTGTGGAAATAAATCCCTTTTAGTTGGTGCAATTAAGACATAAGGAGGGAATAGTATGACTATGTATAAAAGATTTAGTGTAATTATGTTCCTCGTATTATTCTTGAGCTTGTTTATTAGTAGAATGGTGAAATTTCACTTTGTGGTAGGTATTCTATGGATACTATGTACATGTACCCTTTTTCTATATGTTCCGCTACGCTTTCAACATAAAGTGACGGCTTTTCAAAAGTATGTAGCGTGGATTAAACGGGGAGGAAGATGGAGCGAGTAAAAATATATCAGCGATTATTGAAATATATCGACTTACCGACAAAAACTGACAACGGTAGTATAAGAAGAGGGTGTGCCAAAATGTTAGCACACCCTCTTTATTCATAATGATTAATGAATATCACGTTTCTTGAAATTACCGCCTTTTACTTCTGCTACGTCATAAACTGTAATAAAGGCGTGTGGATCGATTTCATTAATAAGTTCTTTCATTTTACTTTCTTCTAAACGGTTAATTACACAAGAAATTTCTTTGAATTTCTCTCTTGAATAACCACCGTATACTTCGTTATATGTTGCACTTCGGCCTAAACGGTCACGAATTGTTTCTACCATTAATTCAGGCTCTTTTGTAATGATTTTAAATGCTTTCGAACCACTTAACCCAACTTCAACGATATGAATCACTTTCGAAGCAATAAAGTAAGCAATTGCCGAAAGGATAGCTCCTTGAAGGCCGAATACTGTTGATACGAAAATAAATACGAACATGTTTAAGAATAAAATAAGGTCACTCGTTCCAAATGGTAACTTACGAGAAAGTAATACAGCTAGCATATCGATTCCATCTAATGCTCCACCGTTACGTAATGCTAGTCCCATACCAAAACCGATGATAATACCACCAACAACTGTAACTAATAATGTATCGCCTTCAATAATAGCTGGTATTCCGTGCATGACAACGGTACCTATTGCTAATGAAGCAATCCCGATAATAGAATAAATTGCGAAGCTTTTACCTATTTGTTTATACCCTAACCAAACGAAAGGAATGTTAATAACTGCGATTAGAGCTCCTAATGGCAATCCAAATAATCTTGAACTAACGATACTTAAACCAGTTACACCACCGTCTGATACGTTATTTGGAATTAATACTGCTTCTAATCCGTACGCTGTGATAAATGCCCCAATAATAATCATCAAAGCTTTTGAAGCGATTTTTAGCTTATTGGGCTTGTTTTTGATAATTTTCTCCATGTAATTTCCTCGTTTCAAACTAGTTTCTTATTTGTTACGTAATTCACACCTAAATTTCATTTTAACATTTAATTTGAAAAAATTCTCCTTTAATGGATGTATGCAGGGAATATTATCACCATATTATTATTTTAAATACACCTGTAAATGATTAGTGAGCGGGCATAATTCTGATATAAAAAAGTAGAATGAACAGTATAAATATGTACAGTTAGGGCGTTCATATTAGGGAGGAGATTCTGTGAGATACTGTACGAAATGTGGGAATGAAACGAACGAGGAGAATAAGTTTTGTGGACAGTGTGGAGAGAGTCTTAATTATGAAAAAGTAATAGCCAGTCATCCAAATAGTGATATAGAGTTTTTTCATTAGTTGGCTTTATAACGGGATTGATATCTTGGTTTATTAATTTATGGGGGCTTGTTGGTACGGTAGCTATTGTATTTTCTATATTAGGTTTAAATAAAAAAGTGACGGGTACGAGTAAAGTGTTTGCTATTGTTGGAATCGTTTCAGGAATTATTAATGTCTTGTATGCGTTTATGTTAATTGTTTAACTAAAAAAATGATCCTCTTTCATGAAAGAGGATCATTTTTTTTGTAGCTATTAAGAAATAATAAAACTAATTACTGTTAGGAATAAAGCGAAGCCTAAAATAGTTCCACATATTTTCATATGGCGCTTACGTCCCATAACGACGATTGCGACATATTCGCGAATCATTGCATTAGGCCAGTAATAAAATGCAGTTTTTGATCCGATTCCTTGGCTATTAAGACCAGCTTGTCTTGCATATATACCAGCGCGGAAAAGGTGGAAATTATTCGTTGTAAAGATACTTCTATACTTACCGTCTGGTTTTAAAGAATCCATAATTTCTTTAGAGAACAACATATTTTGATATGTGTTTACAGAGCGATTTTCTTGCACTGTATGTTCAATCGGAATTCCTTTTTCAACAGCATACTTTTGCATCGCTTCTGCTTCAGGAAGACCTTCATCTGGACCTTGGCCACCAGAGAAAATGATTGTTGGTGGTGTATTCACAGCTGCTTGTTTCCAGTAAAAGTCGATTGCTTTATTAATACGACTTGCAAGTAAAGGTGGTACTTTATCATTAATTAAGCCGCTACCAAGAACGATGATGAAATCTTGATTACGCCTTGGTCTGTTGAATTGATATAGAAAATAAGCGCTTAAGAAGTTAGATAAGTGTATGAAGAAATATACGCTTATAAGAGAAATACCTGCAAAAATAGGCTCTAAATGTGATGAGACCAAACTTGCTGGATTTATAATAGGGAGTAACATAAAGAATAACATCCCTAAAGCAGCAAGGAGTGTTAAACAGTTAGTGAACCGACGTCCTTCTCGCTTCATTAAAATTCTTGCATTAAGAAATAATCCAAACATTAAGGCAATAAAACCGAAAGGAAGCATAATGAGAAGTGCTAAAATAGGTAAAATTATAATGTAGCGTAGGACATCACTACTTGCATTCACAGATATAATCACACAAAAAAGCAGGAAAAAACAGAAAAAGGCATTAAATAAAAACCCATTTATTATTTTTCGTGGATCTTTTAGATAGGAGATAAGAAAAATAATAAACAATATAAGAGGGATAATTCCGAAAGACATAAATATAGTACACCTCAATTTGTATAAGAATTTGACATATCTTTTATATTACATGATTTTATAATTAGAAATGAAAGAAAAAGGATTTTGAATTTTCTCAATAAAATATATGAATACATATGTTAAAATGTATAAAAGGCGAGATATTAAAAGTAAAATGGTTGAAGAGGCACTCTATGGGGTGTCTTTTCTTTTAGGTATGTAATTATGCATATTATATTTATTTTTAAATGAAGAAGATTAAAATATAAGTTATAGACAGACTTTATAAAGCAGAATTTAATACAAACATTTCCCTCTACTTTTTGTATCTAACAATCGTATAACAATAAATAATTCTGTTTTATAGTGTTTGTTTATGAAGGTGTCTTCTCTGAAGGCGCCTTTTTGTTGTTTAGTATAGAGTGTTTTTACTGTTTGCATAGTGGAAACTATCTATACTAAACATTAGCAATCTTCCGTATAAAGATTATCAATTTACTATATATTCCAGAAGTGTTAATCTACATATGAAAGGCTTTCTTTTTCAAAATATTACCCCTAATAAATTTTTGAAGAAGTCAACTGTCTCCAAAATTGCCATTCATGCTTAGCAAAAAAGAATCCTGCTGGATTCTTTTTTGTGTTCGACAGAATATGACAAATTATATTTAAATAATTTGTTATATTGTTAAATGGTTATTATGGAAAAGATAAGGAGACTTAAGTATGGGATTTAAAAAATTAATTTTAACAGGTGCACTTGTTGCAACTACAGCATTTACTTCAATTGGAACAGCGCAGGCAAGCGTAGGTTTTAAAGATGTTCCAAACAATCATTGGTCTTATAAAGCAATTATGGATTTAGCAAATAAAAACGTTGTTGCCGGATACGGAAATGGGATTTTTGGATTTGGTGATGATGTAACGCGTGAACAAGTTGCAGCTCTTATGTTCCGTCATTTAAAACCGGTAGTAAAAGAACAGTATAACAATCCGTATAAAGATGTTACGGATCGTTCAACTATGTTTAAAAAAGAGATTCTTGCTTTAACAGAGATGGGTGTGTTCGTTGGAGATAACACAGGGAAATTTAGACCGAAAGATTCGTTAACTCGCGAAGAAATGGCACAAATTTTGACAAGGGGATTCCAATTGCAAATAAGAGGGGATCATAATTTCCCGGATGTAGATAGAAATGGTTGGGCGAATCCTGCGATTACTGCAATTAAATCAAATTATATTACGGCTGGAACTGGTGATGGTAAATTCGCACCTAAAATGCATGTAAGTCGTGAGCAATACGTTCAGTTCTTATATAATGCAACGTTACCATTTGAAGAAAGACCAGGAGCAAAACAACCACAACCAGAAGTGAAGCCAGAAGTAAAACCAGATCCGAAACGTTTTGCTAATTGTAAAGAAGCAAACGATGCGGGATATTATGACATTACAAGAGATAGTCCATATTATGGTAAGCATTTAGACCGTGATGGCGATGGAATTGCTTGTGAGAAAAAGAAAAAAGGTAAATAAGAAAAAGCACTCAGTTTGAGTGCTTTTTCTTATGGAAACATGCTATTTTTTTAGGCGCTTTTCATAAAATGAAAGTAAGGAAATGAAAGTAGGTGACAAAATGCCGTCAATTGTGGAAGGGGTTATTATTGAAAACTGTAACGGAACGATTAATTTAGGAGATAAATATAACGTCCAGCCGATTGAAAAAACGAAAGCTTATAATGGATCGGGATCATCGAATACAGGGATTAAAGTACAAACATTTAGCGGGATTAGTACAGCAGATGTAGGGGATAGTGATGTGAATGATCAGGGAATACAATTTACTTTATAGAGAAATATGTAAAATTGCATAAAATGATGAACTTGCCCTGTGCTACAATCTAGCTGTGAGCTGTTAATGATTCTTCTGTATTATAGTTGTTAGATTTGAAATATAACATCCTATCGAAAATCATACGTATAAAAAAGACACTTCAAAAGAAGTGTCTTTTTTCATCTTAGTGATACCCTTTAGCGGAATCTTTATGAATTTTATTTTTAAAGATACTGTAGCTCCAAAGTTGATATCCAATAACAATTGGCACCATAACCATTGCAACGAAGAACATAATTTTTAAGTTTAATTGACTACCAGCTGCGTTGTATAACGTTGTACTATAAGCATCATTAATACGAGATGGTAACATTCTTGGGAACATGCCTGCAAAGCCAGTTGTCATAAACATTGCGATTGTTAAGCAAACGAATGTAAATGCAAGGCCGATTTTATGTTTATACACCATAATAAGTGCGAGTACACTCATTAACATGGCAAGTACCGGAAGAATGAATAGTACCGGATATTCTGTGAAATTGTGGAATAAGTTTGTACGATTAGCAGTAGCTACATAGAAAATAGCTAAAATGATAGCAGCTGCCATTGAAAATGGTCTTGCGATTTTATAAGCTCGATCAGATACTTCACCAGTCGTTTTAATCATAACCCAAAGGGCACCAGATACGACGAATATAGCAGTGAAGAACAGACCTCCTAAAATACCGTAATGATTTAGTAAGCTAAGTAAATTTCCTTCATAGCCATTTTTTCCGATTTGTAGTCCATAATAAAGGTTAGCGAAGGTAACTCCGAATAAGAAAGCAATTAGGAAACTACCAATTGTAAATGCCCATTTACAAGTTTTTTGCCAAATTGGTGAATCGTCTTTATGCATGAATTCCAGTCCAGCAGCACGAGCAAACAGTGCAAGTAATACTAAAAATAGTGGTGTATATAGGTAGCTAAACATATTTGCATATGTGACTGGGAAGGCAGCAAATGTTGCGCCACCAGCTGTAATTAACCACACTTCATTACCACCCCAGAACGGGCCGATTGCTTCTTGTAATTGATTTCGTTCCTGTCGGTCTTTCGCAACGAAAGGGAAAATCATTCCGTTACCAAGCGCATACCCATCAAGAATAAAGTAAACTGTCCAAATCACGCCCCATAAACCAAACCAGATGATTGCAAGCATATCATGAGACATGAGCTGCACCTCCTTCAGTAGCAGGTTCTTCTAATGCTGCTGGTCCTTTTTTTGCGAACTTCAGCATTAAATATACGTCTGCGATTAAAAGTAAAGTGTAGAACAAGATTAAACTAATTAATGAGAACCAAATTTGTGGAACAGATATAGGTGATACAGATTCTGCGGTACGCATTAGTTTATAAACTGTCCATGGTTGACGACCTACTTCGGCAACAATCCAACCAGCGTTAATTGCGATATATGGTAGTAAAACAGACCATATTGTAATTTTTAAGTAACGTTTTGAGTTTTCTAGTTTTCCTTTTCGGTTTAAATAGAAGCCATACCAAGTTAATGCCATAAAGAACATACCAAGTGCAACCATTAAGCGGAAGCTATAGTACACGAGGTTAACATTTGGACGATCTTCTTTCGGAATATCTTTTAAACCAACAATTTCGCCATCAAATGAATTTGTATAGAAGAAGCTTCCTAACTTTGGAATCGTTAGGAATTCAAAGTTCTTTTCGTTTTTTACATCAGGAATTTGAACAATCGAGAAACCTTGTCCTTTTCCAGTTTCCCAAACAGCTTCCATCGCAGCACCTTTAGCTGGTTGATATTTAGCTGCTGATACACCAGATTGATGTCCCATAAACGGTGTAATTGTTGCGGCGAATAAGCCTAACAGTAAGCCAAACTTAAATGATTTTTTGAAGAATTCAACTTCATTCTTACGTAATAAGTGATAGGCACTAATTGCCATAACGAAGAAAGCACCAACAATATAGCAACCAATTACAGTATGGAAGAACATATTCCAAGCGTATGGATTTGTAACGAGTGCCCAGAAGTCATTTAATTCAGCGCGGCCGTTACGTACGACGTAGCCAACAGGGTTTTGCATAAAGCCGTTTGCTGTAATAATCCAAAGGGCGGAAATATTTGTTCCAAGTGCAACCATCCACATACAGAAGGCACGGAACTTTGGTGAAATTTTGTCTTTACCGAATAACCATATTCCCATGAAAGTAGATTCTAAGAAGAAGGCAACGAGTGCTTCGATTGCGAGAGGTGATCCGAAAATATCTCCCATATATTTGGAGTACTCAGACCAGTTTGTTCCAAATTGGAATTCCATCGTAATCCCGGTTATAATCCCCATTACGAAATTAATTGTAAATAATTTACCCCAGAAATTTGCCATTTTGCGGTATGTTGGATTCAATGTGCGGGCGTATTGAGTTTCCATACATGCTACTAAAATAACAAGTCCGATTGTCAAAGGTACAAATAAAAAATGATAAAAAATAGTAATTGCAAATTGAAAACGACTCAGTAACAGAACGTCGGACATAATGAATATTCACTCCTTTTTTACATTATCTACAATCAGTTTATAGTGAAAATACGTTTTAAATAGGGGGGACTTGTTACAAAGGTGTGTGTATATTTTGAAAGAATTATGTCGGTTATCTGAAAATATCCTATTTTTACTATAAACCAATATCCTTTTTGAGTTTTTTAAATTTTGGTACACTATATAAGTAATGTAAATGAGAGAAAAGAGGGTTCTTTACTATGAAGTCATTAGAAGAGATTTTACAATACAATGAAAAATTCGTTGAAGAAAAAAAATACGAAGAATATGAAACGGGAAAATTTCCGAATAAAAAAATGGTAATTATCTCTTGTATGGATACACGTCTTGTTGAATTATTACCAAAAGCGATGAATATGCGTAACGGTGATGTGAAAATTATTAAAGTAGCAGGCGCTGTTATTTCACATCCGTTTGGCAGTATTATGCGTAGTATTTTAGTGGCTGTATATGAACTTGGTGCTGATGAAGTATGTGTGGTTGGTCACCACGATTGCGGTATGGCAAAAATTCAAGCAAGTAGTACGATTGAGAAGATGAAAGAGCGCGGTGTAACAGATGAGAAATTAGATACACTTCGTTATTCTGGAATCGATTTAGAAAGATTCCTACAAGGGTTCTCTAGTGTAGAAGAAAGTGTAGAACATAGCGTATCAATACTTCGCAACCATCCATTACTTCCAGAAGAAGTACCTGTTCACGGTCTTGTTATAGATCCTGATACAGGAAAATTAGATTTAGTTGTGAATGGTTACGATAATTAAGACTTTATATTGTCATCCTTTTTATCTGGGACAGGATCAAATCCTCCCGGATGGAAAGGGTGACATTTTAATATACGCTTACATGTAAGCAAAAACCCTTTAAGGGCACCATGTTTTTGAAACGCTTCTAATCCATAATGAGAGCAAGTTGGGTAAAAGCGGCACGTTGGTGGTGTCATTGGAGAAATGAACTTTTGATAAAAGTGTATAATCCCAATAAAAATCTGTTTCATAACGGTCTCCTTTTCAGCATATTCTTAAAGTATTATAGCACGACTGTACATAATACTTTACTAATGTGCATTTCCGTTATATCATATTGGATATAACGGAATTAAATTAAAAGCGGGAGAGATGTTGTATGCCATCAGTAGAAAGCTTTGAATTAGATCATACGATTGTAAAGGCACCTTATGTAAGACATTGCGGAGTTCACAATGTAGGTAGTGACGGTATTGTAAATAAATTTGATATTCGTTTTTGCCAACCGAATAAACAAGCAATGAAACCAGATGTTATTCATACGTTAGAGCATTTATTAGCATTTAATTTACGTAAATATATTGATCGTTATCCGCATTTTGATATTATCGATATTTCACCGATGGGCTGCCAAACAGGATACTATCTTGTAGTAAGCGGAACACCGACAGTTCGAGAAATCATTGATTTATTAGAACTAACATTAAAAGATGCGGTTCAAATTACAGAAATTCCAGCTGCAAATGAAACGCAATGTGGTCAAGCGAAGCTTCATGACTTAGAAGGAGCACAACGCTTAATGAACTTCTGGTTAAGCCAAGATAAAGATGAACTTGAGAAAGTATTTGGATAAAAAGGAAAACTGCCTGTGAAAGGGCAGTTTTTTTGTAGCACCATAATAAATGAAATGATATCGACGATTTTTCAAATATATCGAACGCAACTTGAAATATATCAACGATTTTTTTAATATATCGACGTTTCGACACTGGATATCGATTTACCGACAAAAATTGACAAGGGTATGAAGCGAATAAAAAGAAAAGGCCGTCTAAAATATGTATTGGACGGCCTCTTTTTTAGGAAAATATACTAGACACCCCAACATATAAAACAAAGGCAGAACCGAGAAAATAAACAAATGCTTTTGCTTTTTCCTGTTTCTTTATTTCATCAATTCCAAAAAGGATAAACATAATACTCAAAAGAATGAATACGAATGACAAAAGTATAGAGATATTTGCAAAGAGGCTAAATATAGCGAGGATGAGGGCAATCGTTGCTAGTATAATTCGAATGTTTTTAAACATATAACCTCCTTTAAATAGACTATTTATCGGAATAGTTCTGAGAAGCTAAGAAATAAAGCACCAGCACCAGCTATGAAAGCAAATATACCACTAGATTTTCTGTCTTGTTTTATTTCTCCTAGTCCTATAGTGAAAGCCATTAATCCTAAGAAAATGAACATATAAGGCGTCATTTCTCTATTACCAGTAAAATATCCGTAGATTACTATGCATAATGCAATGAGTGCAAAAGTAATCTGTAATCCTTTTAGCATATATATCCCCCCTGTTATTTTATATAGCTAATGATGAGGAAAATCTAAATAAATCCGATTCTTGAATCTTTTTTCTTTATTTGTTCAAGGGCAATGAGGAATAGTGAAGCTCCTAATAGAAATTGTGAAAGTGGTAGAAAGGTATTTTGAACTGTCGTTAAAGTAATACTAGATATGAGGATGGCATTGAGTACGATTAAAATAAGTAGTATACGAAGCGTATTATGAATTCTTCTTGCTGTTTTTTGTATACGGGTTATCTTCTGGTTTATCAATAGAATGTTTATAAGCATACCCCTTATTAATCGTCATGACGGAGAGTACTAATATGACTAGGACGATGATAATACCGATAATTAATATTTTGAACATGGAATCCCTCCTTTTCTTTATTTTACATAATTTTGTAATTGATGAAAACAATAGAAATAAAAAGGATGAAAGAAGGGCGTTACATGGAACAGAAAAAAACATATTATATATCAATAGGAAACGGTCAAATTTCACAAGTGAAGACGGCGGATACGTATAATTTTGAGATTTCCGCAAGTGATGAGGAAATTACGGAGTTAAGAGAGTATTTCGATCAAGCGTATGTAGAGGATTTAGGTTCATTTGTACGCTCCCACGTTCCATTTGTTGAGTATCATCACGATTCTAATAATGACCGATATGATGAACAACTACAAAAAGCATATAAAATGATTTACGATTTGGGAAATCATGAGACGAAAGAATTAGTCGCGCAAATGGGAATAATCAATGGATTATAATTGGATAATATTATGCAGAAAAGCGAGAATATGCTACAATTTGTGGTAGGAAAAACTTGTAACCATCAATAGGGGAGTAATGGCATGTACAAATTTAAAGATTATTACCACAACACTGTACAATTATCGTTTGAACGTTATCCATTTTCTCCTGAGCCAAAGCATGTTTGGGTTGTATGCCGGTACGGGGATCAATGGTTATTAACACATCATTTACGTCGCGGTCTTGAATTTCCAGGTGGTAAAGTAGAACTAGGGGAAACACCGGAAGAAGCGGCAGTTCGAGAAGTTCATGAAGAAACTGGCGGCATAGTTTCTGATTTAACTTACTTAGGACAATATAAAGTATCTGGAAAAGACAAAATAATCATTAAAAACATTTATTTTGCAACAATTAGTGCGGTAGAACAACATACGCATTACGAAGAAACGAAAGGATCTGTTTTATTAACAGACATTCCTGATAACATTAAAACAGATAGAAAATTTAGCTTTATAATGCGCGACGATGTATTGGCGCGTACGATGAAACATATAGAAGAAATCGGCTGTTTTACGAAGTAAAGTGGCCGATTTCTTTTTTTTTGTGTGAAATGTAAATATATCTTTACATTATTTTGGGTATATTATACAATTTTGTAAAGATATATTTACATTTTAGGAGGGGAAGATGGATAACAGAAAAGAAACAACTGTTACTGTTTCGATGGTTAAATTAAATATCTATGCATTTCTTATAATATTCGCTTTGGCGTTTGGAATTGGTTATTTGCATATATTTCTTTCAGGTGGGGTTCAATTTGAATTTACATTGCCCGTTATGTTTCTTTTGATTATTGGAATGATTGTTTTCGTTTGTATTCATGAGGCAATACATTTAATTGGATTTCGTTATATCGGAGGTGTTCCGTGGAGTGAACTAACATGGGGCGTCAATTGGAAATTAGGTGTAGCATACGCTCATTCTAAAAAAGAAATTACAGTAAAGCAAATGAAGAAAGTGTTAATGTTACCGTTTTTACCGACTGGAATTTTGCCAATTGTATTGGGATTAGTTATGAATCTGGAGCCACTCTCATTTTTAGGAATTTTACTAACAGCGAGTTGTATCGGTGACATTGCCTTATATCAAAAAGTTTCAAAGTTTCCAGATGATGCGCTAGTTAAGGATCATCCGAGTAAGCCGCAGTTTACAGTATATGAGTAAGTAAGGAAGAGGAGGCGTTTTTAAACGACGGCTTCTTTTTTGTTTGTCAGTTTTTGTAGGTAAGTCGATATATTGTGAAAATCGCCGATATAATTTGAGTTACAGTCGATATATTTCAAAAATCGCTGATATATTTCAAGTTGTGTTCGATATATTCGAAAAATCGCTGATATAATTTTTTAGAAGAAGACTGCTCGAATCATGGGAAACCTCCTTACAGTTTATATAATTAATTATCGCATATTCGTTAAAAAGAGATTATTATATTTTTGTAGAATGGAATAATGGAGGATTGTATGAAGAGACTGTATGGCAAGTTAGTGGGAGGGATTGTTGCAATCGGCTTACTAGCAGGATGCGATAGTTCTATGAAGAGTGTGAAAGAAAAAGAAGTGTGTAAAACAGAAGAAGAATGCGTGGAAATAGGAGATAATACACTTCAAAAAGTATATGAAAAAATAGATGGATTATCTGAGCTTGAGGCAGTAGAAGATTATGATATAGAAGAGCATGAAAGTGCAGATATGAAAGAGGCAGAGCAGAAAAAAGACGATGATGATGATGAAAGTTATTTCTTTTTAGCTTCTTATTATATCGATGGTGATGAAATTGTAGATCCTTATTTTGAAAAGATAGAACGGAAACGTTTAAATAAAGTATTCGCTGAAGATAAAGAAGCGAAAGAAGAGGTGCTGCAACAACGTCAAGATAGAGGTTATCATGAAGACTTATGGGATATGTATCGTACACTCATTCCAGCTAAATATCGCGGTAATATAACAGAATTTGATTTAATAACGGATGGTTATGACGGTGTTGTTGCCCATGTTATGCCGAGTATGGAGAATCCGAAAGACTGGACTCTTAGCCTAGATACGCTTGATTCTGCGGTAAATATCGATGAAGTGATGAAAACATTAATTCATGAGACGGCTCACGTGTTGACGCTCGGGTATAAGCAAATACCAGTAGATGAAAACTATGTAAAGGCTTTTGAAGAAGATAAAGATATTTCAACGTACCGAAATAAATGTGGAAATCTTTTCTTACAAGAGGGATGTGCGAAGGAAAAATCTTATATTAATCAATTTTATAACGCTTTCTGGAAGCCTATTGAGCAGGAGTGGACAGAAAAGAAAGTAGAAGAAAGTGAAGAAACTCAAATTGAATTTTTTAAAGAAAAGCAAGATGAGTTTGTCTCACAGTATGGAACGACAAATGTAGCAGAAGATATTGCTGATACGTTTACAGCGTTTATTTTGCAAGATTCCAAAAAGGTGAAAGAAGGATCGGAGTTAAAGTATAAAAAAATTGCGTTCTTTTATCAGTTCCCTGAGCTTGTAAGAATGAGAGCGGAAGTGTTGTCGGGATTATATGATGTTTCGAAAACGATAGAGCAATAAAGTGGACATTAATGCGAGTTGTATATTTTAGCCAAGAAAACGTAAAGAATTTTAGTTCTTTGCGTTTTTCATGTTGATAAAATTGAAAATTCTGTCTTTTTTATTAAAAAGAAGAAGGAACTATCACTATAAAATAGAATTAGTATAAAAATGTCACAATTTAGACACAATTATAATGCGCGTGTTGTAGGGGCTATAAGTTTACTCTCGAGGAGGTAATGAAACGTATGAAAACGATTCTTGCTGTTGCTGGTCTCATTTGGGTAATGTCTCACGGTTTTCCGATTTTTGAAGGGGAGCAAATTCGTAGTGCATTGGATAAAAAGTTTAATGATTATCATGTGATAGATCGAAAAGATAATGTCGTTACAGTACGTGTGAAAGACTGTTTCCATACAGTTACGGTTGCGGATGGAAACGTTAAAAATGAAACAAAGATGTGTGATAAAAAGTAAAAGAAAGAAGCTGACTATAGTTTATCGTCCTAAGTCAGCTTTTTTTTCGTTTCCCAATTAGAAGTTTTTCAAACGCCTCAACAAACACATACATAAGTGTGGCGAGGACGCAGGTGAGTAGTACGCTCAGTAAGACGAGCGTGAAATTAAATACTTGGAATCCGTAGCTAATTAAGTAGCCAAGACCTTGTTTAGAGACGAGTAGTTCGCCGAATATAACGCCGACCCATGATAAACCAACGTTTACTTTTAACGTTGAAATAATGGCTGGGAAGGATGCAGGGAGAACTACTTGCTTATAACATTGCCATTTATTTGCGCCGAATGTGTCCATCACTTTTATATAGTTAGAATCGACTTCTTGAAATGCACTGTAAATAACGAGAATGGTAATGATGATGGAAATGATTACTCCCATTGCAATCGACGAAGAAATATTTGGACCGAAGATTACAATGATAATAGGACCAAGTGCCACTTTTGGCATGGCGTTTAGGACGACGAGATATGGATCAAGTACGCGGGCGAGAAGTGGTATCCACCAAAGGAAAGTAGCGATAATGGCTCCGAGCACTGTTCCAAGAATGAAGCCTACTCCCGTTTCAAGTAATGTCGTCCATATGTGGACCCAAAGCGAACCGTCAAGCCATTTACTAAGGAAGAGATCCCAAATGCTTGAAGGAGAGCTAAAGAGTAAAGGGTCAATCCACTCTTTTTTGCTAGCTATTTCCCACAGTGCAAAGAAAAGAATGAGCAGTAAAAGTTGTAAAGACCTGGCTAGCCATGCGCGTCTGCGTTCTTTCTTCCGAAACTGTTCATGTAGTTGCTTTATATTATCCAAGGCGTTCCAGCTCCTTCCATATATCTTGGAAGAGGGATGGGAAGTCATGGTGATGGCGTGATTCTAACGGTGATAAGGAACGGATGCTTTCTGGGACGATAAATGTTTTTGCTATTTTTCCAGGATTCGCTTGTAGTAAATAAATACGATCACTCATCGCAATTGCTTCTTCAATATCATGTGTCACGAGTAGTGAAGTTTTCTTATATTTGCGTAGTAAGCTGAAAACGAGATCTTCTAGTTTCAATTTCGTTTGATAATCGAGCGCTGAGAATGGCTCATCTAGCAATAAAATTTTCGGATCGGTCGCTAACGTTCGAACGAGGGCGGCACGTTGACGCATACCGCCGGATAGTTCACGAGGGTATTGCTCTTCTACGTCATGTAGGCCGACTTGTTTTAAAAGTTGTAAAGTATGTTCTTTCGTCTGTTGATCGTAAATTTTTCGGATATGAAGTCCAAGCATAATATTTTCTTCAATTGTCTTCCAAGGAAACAAGTAGTCTTGCTGCAACATATACCCCATAGATGGAGTTTTCGTTGTAATGGGCTCACCATCTAAAAAGACGATACCTTCAATTGGATCAAGCAGCCCGGCAATAATGGAGAGGAGTGTCGTTTTGCCGCAACCACTTGGACCGAGTATAGAAATGAATTCGCCTTCCTCCACTTGTAAACTCATATCTTCGAGAATCAGTTTGGCATTCTCTTTTGCGAAAAAGCAGTGAGAAACGTTACGTATTTGTAAAAAACTCATACAATTCGCCTCTATTTCTTAATAACGCTTTCGGCAATTTTTGTATTGACGAGCGCTTCATGTGGGACTTCTTTTTGTAATTCGCCAGCTTCCTTCATAATCGTTTGGAGCTGTTTCCATTCTTCCGCATCTAATAGCGGATTTGTCGCATAAGAATGTTGCTTTTTATACCGCTCAATTACTTTTACTGTAATGTCTTTTGAAGTGTCTTTAAATAACGGAGAAATTGCATCAGCAATCTCTTCTGGACTATGAGTATCAACCCATTGTTGCGCTTTGTAGAGAGCACGTGTGAATTTTTCAGCAGCAACTTTATCCTTTTTTAAGAAACTTTCTTTTGCCATGAACGATGTATAAGGAACAGTACCAGATTCATTTCCGAACGAAGCGACGATATAACCTTTACCTTCTTTTTCGAAGATACTTGCAGTCGGTTCAAAGAGCTGTACAAATTCTCCCGTACCAGATGCGTAGGCATTTGCAATATTAGCAAACTCGATGTTTTGAATTAAGTTTGTATCTTTGTGAGGATCAATGCCATTTTTCTTTAAAACGTATTCTCCAACCATTTGCGGCATGCCGCCTTTACGCTGTCCTAAAAATGTAACACCTTTTACATCATTCCAATTAAAAGAGTCTAATTTTTTACGTGAAACTAAAAATGTTCCATCTGTTTGTGTAAGCTGTGCGAAGTTAATGACAGGGTCTTTTGCGCCTTGTTGATGAACGTAAATAGACGTTTCTGAACCAACGAGAGCAATATCAATGCCGCCAGATAACAGGGCGGTCATCGTTTTATCTCCGCCAGCTGTTGTTTGGAGGTCAATATTTAATCCCTCATCTTTAAAAAATCCTTTTTCAATCCCGACATATAACGGGGCGTAGAAGAGAGAATGGGTAACTTCGCCGACGCGAATGTTTTGAGTTTGTTCTTTCGTACCTTCTTTTTTACTACTGCAAGCAGCGAATGTGAAAACAGCTAGTAACATGATGCAAAAAACAGATATTAATTTTTTCACTATATAACACCTCCTAGAAGTCACTCTACAAGCATGATATGTAGGTAAGTGCCCATATGTGAGTGTAGATAGCAGGAATTTTTTTGGTGATAAAGAAGTACAAATATAAGGGGTGATAAAATGGAGTACGAATATGATGATAGCGTACATTTACATCTTGATTATTTCGGAACAGAATGTGATATGGAATCGATTGCTTATAAGCGGAGGAATGAAGACGTGTGGGATGTGTATTTTAATTTTGGAGCATATGGCCTTCAGAAAGATGAGATTGAGACGGGTAGATTTATGGATGAATATGCTGGTCATTACGTTTTTTCTGTACATGCTCGTGATCTTAGCTGGGAATTTGGAAGTGCTCAATTTGAAGAGTGGGTTTTGAGAAATCATATAGTAGAAAAATCGCTGCAAAAATAGGGAGGAATTTCGTGATTGATTTTCTCATTCTATTGTTCATGTTTGTAGTTGGATTTTTCATTATGCAATTTCTTACTTACCAATTTGCAAAGAAAAATATTCATAAATACAAGGGGATAAAATGGGTTCATATGTGGTTAGATATGACGATGAAAAAAGGTCCGAGATTAGATCTTTTTGATTTTGTAGTTATCGTACTTGTATGTATTATATGGAAAGTATGGATGTATCCTCTTGTATAATAAATATGCCTATTTCTGTTAAAATGAAGGAGAACCTGTCAGTGTTGATAGGTTCTTTTTTTATGATAAAAATTTTGTGAAGCATAGTTCATTTATTATGCTACTAGAATATAGAAGAGATGAAGAAGTTGTATTTTTTAAGGGGAAATTAAGGATATACGTGTATAATACAAACACATAGGGAGACTAACTGCATACAAATATGTTATTTTGTATAGGACAATATGTTTTTTGATGCGAGACGAAGGGGTAAAGGAAAGAGGGAATAAATTGCTTTTTAATGTTTTAACACAACAACGAAGAAGAGATGAGTTTTATCTTAGTTTTTCTCCTCAGGAGCCGAGGAAGAACCTACTAATTTCTATCATTCTTAGTGGAATGTGGGCGATTTGTTTAGAAACGCTGTTTTTTGTTATGTTAAGGTCTTTCGAATTCGAGAAAACTAAAGAATTTTTTAATGGGAAAATCCAGCTAAGTATACTCATTATTGTTTTGTGGAGTGTACTACTATACATCATTCATTTAAATAAAGGTATCAGTCATAAGCTTAGGCCAGCTATTCGAGTTTATGTCGTATTATTTTTAATTGCTCATACAATGAATTGGATGTATATCCTGATACAGGAAGATATGAATCTTATAGTAGTAAATACATGGGTGTATTTACAATATGGACAGTATATATTAAGCCTATTATTTATTTATATGGTATACGTTTTTGCATATAATTTGATCGGAAAAGTTTTCTTAAGTACAACGATAACTAGCTTAGTTTTGATTATTTTTGTGATGGTGAACCATTTTAAGCTCATTTTTAGAGGGGAGCCATTCTACCCGTCTGATTTTACACAGATTGGCCATATGAATTCCGTTATACCGATGGTTATGGATTATTTCAGTTTTTGGAATATGTTTCTGATGATTGTTAGTATTGTTTTACTTATATTTATAGTTATGTATATAAGAAAATACATTCCAGTTATAAAATCACATATTATTATAAGGATAATTTTAATATGTGGCTCTGCGTTTATGTTGTATGCATATAGTAACTACCCTACTACCTTTATGAATAATATATTTACAAAAGCTGGGGTAGACATCCGCGCATGGAATCAAGCTTCAAATTATAAGGGGAATGGTTTTGTTATAGGGTTTTTAAGTAATTTAGATACGACAGTCATAAAAGAGCCAGAGGAATATTCAAAGGAAAATATGCAGCAACTTGCAAAGGATATAGAAAAGCAATATGGCGGTAAAGTAAAAGCGCAAAAAAAGGCAGAGAAGCCGAACATTATATATATTATGAGTGAAGCATTTTGGGATCCGACAAAATTAACGAATCTTTCATTTAGCGAAGATCCAGTGCCGAATTTACATCGTTATACAGAGAATTTCCCAGGGGGACAAACGATAGCTCCTACATTTGGAGGGAATACAGCGAATACAGAATTTGAAGCATTAACGAGTTACTCGATGAGCCTCTTAATGCCAGGTTCTATACCGTATCAACAAGCTATTCCAAGTCAGAAAGAAGTTCCTTCTATTGCAAGTGAATTGAAAAAGCAAGGGTATTATGCAAGTGCAATTCATGCCTTTAATCGATCGTTTTATAAACGGGAAGATGTATATAAAACATTAGGATTCGATAATTTTAATGCAGAAGACACGATGAAAAATACAGAAGTGGTTGGAGATAATATTGGTGATTTATCTATGAGTAAAGAAATAATAGATGAATTAAAAAAGAGAAAACAACCTACATTTATTCATGCGGTGACGATGCAAAATCATTTTCCATATACACCAAATATGTTTGGTGAAAATAAAATAGAAATTAGTGGATTAACAGAAGAGGAATCGAAAGCGGAATTAGAAGCATATACAGAAGGGGTAAGACTGTCTGATGAAGCGCTACAATATTTAATTGAGCAGCTTGATGAGTTAGACAGGCCTACTTTATTAGTCTTCTTTGGAGATCATTTACCTATGTTAGGAACTAATAAATCTATTTATAAAGAAGCAGGATATATAGAAAATGAAGAGACGGTAAGAGAAAGATTAATTATGTCAGAAACACCATTGTTAATGTATGCGAATTTCGATTTACCAAATGACAATTTAGGTTTAGTAAGTCCAATTTATTTTTCTAGTCTTGTTTTTGATTATGCAGGATTAAATCAATCACCATTTTATCAATTTCTATCGGAAATGCATAAAGAAATACCGGTTCTGAGAGATGAGTTAAAGGTTAATAAAGATGGGGAAGAGATAACAGATTTAACAAAAGAACAAAAAGAAATGTTAGAGCAATATAAAATGCTCCAATATGATTTACTTGCTGGAAAGCAGTATAGTAAAGATATACTTTTTAAATAGAAAAACAAAAAGAACTTGTATAACGATACAAGTTCTTTTTTTATAGTATTTAACGGGGTAACCAGACAAGCTGGGTTTAGGGAGTATTACCTGTACATTTAGTATAAATGAAAATATAATCGTTTTATTGATTGATTTGTGAGAAATGTGTGAATTTTAATCTTTTCAAAAACTGCGTTCATATCAACACGATTTGGCATAGGTTTTTATGAACGTAAAAATTTTATAAGTTCTTCATTTAATTCATCCGCTTGATCGATTGGAGAACCGTGACCACTATTTGTAAGAGGCTGTAACTGAGAGTTTTTAATCCGCTTTTGTGTGAGTTCAGCGCTTTTGTAAGGGATAAGTTGATCGTGAATACCGTGGAATATTTTTGTTGGGACGTTAATTTTACTTAAATCTTTCGTTACGTCTTCATTTGCGGCTGCTTGTAATATTTTGATGAGAGCGTAGGAAGCAGACTGCATACCGAGATAAGAAAACCATTCTAACGTAGCAGATCCTAAGTTTCTATTAAAAAATGATAAAGATACGTCATTTAAAAATTTAGGCATATTGGCATACATTTGATTAATAAGGGTATCTGCTTGTTCTTTTGGGACACCATAGGGAGATTCTTGATTTTTAACGAAAGAGGGGGAAACAGCATCGACTAATACAAGTTTAGAAATACGATGACCACTATAGCGAGACATGTACCGAATAGAAAGAGCACCACCTACTGAGAAACCAACTAATGTAGCATTTTCTACTTGAAGTGCTTCTAGAACAATGGCGATATCGTCTGCTAAACGATCGTATGTGTAACCCGTCCACGGTTTATCAGATTGCCCGTTTCCGCGTATATCCATAGCGATGCAGCGGAAACCATGCTGTGGCAACACATTGAGCTGATATTGGTACATTTGATGATTTAAAGGCCAGCCATGGACGAAGAACACGGTTTTACTACCGGGGCCGGGATTCACGTCTTGCACAAAAATATGCACATCTTTTTCGACGGTAACAAACATAAATTATCCCCCTATCCTACACATAAGCTCTATCCCAAAAACGTTGTTTCGTCATAGCCTTAATAAATTCATTCGCCAGGAGCGTAGGGTTTTGTTCTATTAAGACACCAGGTGTTCTTTCATTTTTAAGTGTGAAAGATTTCAGTGATTTATCCATTTATCAATGGCCCGTAAAAGCCTGATTGGTAAGGGCTGATTAAAGTTTCACTTTATTTTTTATCTTATACCCCCTACATAATATACGTATTATTGTTTATAGTTTTTATGAATGCATATAGTCTGAAAATATCGTGACATTGGGATGATTTTCCTTAAATGTTCGATTTATCTTTGTTTGTTTATGAAAATCATTTATTATAATAAATGGTATTCTTCGAGATATTACTTTGAAGGGGTGTTGAAGTGAAAGAAAGTTTTCTATCATATAAAGAAGAAGAAAAGAATGCAAAAATCCTTTTGTGGGTGCTATATGGCATTGTAGTTTCATACCAAATTTTCTACGCAATCGTATTAGAGAATAAATCGCTAACGGATAAGGGACATAGCATACTATGGCAAGTTATTTGCGGAACAGCAATACTCGGTGTGAATGTATACTTAATAAAAAAAGAGAAAGCGAACCTTGTTAAATATGCATGTGTATTTGCATACATAGGAATAGAAATCGTTAATATACTTTCGTATATGCTTTATAATAAGGCGGCATTTGATGGGGGAAATATAATAGAAATTATTCTCATCTTCTTTGTACCTATATTTTTAAATAAAAAATATTTTGTGTTTGTACTTTCAACTATTGTAGGGAAATATATGATTTATTTATTTGTATTAAAGGAAGTAAAAGGATTTATGTTTCTCATTATGTATACACTCGTATTAATAGCGGCATACATCATTTTAAATCGATTTATACAATACCTTTCAGCGGTAAAGGAAAGTATTAAGATTGCTAGTGAATCACAAAAATTAGCAGTAATCGGAAAAATGGCAGCGACAGTGGGACATGAAATTAAAAATCCACTTGCTTCATTAAAAGGGTTTACGCAATTACAACGAGAGAAGCATGGAGAGGACCCTATTTACAAACAGATGATTTTTGAAATAGAAAATATGAATAATATGATAAGTGAATTGATGGAGGTTGCTACATGTAAACCCTCTATTTATAAGAAACATAATATAGGTGAAATTGCATTACAAGCAGTAACAATTCTTCGAGAAAAAATGAATGAATCCAATGTTCAGCTTATTTCTAATATCGAAGAAAAGATATTAGAAGTTGAATGTGATGAGCGGAAAATAAGAGGAGTCTTTCTATATGTCATAAAAAATGCTCTGGAGGCAATGGAGCAAGGTGGCACATTAGAGTTACGGTTAGAAAATAAAGGACAAGATTATGTAATGCTAAGTGTAATCGATAATGGTTACGGTATTAAGAAGGAAAATTTGGCTCGTGTTACAGAATCCTTTTATACAACGAAACAAGATAAAATTGGCCTGGGACTTACGGTAGCACATCGGCTTGTTACTGAGCAGCATCTTGGTGAATTACATATTTCAAGTGAAAGAGATATTGGAACTAGAATAGATATCATGCTCCCGAAACAACGTGGAAATAGTGAAATCCAAGTGGGAGAAAAGCTAGGAGTTACCATATGAATAAAGACGATATATTTAAAAATGAAGAAATGAAGGCACTGAAAATATTTTTAAGTTTATTTTTTATTATATTTTTTGTATACGATCTTGCCTACGAATTTATTGTACCTTTAATAGGAGGTGAGCAAGAAGGAGTAGGACAATTTGAAGATGGTTTAGGTTTATGGCTGTATTTTCTGATGGTGATCTTATTTTGTATTGGAGTATATTTCATGAAATTGAAGAATCCATTTGCAGTGAAGTATATTATACTAATTGGATATAACCTATTAGATTTTATCCATAATTTTATGATTTACTACGGTAGTGATGCTGAGTTTGATGGTGGGAATATAGTAGAAGGATTTTTTATTTTATTTGCCCCACTCTTTGTGAATAAAAGATATTTTTGGTTAGTTCCGAGCATACTTGTTGGAAAATACGCTCTTATAGGAATCATTATTCACTCTTCACTCGTTTTAATCCCGATGGCATTATATAGCGTATTTACTGTCATATGTTGGATTATGTTTTTGCGGTTTCAATCTTACGTTCGTACGCTTGAGATGATGGATAAAGAAATACAACAAACAGAAAAGTTAGCAACTGTTGGAAAAATGGCAACAGTTATTGGCTACAAAATTAGAAGACCTCTAGCGAATTTGAAGAAATTTGTGAATAAGCAAGCAAATAAATATCCAGAGGATAAAATATATAGTGATATTATGAAGCAAGAAGTGGAACGAATTCATACAATCGCTACAGAACTTAGTGGATTTGAGAAATCTAAATCACTAGAATCAGAAATTCATAGTATAGAAGAAATTATCGCTTATGTTATTCGAGTTATGGGGAAGCCTGCTTTAAAGCAAGGAGTTCACATACAAGGTATTTATAGTAAAGACATACCATCGATTACATGCGATGAAAAACGATTAAAACAAGTGTTTTTTAATTTAATTAAAAATGCGATTGAGGCAATGTCAGTTGGCGGAACGATTACGATTAAAGTGACTGTAGAAGATGCAATCATTATTCAAGTTAAGGATGAGGGTTGCGGTATTCCAAAAGACAAAATTCCGAAGCTAAATGAAGCCTTTTACACAACGAAAGAAACGGGAACAGGTTTAGGTTTAGTAGTTACAGAAAAAATTATTAAAGACCACAACGGTAAAATGAGTTTTGAAAGTGAAGTTGGGGTTGGGACGACGGTGAAGGTTATGTTGCCGATACAATAAAAAAGTATTTTTAAAAGGGAAATCACTTACTTGAGAGTGATTTCCCTTTTTATGAATAAAAATTCAAAAGTGTTTACACCATTCGTACAGTATATATAATTTTAAAACTAAAATATGGATATTTTTACAATGATAGTATAAAATGAGCTTGTCTGTTAGTTGTTTTAATTTATTTGTATTTCTATTTATTGGGGCATTTTTTGAAAATGAAATGGATATATATTTGTTATTAAAAATATAGAATACATAGCGTTTATAGTAAAAATAGGATTAATATATGGAAGAGATTTTTTAGATGCTTTTGGAGTACTTCTGTGGATGTTTCGACTATTGGTTCGTCTTCAATTAATTATTTTTGTTGTTCATAGCAAAATAAGAAGCGGTTAGGAAACAAATAAAGCTTAGAATCCAACCAATAGAAGGAGAATAGGGAAGTATAGGTTGTAATACCATCCCGCTAGAAATAAAAAAACTACCGAGTAGACCTAAGAAGATGGGTATCGCAGTAATTTGAGCACAAGTGATACAACTTCCTTTATTACATATATTGTATATTGGTCATAATTTTCTGTATATATTTTTTGAGAAAAAAGGTGGTACAATATATGAATGATACGAGAGAGGATGAACATTAACATATGTACGTTACTGTAACAGAAGCAGCATATAAAAAGATTATGGATACGATTCCAAATGAAGCGAAATATATAAAGTTATTTTACGATAACGAAGGTTGCGGTTGTGTAATGAGCGGAATTATCGATTTAGTAGCTGTAGCAGAAAAAGATGAGCGCGATGTGGATATTGAATCAAGCCAGTTTAGCTTTATCGCAGATCGCACAAAGCTTGTATTTATGGATGATAAGTTAACAGTTGATTGGCATGAAGGTGGAGGAACTTTTCAGCTGAAGAGCCCAAGCCAATTTTATAATCCAAATATGAAGTTACACGTTCGAGTGTAGTAAAGAAAAGGTGATTCCAAAATGTATTTTGGAATCACCTTTTTTTATTGTATAAGTCGCTATTATTGTCGTTTTTTGTTAATAAGTCGATATATTTAAAAAATCGCCGATATAATTTGAGTTGCGCTGATATTTTCAGAAAATCGCCGATATAATTTCCTGTACCAAAAAGTTGCATACAATACAAAGATTTTTTTCACATAATGAAATGTACATGTGATTGAATTTTCTGTATAATCTTATTTGCGGAGGGGATACGCATGAGAAGATGGGGAATTGAGTTATTAATTTTAGCAGTTGTTATTATTTGGGGGATTAATTTTACGATTGCGAAATATGGACTTTTAGAATTTACAGCAATTGAGTTTACTGCACTTCGTATGATATCGGCGGCACCGCTTATGTTACTCCTTACCTTTTTTATTGAAAAGTCGGTTTATATGGAGAGAAAAGATATACCTAGATTAATCATCGTTAGCGTTGTAGGTATTGTACTGTATCAAACGTTATTTATGGAAACTGTCAAATATACATCCGCTACAAATGCCTCTTTACTTATTTCTATTTCACCTATTTTTACAACTGTATTTGCTATTTTCTTGAAACAAGAAAAGTTTTCTTCTCGAAAGTTCATCGGTTCTATCATTGCCTTTAGTGGTGCAGCATTAGTTTTAGTAGCAGGGCATTCACTTGCTAGTTCTTTTTATGGAAATGGAATTGGGCTAATTACATCAATATGCTGGGGGCTTTATCCTGTTTTAGCTGGTCCATTAATTAAAAAATATTCAGCACTACGTGTCACCGCATGGTCAGCACTAGTTGGCGCGATGCCGCTTTTACTTTTAAGTGGACCATACATATTTATAATGCCATTTCACATTACACATGGAATGACACTATTTGCTTTACTATATTCTATTTTCTTTGTAACAGTATTCGGTTTAGTTATGTGGTATGTTGGGATTCAAAAAATTGGGGCGTCACATACGATGGTATATATGTATATAACGCCGCTTGTAGCTGTTTTATTTGCAGCTGTATGGGCAGATGAATATGTATCGTTTCAACAAATAATTGGTGGGATTATTATTTTCTTCGGTTTATGGTTTGTGAAATCGGAGAAAGTAAAAGTGCACTCTACTGTGGGGAACCTATATCAAAATAGGAAAACAGATCACCTATGATCTGCTTTCCTATTTTTTTATTTTTGGTAAGAAGACGAGAAATAAGATAGCAGTAATAAGTGGAATTAAGTTTAAAAATGGAATACGGAAGAGTGTGATAAGAATAATACCTGGAAGAAGAACACCGAGGACAGCATAGAAAATACTATGATTTTTCGTGTACCAATACAATGAAAGTCCAATAAGTGCAGGGATAATAAGGTGAATGAGAGCCATTAAAAAATAAATCATTAGACGCCCCCTTTATTTGTGTGCTTATTACATCATATCCGTATGTTCATAGATTGATATCATTTTTTTCATAAATGGACGAAAAATGTTTGGAAAAACGTCACAAATTATAAGAATATGATGTTTGAAATCTTGTATAATATTATTTCCTAAAAACATTTAAACAACGTAAACATATCGTTTATGTTGTTTTTAATTTGATTGAAATGGATGTAAGTAGTATAAACTTGAAAGAAATTTTTTGTTGGATAGATAAAAATTACTGAAGAGGAGAACAGCATGATTAGTATGTCATTAAGGTCATTTAAAATTCAATCGTATTATATACTAGGTATTTTGTTAATAGGATGGATGTTAACACCGTTTTCAGCACATTTTTTAGGCGCTGGAATTGGACTTATTGTAAGTATGTATTGCGTTTGGCTTTTAGGGAGACGAATTGAGAAGCTTGGAGATAGTATCGTAAAGAAAACGAAAGCACCGACGCTCGGTATGTTTAATCGTTTTGCCGCTGCTATTTTAGGTGCTATTATTATGTACGAAATTGAGCACCACATGGTGATGTGGGCATTTGCAGTAGGGATTATGGGCGGCTATTTCTTAATTGTTGTTAATTTAGGATATTATAGCATGAAAGATGAGAAAGAATTAACGAAGAGCTAAAAAGATAAAAAGCTTCTTTTTAGATGGAATAGATGATCCAGCCACGGATAGAAACGGCCAGAGCTTTTTTTAGCCCCATGCGATGTGAAACCAGATAGATGTAGTGAGTAGGGATATAATTTATATATTCGAAGCCGTAATTTGTCTCTGTTGAAATGGGCTTACTCTGGGATAAGTGATTCAGTGATGGATAGTACGGCAGGAAGCGTAACTTTGCATAAAATACAGGTTTCCGCTTCCAATAAGTTAACATGAAATCACGTATTAGTATGACTCTTAGATTTTTTAAAAAAGTTGGATATAATACAAAAAGCTATCCCGGTAATTAGAATAATATATTTTATTGTTTCACTTGTATGCTCAAATAAATTAACGTTAAGCATCACAAGTCCCCAAAACATTTGGATCGCTCCATAACTGAATAAAATTTTTCCTGTACGAGAAAAAATTTTCATAGGTTTCACCCCTTCCTATATATGTAAATTGTATCATGGAAAACTAAAATTAAATAAATATAAAGTGAAATTTCTGTAAATTAACCAAACTAAGCCACAGATGAAGAGATTAACGTTTCATTTTATATAAGATATAGAAAGAAGCTTACGCAAAAACGTAAGCTTCTTTTTTATGTAAGTGTGTGTAACCGTTAAGCCGCATTGGGTTTTGTCGGTGAGTACGCGGAACTTTACGGTTACACGACACTTATTCATATGAGTAAAAGGGTTATTCCAACAGAAAGTTTATTCTTAAGCGATTGGGCCGCCTAAGTTAATAATATCTTCAGATACGCTGTCGAACTTTTTGAAGTTCTCTTTGAATTCATTTGCAAGCTCGATTGCTTTTGCTTTGTAAGCAGCTTTATCAGCCCAAGTTTGTTCAGGCATTAACACTTCGTCAGGTACACCTGGTACGTGAAGTGGAACTTCAAGACCGAAGATGTTATGTTTAGCTGTTTCAGTTTTCGCAAGTTCGCCGCTTAATGCCGCTTGAATCATTGCACGAGTGTAACCTAAGTTCATACGTTTTCCAACGCCGTATTCGCCACCAGTCCAGCCAGTGTTTACTAAGAATACTTTCGCATCGTGTTTCTCGATTTTTTCACCAAGCATTTCAGCATAGCGAGATGCATCAAGTGGTAAGAATGGTGAACCGAAGCAAGTTGAGAATGTTGCTTGCGGAGATGTAACACCGCGCTCTGTTCCTGCTAGTTTACTAGTGTAACCACTTAAGAAATGATACATAGCTTGTTCTTTTGATAACTTACTGATTGGAGGCAATACGCCAGATGCATCAGCAGTTAAGAAAATGATTGTATTTGGGTGTCCAGCAACACTTGGCAGTACGATATTATCGATCGCATGCATAGGGTATGCAGCACGAGTATTTTCTGTTAAAGTAGTATCGTTATAGTCTGCGATACGCGTTTGGTTATTAATGATAACGTTTTCTAAAACAGATCCAAATTTGATTGCATCGAAAATTTGTGGTTCTTTCTCGTGAGAAAGGTTTACACATTTTGCGTAGCAACCGCCTTCAATATTGAATACACCGTTATCAGACCAACCATGCTCATCATCACCGATTAATTTGCGGTTTGGATCAGCAGATAATGTTGTTTTACCTGTTCCAGATAAACCGAAGAATAGTGCTACGTCACCTTCTTCACCTACGTTTGCAGAGCAATGCATAGAAAGAATATCTTGTTCAGGTAGTAAGAAGTTCATAATAGAGAAGATTGATTTTTTCATTTCTCCAGCGTATTCTGTACCACCAATTAGTACGATACGTTTTTCGAATGAAACCATAATGAATGCTTCAGAGTTTGTACCGTCAACAGCTGGATCAGCTTTGAAATTCGGCGCAGAAACAATTGTGAACTCTGATTCATGAGTTGTTAATTCTTCTTCAGTTGGACGAATGAATAATTGATGTACAAATAAATTGTGCCATGCATATTCGTTAATAACTTGAATTGGTAGGCGGTAATTGCGGTCAGCGCCTGCAAATCCATTGAAGACGAATAACTCTTCTTTTTCTTTTAAGTATTCTAAAACTTTAGTATATAATTTATTAAAATGTTCTTCAGAAATCGGTTGATTCACAGCTCCCCAAGCAATTTTGTCAGCAACCGATGCTTCTTTCACAATAAATTTATCTTTAGGAGAACGTCCTGTATATTTTCCTGTTGAAGCAGAAACGGCACCAGTCGAAGTTAATTTCCCTTCATTTCGCATTAATACTTTTTCCACTAATTGCGGAACACTTAGTTGAATCTGTGCATTGCTTCCGTTCAATAATTCGTGTAAACCAATTTGGACATTCACAGTACTCATATTTATATACCATCCTTTTCATTTAATGAAATATTTCTCGTAATCCCCAACAAGAGTATAACACAATTATATAAATAATGTATACTATTTATTTCTTTTTGTTTGTGTGAATACATTATTTCCTTATTAATATTTCATTTTAGGCGCATTGAGAAAAACTTTCAGGAAAATGTGAATATTAATTGACAAATGAATATCATTTCTTTAGTATAGGTTGGGACGGATACTCTCTTATCCCGAGCTGGCGGAGGGACAGGCCCGATGAAGCCCAGCAACCTCACTTGTAGTGGTAAATACAGGTGAATAGGTGCTAAAACCTGTGCGAGGCTACAGGTCTCGAACGATAAGAGCGAAGGGCAAAAAGCAGTATGCAAGTAGCAAATTAAACCTTTCCTCTATGTAAAGTAGGAAAGGTTTTTCTGTATGCTTGTGGGAGAATAAATGTATGTCGCAGTTTGTGGCAAATTAAGGATGAGTTCCGTACAATATATACAATTACTGTAGGGAGGTTTACCACATGACAAAAAAACGTCATCTGTTCACATCTGAGTCTGTAACTGAAGGACATCCAGATAAAATTTGTGACCAAATTTCTGATTCAATTTTAGATGCGATCTTATCAAAAGACGCAAATGCACGTGTAGCTTGTGAAACAACTGTAACAACTGGTTTAGTATTGGTAGCGGGGGAAATTACGACTTCTACTTACGTAGATATTCCAAAAATCGTTCGTGAAACAATTCAAGGCATTGGTTACACACGCGCAAAATACGGATTCGATGCAGAAACTTGTGCAGTTTTAACATCTATCGATGAGCAATCTGCTGACATCGCTATGGGTGTTGACCAAGCGCTAGAAGCACGCGAAGGTCAAATGACTGACGCTGAGATTGAGGCAATTGGTGCAGGAGACCAAGGTTTAATGTTTGGTTTCGCATGTAATGAGACACAAGAATTAATGCCACTTCCAATCTCGCTTGCTCACAAATTAGCTCGCCGTTTAACTGAAGTACGTAAAGATGATACATTATCATACTTACGTCCGGATGGAAAAACGCAAGTTACAGTTGAGTATGATGAAAATGGTAAACCTGTACGTGTAGATACAATTGTAATTTCTACACAGCATCATCCAGATGTTACATGGGAAGAAATCGATCGCGATTTAAAAGAGCATGTAATTAAGACTGTAGTTCCAGCAGAATTAATGGATGGAGAAACGAAATTCTTCATTAACCCAACTGGTCGCTTCGTAATTGGTGGACCACAAGGTGATGCTGGTTTAACAGGACGTAAAATCATCGTTGATACTTACGGTGGATACGCTCGCCACGGTGGTGGTGCATTCTCTGGTAAAGATGCAACAAAAGTTGACCGCTCTGCAGCATATGCGGCTCGTTATGTTGCGAAAAACATCGTAGCAGCTGGTCTTGCTGATAAAGCAGAAGTACAACTTGCATACGCAATCGGTGTAGCACAACCAGTATCAATTTCAGTTGATACATTCGGCACTGGTAAAGTATCTGAAGACGTACTAGTAGAACTAGTTCGTAACAACTTCGATCTTCGCCCAGCTGGTATTATTAAAATGCTAGACTTACGTCGCCCAATTTACAAACAAACAGCAGCTTACGGCCACTTCGGACGTACTGATGTAGATCTATCATGGGAACGTACAGACAAAGCTGCAGCTTTAAAAGAGCAAGCTGGTCTATAATATATGAAAAAAAGCTTTGCGCAGTGAGCGCAAAGCTTTTTTATTTCGTTTTACTTATAATTTGAATGCATGAACTGCAATACACTTCGCCTTCTAGTTCAATATACTTTTTTATATTCGTCATGCCATTTGCCAGAAATGGCATATGAATCCAAGCTTTTTCATATGTTTTTATTTCTTTTTGGCATGATTTACAAACAGTTGGCTTTTTTTGAAACATGTGAAATTAACCTTTCATTTGACGTGCTTTTCCTGCGCAAAATGCACTGCTCAGTAAAAATAGCGTTGCGAATATAATGCTTACTAATGTAGCGTATGGGATTGCGCCTTTTAGAGAAAAACCGACAGTGATGGAAGCAACAAATAAGAGGATGAATGTTGTTGTTAATTTTTTATATAGTTCCATAATATGTAGACCTCCGATTTATTTGGTAGTGCAATTTTAAAAACTGAATTCTACTATGTAGAAAATATAAGAAAAGTTAAAGGTTAGCTAATGATGTGAAGTCTAGGGGGATAAGAAAGAATGTTTTTTATTTTCCTTTTTGTGGATTAGTATACTTATATTGTATCATGATGCATCATCGGCTTCATACATAATTGTGTAAAGATATGTATGATAAAATGAAGAAAAGTCTTTAAGAAAGGAAGAGGAAAAATGAGTGTCAATGAACATAAAAAACAAGCTCCAAAAGAAGTGCGATGTAAGATCGTGACGATTTCTGATACACGTACGGAAGAGACAGATAAGAGTGGACAATTATTACATGAATTGTTAAAAGAAGCAGGACATACAGTGACTTCTTATGAAATTGTAAAAGATGATAAAGAGAGTATTCAGCAAGCAGTGTTAGCTGGTTATCATAGGGAAGACGTAGATGTTGTATTAACAAATGGTGGTACTGGTATTACGAAACGTGATGTCACAATTGAAGCCGTATCAGCGCTATTAGATAAAGAAATTGTCGGATTTGGTGAGTTGTTCCGCATGATTAGTTATTTAGAAGATATCGGAAGTAGTGCAATGTTAAGTAGAGCGATCGGCGGCACAATTGGGCGAAAAGTTGTCTTTTCAATGCCAGGGTCTAGCGGAGCAGTTCGCCTTGCGATGAATAAGCTAATTTTACCAGAATTAGGTCATATTACATTTGAGCTGTATCGCCAATGAGTAAATGGGCTGGAATTGTATTAGCGGGCGGTATGTCGAGTAGATTCGGTGAGCCGAAAGCGTTAGCGAGCTGGCAAGGGAGTACGTTTATTGAGCATATTTTGAAAGTGATGACAAGGACGCTCCAAGAGGTTGTAGTCATTAGTCATTCTGATATAAAAGAGCGAGTAGAGCAAATCGTACAAGTTCCTGTTATAGAAGATATTCCGCACTATAAAGGAAACGGACCACTTGCTGGGATTGTATCAGGTATGGAATACATAGAAGCAGATTGGTACGCTATTATGCCTTGCGATGCGCCAAATGTTTCGCATGAGTGGTTTACCATTTTATTAGAGCAAACGAGTGATGAATATGATGCAGTCGTACCTATTATTAATGGAAGAAAACAACCATTACTTGCAGCATATCATAACCGTGTGAAAGAAAAGATTTATGCTTTGCTTCAAGAAGAAAAAAGAAGTATGGGCCAACTTTTATCACAATGTAATGTGAAATATGTTGCTGGAGAAGATGTACAAGCGAATGCGGATTGGTTTATGAATGTGAATACGAAAGAAGAATATGTGCAGGCTCAAAAAGACCTTTCAAATGAATGAAAGGTTTTTTTGATATACAGAAATTGGGGAACAATTACTGTATAAAGGTATGTGAGTAAGTTGATTTTAAGGGGAATTCTTAAAATCACTATACAGTTAAAATACTGTATAACCATATATTAATTTATATGGGTTTTTATTACAAGTCTGTTTGTTTTTGTTGTAATGAATATAGAAATAATATGATATTTCACCTTGTGTATCATTTATTTAAGTAAAGTTTACAACTGTGTAATAAACTCCCTTCGTTTTTTTTGAAGGGAGTTTTTCTATTTAAGCAAGCAACTCTGATGCGTTATGCTGAAGGACTTCTTCATATTGGTTAAGTAAGCCACGAAAGATCTCATCCCAGCTTTTTGATTTCGCATAAGATGAAGCTACTATTCCCATCTGCTCAAGTTTTTCTTCATTTTGCAATAAAAGATAAATGGATGATAGAAATGCGTCCTCATTTTTGGGTGGACAAAGAACTCCCGTTTTTCCATCTGTAATAATATTCTTAACCCCGCCACTATTTGCACCAATGACAGGTGTACCGCATGCAAGCGATTCAAGTACAACGTTCCCAAATGTTTCAGTAGCAGATGGAAATACCATTAGATCGGAAGAAGCATAGGCTTCAGCTAAATCTTCACCTTGTAAATATCCAGTAAAGGTTACATTTGTTTTTGGGACAGCTTCACGCAAATTTGTTGCTAGAGGACCGTCTCCTGCTATAAGCCAATGAATATCGTTTCGAGTATGCGCTGATTTAACGATAAGATTTTGCAACGTATCAATATCTTTTTCAGGGGCAATCCGTCCAACATAGGAAAGGACGTACTTCGCTGTAATATTATATTTTTTTCGGAATAGGTCTGTATTGTAAGATGGATGAAAGAGTGTGCAATCTATACCCCGTCCCCAAATAGAGAGAGCCTGAAAGCCTTTATTTTTTAATTGATGTAATGTTTCAGGAGAGGGTACAAAATTTTTTTGCATATGACTATGAAACCACTTTAAATAGTTCCAAAGCATATTAGAGAGAAATTCGATTTTGTAATAGCGTAAATAAGCATCGAAATCAGTATGATAAGAACCGACAACTGGGATGTTTAATTTTTTTGCATAATACAATCCACAAAGTCCCATGTTGAAAGGCGTGGCAATGTGAATAATGTCAGGTTTAAAGGAAAGAAGTTCTCGTTTAATGCGCGGAGTAGGAAAAGAAAAACGACATTCTGGATATAATATTGTTAACGGGATACTTCTCATCTTGTTCACATTAGCCACGAAATTATCTTCAGCCGTATGCTGAGGGGCGAAAACAGAATAGGCGATTTTTTCTTTCTGAAAGTAACGTGTTAATCGTTCTAATGTTTTCGCAACCCCGTTCACTTGTGGCGTAAAAGTATCGGTAAATATGGCGACTCTCATCATATCACTCCTTTATGTGAAAAGTGGGATGAATTGATAAAAAGAGATGATGCCAGAGCAAGTGCCGAGGCACATACCGACGAATACATCAGACGGATAGTGAAGCCCTAAATAAATACGAGAAATACCAACGCATAATGCTAACGGTAATAGAAAAACAAATAAGCTTGGATTATAGCAAATAAATGGAATAAAGACAGAGAAAACAGCTGTTGTATGACCAGACGGGAAAGAGTGGTCTTTTAATGGATGGACTGGATATTTTGCATCCTGAATTGTTAAATAAGGACGTTTTCGCGGATACCACCTTTTTAATATTTGCACAGGGATATGGCTAATTGCTAACGAAATAGCAGTTGCAATTGCAGCTTGGTGCAAAGTTCCACTTGCGAAAATTAAAAAGAACAGTGTGAGTGCGATGGAGAAAGTCGCGCCACCGATATGAGTAATATTGCTGAAAAAGATATTTAACGTTTTTTGATCAAAATATCGGTTAATTCCTTTGAAAATGTAACATTCTATTTTATACAGTCCGCTGGCCTTCATGAAAATTCTCCTCCCTCGTTTACATATATATGGAGATATTAGCTTTTATTTTAATAAGATTTTGTTGAGGGAGTAATAATGTTTTGTAAAGAAAAAGTTAGTTTTTTTATAAAAAAGCTGCCAATCTTATGGCAGCGGAATTTTATTTCTGTAATGATTTATAGTACTGACCTTTTTCAACATATTGTGTGCGGATACGCTCCATGTCTTTACGGTCTTCTTCTGTTAATTCACGAACGACTTTCGCTGGACGACCGAAAGCTAACGTGTTTGGCGGGATTTTCTTTCCTTGTGAAACGAGGCTTCCAGCACCGATAAAGGCTCCTTCGCCAATTTCAGCACCATCTAATATAATAGATCCCATTCCAATTAAAGCATCTTTCTTAATATGGCAACTATGTAAAATCACTTGATGCCCAATTGTTACATCGTCTTCTAAAATAAGAGGATATTGTGGGCTTTGGTGAAGTGTACATTGGTCTTGTACATTTACACGATCTCCAATGATTGTTGGTGATACATCGCCGCGTATGACTGTATTAAACCAAATACTTGATTCTTCGCCAACGGAAACATCGCCTGTAATGGTAACATAGTCAGCGATAAAAGCACTACTCGCAATTTTCGGATTTTTTTCTTTGTAAGGATATATCATGTAAAGCCTTCCTTTCCTAGAGACTAGTTTCAGTGTATCAAATTATGAGAAAGAGTGAAATGGAGGAGAAGCCGTATGTGGAATTATGAAGCAGAGGAAGCGAAAGCTGTAATCGTTATTGTACACGGCGCAATGGAATATCACGGACGTTATGAAGCCGTTGCGGAAATGTGGAATCATATCGGCTACCACGTCGTGATGGGGGACCTTCCGTCACATGGAACGACTTCAAGAAATAGAGGACATATTGATTCGTTTGATGAATACATAGAGGAAGTTAAACTATGGGTGAAAGAGGCAAGAAAGTACAGATTACCTATTTTTCTATTTGGTCATAGTATGGGTGGTCTTATCGTCATTCGTATGATGCAAGAAACGAAGAGAGAAGATGTAGACGGCATTATTTTAAGTTCGCCATGTTTAGGCGTATTAGCTGCACCTTCTGCACCGCTTCAAGCTGCCTCAAAAATATTAAATATTATTGCTCCAAAATTGCAATTTGCAACAAATCTTACAGTGGAAATGTCAACACGTAACCATGAAGTGAGAGATGCGATGGAGAATGATTCATTGTTCTTGCGCAAAGTATCAGTACGTTGGTATAGTGAATTAATTAAGTCTATTGAAATTGCTCATAAAAAAATAGGTGATTTTCCAGACGTTCCACTCTTGCTAATGCAAGCATGTGAGGATAAACTTGTAGATAAAACACGTGTCCGCATGTGGTTTGATAATGTTAAAATAAGTGATAAGGCTTTTAAAGAATGGCCGAATTGTTATCATGAGTTATTAAATGAGTATGAGCGTGATGAAATTTTGAATTATATTCAGTCATTTACTGAAATACGCATCAATAACATAATAGAAACAAATAAGTAAATTATTTGTACATTGAATAGAGGAGATGAAGGAAGAAGTGAACGTACCGAGTAATCCCATAACGCTCATGGCGAAAGTATACCGTGATGTGTTTCCGGTTGTACACCATGAGCTAGCGATGTGGAAAGAGCGTGCCTACCATATTCCGAATGATGAGCTTCATAGTCAGGCAATCGCAAGTATTGAGCATAAAACGTTTCATTGCGAAGGCGGTGGCATTTTAGCGCTATTAGCGAATGAACACCGTGAGGAATGTATTCGTTTTATCGTCGCATATCAAACGATTAGTGACTACTTAGATAATTTATGTGATCGCAGTACATCACTTGATCCAAATGATTTTGCCGCGTTGCATGAATCGATGTTAATGGCATTATCACCTGAAGTAGAAGGTGGCGGTAATTATTATCGTTATCGTGATGATCAAGATGATGGTGGTTATTTAGATGAACTTGTTGAAACGTGCCAAGATGTTTTAAAGAAAACGAAGCACTATGACAAAATTGCTCCTGTTCTTCATGAACTTGCTTGTTATTATTGTGATTTGCAAATTCATAAACACGTGAAGTTAGAAGAAAGAGAACCACGATTACAAAAGTGGTTTGAAGCGCATAAAGAAAACTTACCTGAGATGAGTTGGTTTGAATTTTCAGCATGTGCCGGTTCTACGCTTGGAATTTTCTGTCTTGTAGCATATGCATTTCATGATGAATTACATCATGAAGATATTGCGAAAATTAGACAAGGATATTTCCCTTACGTGCAAGGGCTTCATATCTTACTTGATTATTTCATTGATCAAGAAGAAGACCGCGCCGGCGGGGATTTGAATTTCTGTAGTTATTATGAAAACGAGCAAGCTATATTAGATCGTATGAAACACTTTGTAGAAGAAGCAGAGAAAAGCATTGGTGATTTGCCTCATGCGAAGTTTCATCGTCTTATAAGCCGAGGGTTACTTGGTATTTATTTATCAGATCAAAAAGTATCAGCACAAAAGAATATGCACAAAATGGCACGGCGCATTGTAAAATACGGAGGCCTCACTTCACGATTCTTCTATTGGAACGGGAAGATGTACCGAAAGAAAACGGCGCAGTGATGAAGAAAACCACTCATATAGAGTGGTTTTTTTGTTATAATATGGTAAAGGTGGTGGCGGAAATGAAGTATGTCTTTCAAAAGCTATATGATCACATTGAAGTAACACTCTTAGTCTTATTATCAATTTCATTTGTAACTGGAATGTATATGATGATGAATAGGCCAAGTGGTCCTACTATGATGGATTATGTGCCACAAGTAATAATTGGCGCAATTATTATAGTAGATATTGTCTTTTTAATAAGTAGTAGAAAAAAACAAACGAATAGTAAATAAAAAAGAATTTGTACACGGTAGTACAAACGCTTTTTTATTATGAACGTATTTTTGCAAATGCATATATAAGAAGCTCAATCGCAAAAATAACTAACACAGATAGTCCGAATAAAGGCATGACAGCGCCTAGTATAACCATCATGATAAAGAAAACGAGTATGCTTTTCTTATCTCTTTGCTTAGGAGGTGCTGCTAATTTTCCTTTCGGCTTTCTTGCTAACCACATTTTTATTCCGTAATAAATGAGAAGTAATAAAGATAATGTCGTTAGTAAGCATAATATTTTATTTGGCCATCCGAATAAATGACCTTCGTGAAGCGGGATACCGTAAGTGAACCATTGTGCAAATAAGCCATAATCACGATAGTCCGTTTTGGAAATAAGTTCGCCGCTATATTGATCAAAATAAGCTGTTATTTCTTCATTTGGTGCGACGTGCATACCTGTAATACCAGAACCACTCGATTTCGAAACGGTGAATACACCTTTCGGATCAGTTGGTAGTGAGATAACATACGGTTTCTTTATTTCAATCCCTTTTTGCAATTCATCGACAGAAATTGCTTTCGGTTCATTCGAATTAGATTCAGGAGGAGCTTCTTTTCTAGTTGCCCACGGCAATTCTTTTACCTTCGATTCAGGTGGTGCCATATACAACTTTGGATACCCGAGCGATTCATTCGACGATGCGATTTTATAAATTTGGTTACCCATAAATCCTGACCAAGGCAATCCAGATGCGACTAACAAAACGAGAGGAATTGTAAATATAATACCGATAATAGAATGACGTCGTTTTGCTTTTTCTCGTTTACTGGAGGCCGGTGTGTTTTTGAATTGGCGTATACTCATATACAATCCGGTTACAATTAAAAAGATTGTCCAGCATGCCGCAAGTTCTACAATATAGTTAACGACAGTGCCACCAACTAAAAGAGAACTATGTAATTCCCTCGTTATATTGGCAAACGTTTCACTTGCGTTTTGATCCCCAACAATTTGATTATTACTATCTAAATACACATATTTTTGTTGTCCAGTATACTCATTTGCAATGGTAAGTCTCGTATTATAATCTTCATGAAACTCACTAATTTTTGCCACACTATAATGCGGATATTGTTTCTCTATTAAGGAAATAGAATCAGACATCGAAATAGATTCTGTTTGGGCGCTCTTCCCAAAATATAAATCTTTATAGATGAAATCTTCAACTTCCTCCCGAAATAAATACCCAATTCCGCTCAGTGACAACGTAATAAGAAGCGGCGTAATAAAAAGCCCAGCATAAAAATGCCAACGCCAAAAAATGTAATGAAGCGAACGGTTTACTTTCATACTTTCAGTTCCCCTAACCTTCCCTATATGAATAACTACTTATTTAATATAGCGAGATTAAGTGTGATTACTTTGAAAGAATTGTGAAGAAAGTTAAAAGTTTTGGGGATTTTTATCAAACAAAAAACACATTTCAAAAGGGATGTTTTCTATGTTTATGAAGATCTCTTTGTATTTGATAGATACATCTTAACAACCGCCTCAGCAAGACATTGAGAGGAATCAACAAAATCCTCACTCGCGATCACATTCAAATCGGTACATGCGATAATTGCAGTATCTACTTCAACTTCCAACTGTAAAACGAGCTCATTCCACAATTCGCGAGCTTTTTCAATTTCTCCGCCTTTAATACAAGAAATAATTTGATTAATCATTTCTTGCCATTTTTCATGATGAATGTACTCTATATTACGTTTTACAATCCCATCTTGGTAAATTCCAGCTTGAACAGTTGCTTCCGTTGCGAGAAGAGCGACTCTTTTGGCAGTTTCAGGAATTGCTTTTAACGTCTCATCAACTATATTCAAAATAGGAATAGAAAGAGATCGCTGTAATTCTTCAAAATAAAGATGCGCTGTATTGCACGGCATAGCGATAAATTCTACACCAGTACTTTCAAGCTTTTGCGCCCCTTCAATAATCGCTTTTTTCATTGCTTCGTGATCAATAGGGTGATCCATGTAAAACGGTGTTGGGCACGAGTAAATCATCATATGAGGAAAATCCATATCATGCTTTGCTCCGTATATTGTTTGGCATTCTGCTACAACTGTATCGACGAACGGTCCGGTTGATTTTGGCCCCATTCCTGCTAGTATTCCGATCATTGTTTCGTCTCCTTTAATATGTAATTAAAAACGTTTTTTGCGAACGATAAAAAGAAATAAAGTAAATAATAAAAATGAATATACGATAGCCCAAGCTGTCAGCCATAGCGTGTGAGTCAGTATATTATATTTGTACTGTCCAAGCATTAGAAAGCTTTCGACAGGTGGTAAAAACCATAGTAACTCTTTTTTAAACTGGATAGATGCGATCGTTATAAGCAATATAAATGTAAGGCTAAGCCAAGCAGTGCCTGCTTTTTGAATTATATTTCTTGTAAATAATGTTGCGATTGAAATCCCTAGTATAGAGAAAGATATGTGAGAGAGAAATCCGATTAGAAATAAAGAAACTGTCATTTTTTCATTAAACATTTGCAAAATAATGGGATAGATTACGGATATAAAAGATAACACAGTACAAATGAGAAGAGCTGTAATATATTTACCAACGTATAATGCGGAAATGTTATTTGTGTGTGAAATAGTGATTTGCTCTTGTACAGGGTCTTCGGTATGAAAAATTGTGACCGTAATCCAGGCAGATAATAAATAAAGTGCGAGTGCTGTTTCTAAATATGTCGGTACAATAGGAGTCGGTTTATATGTATATACAAAAAGCAAGCTTATAAAGTACATCGCAATAGGAGGGATGTACTTATATGATTTTGTATAGTCGAGAAAATGGTAACGAATAAGCGCGAACATAATAAACCTTCTTTCGATTTAAAAGTTAGGTTGTAGCAGTGTGATAGATGCTTTTTTATGTAATAAAAACTGAAGTATGTCATTTGTATATTCTTTTTCGATTTGTAATTGAATAAGATTTTGATTTGAATTGTGTGCAACGTGTATAAATCCTAATTGTTTCTGTAGTTCTATCGCTGAAAATGTTTCGTGAACGATTGCCTCAATATAGACTTGTTCTGCTCCTTTTTGTACAGAGATATTTTCTGCAATTGTATGATTTGCTAACGTCACAATTCTATCGGCGAAGTTTTCTAGTAGCTGTTTTTCGTGACATGTGAAGAGTATAGATATACCTTGTTGTTTGAATGAGAGTAAAATATGTTCTAATTCTTGCTGAGAGTTAGGATGGAGCCCAGAAAGAGGTTCATCTAAAATTAATAAATGGACGTCTGTAAGTAATGCTTGCATAATGCCTGTTTTTTGTTTCATACCTTTTGAAAAGTTTCGTACAACGGAATGCCTTGCATGAAGTAAATGAAAAGATTCAAGGAGCATCGGAATTTTATTTCTTACATATGCTGTTGATAAACCGTGAATGCAGCCGAGATGATATAAATAATCTTCTAATGTAAAACGAATCCCTTCAGGAAAATGTTCAGGTACATAACCGATTTGTATATGTTCTTTCCTTTGAATCGTCCCTGCCGTAGGTGAAATAAAGCCTGCAATTATTTTGAGTAGCGTACTTTTTCCAGTCCCGTTCCCGCCAACAATAGCGAGTGCTTCTCCTTCTGGAATGGATAAATCAATGTTGTCTAGTATAAGTGATTTGCCATACTTCTTTTGAATTCCCCTTAGTTCTACTAGCAAAGTTCTATCCTTCTTTCTTTAAATATTGTATATATCCATTATATAGGAGAATAACGAAAAGACGTGCAGTGAGTGCACGTCTTTTTTGTTATCTTTTGTCGATAAGTCGATATGTTGTGTCGAATCGTCGATATATCGAAAAAATCGTTGATATATTTTAAGTTACGATAGATATAATTGAAAAATTGTCGATATTTTATCGTTTCTCAATCGCTACAATAAATGGCGGGTTGTTTTGTTGGTTAATGAAGCCGTATCGCAGTACGTGTGCTTGTTTTTGGTCTAGTTCTTCGGCAAATTTAAGTACAGCGTCGCGTTCTACTTGTCCTTCTGGATGTCCGTGGTAAATGACAAGGACGATGATACCTTCAGGTGCCATTACGTCTAGTAATTGCTCGATTGCCGAGATTGTTGAGTTCGGTTTTGTGACGATATGCTTGTCTCCGCCTGGAAGGTAACCTAAGTTGAAGATCGCGCCTGTCACTTTTCCTTTTGCATCTTCTGGTAATACGGATAGAAGTGTATCGTGACTATCGTGAACTAAAACAGTACGTTCGAATAGGTCTTTTTCTTTTAGACGAGTCGTCGAGCTTTCAATTGCCTCTTTTTGAATATCAAATCCAAATACTTTTCCGTTATCTCCAACGATTTCAGCTAGGAAGCAAGTGTCATGACCGTTTCCTAAAGTTGCATCTACAGCATAATCGCCTTCTTTTACTGCCGTTTGCAGCAGCGTGCGAGCAAACGGTAATACACGTTCTAATTTCATTTTTGTTTCTCCTCATTTGCATATTTTCCTTGCCAGCTTCCGCGGCGTACAAATTCTGCATCGATGGAATTTAATACTTCCCATTTATTTAAGCTCCACATTGGGCCGATCATTAAATCAGGTGGACCGTCACCTGTGATGCGGTGCACAATTACGTCTTCTGGAATAATTTCAAGTTGGTCAACAACGAGACTTACATAATCTTCAAGAGAAAGGAATTCTAATTGTCCTTTTTCATATTGCTTCACCATTGGTGTTCCTTTTAATAAATGAAGTAAATGAATTTTAATTCCTTGTACGTCAAGCTTCGCTACTTCACGAGCTGTTTCCATCATCATGTCGTAATCTTCAAGAGGAAGACCGTTAATAATATGAGAGCAAACTCTAATGCCATGTTTACGTAATTTATTTACGCCTTCAACGTAAGAAGGATAATCGTGAGCACGATTAATAAGATTTGCAGTTCGTTCATGAACAGTTTGTAGTCCGAGCTCAACCCAAAGGTACGTGCGTTTATTTAAGTCCGCTAAATATTCAACGACATCGTCTGGTAAACAATCTGGACGAGTCGCAATAGAAAGACCGACAACGTCTTTTTCTGCTAGAAGCGGTTCGAATTTTTCTTTTAACACTTCAAGTGGTGCATGTGTATTTGTGTACGCCTGGAAATAAGCGATACATTTTCCGTCTTTCCACTTTGAGCGCATTTTTTCTTTCATTTCATGATATTGCGTGATAACATCATCGCGGCGATCGCCAGCGAAGTCACCAGATCCAGCAGCACTGCAAAATGTACAACCGCCATAAGCAACTGTACCGTCACGGTTTGGGCAATCAAAGCCAGCATCTAATGAAACTTTAAAGATTTTTTCTCCAAATTCATTTCGTAAATGGTAATTCCATGTATGATAACGTTTATTGTCGTTCGTATATGGAAAAGGGTTTTGAACCTTCATTACTTTCCCTCCTAAGCCGAGTCAAAATGAAACAAAATCCATTATAACATACTCATAAGGTTCATATGGAAGGGACACACTAAAGGGGAATTGAAGCAAGGAGGGACAATTATGGCAGAGCGTCAATCACTTGAATCTTATATTACACAAGCGGAACAAGCGGTGGAATATGCGAAAGAACAATTAGATCTTGGTATGAGACAAGAGCATTACAATACGATGGAGTATTCAGATGCGCAGTTACAATTAGAACAAGCGTATAACGATTTACAAACGATGCAACAACATGCGAATGATGAGCAACGTGAGCAATTAAATAGAGCACGTATGGCAATTCGCCAACTGCAACATCAAATGATTATTACACCGCACTAATAAGGAGTGAATGTAATGGCGAAACGTTCAGATCAAAATAACCCAGAGCAAAAAACGCAAAATGGACATAACGCTGAGTTTTCAAATGAACTTGATCCGATTGTTCAAGTAAAACAGCGTAACAGTAAAAAAGGACAACCTCAAAAATCGAAGCAATCAGAGTAAACCAGGTCGCATTATGACCTGGTTTTATTTTGCACTGCAAATGGATGAGTAGTGCGAGATGAACAGTTAACATATCAATTAAAGTTTTATTTTACTATATGACAATAATGTAAGATTACTGTAAGGTTTACCGATAGTTATAAGCCTACTTCTCCAGTAGAGTAAGGGAGGATTAAATTTTGGACAAGGAGTTGCTTTATGGGGAACAATATTACAAACAAACGAATTGATGAGTTAGATTACATTCGTGGTTTCGCACTACTGGGGATTATTTTAGTAAATATTCTTGCACTACTTAATATTAAAATTCCAGATCCTAATACAGTGGATGCAAGTTATCAAAGGTTTCTATACTTATTTGTAGAAGGTCGTTTCTTCTCAATCTTCTCATTCTTATTTGGAGTAGGATTCTATATCTTTATAACGAGAGCAATTGCCAAAGGAAAGAATGGATATGTTCTATTTCTACGCCGGGTAGTTGCACTATTTATTTTCGGTTTGATTCATTACATGTTTCAGCCTGGAGAGGCATTAACGTTATATGCAATTTGCGGGTTAATCGTTTTACCATTTTATAAAGCGAAAAAACAAGTGAACTTAGTTATTGGCCTTATTTTAACAATTGCTTTTAGTGTAATGGGGATTAAAGAACTATTACCACTCGGCTTAATTTTATTAGGTCTTGCTGCAGGGCAATATCGTGTATTTGAAAATCTCACGCAAAACATAAAGAAAGTCGCTATTTTTACAGGTATTATGTTTGTCTTAAGTGTCGTAGCTGTATGGTATCAATACGGGCACGTGCCTGCTGAGCCATTTGTAAATATGATACTTATGAATGAGGACGGAACAATGGATGCTGCAGGCCAATTTTTAAAAATTGGTGTCACAGTTGGACCAGTCATTTCAGCTTTCTATGTGGGGGCATTAATTTTATTACTTCAATTAAAACCAGTTCAAACATTGTTAGCACCACTCAAATACTACGGTCGTATGGCTTTAACGAATTATATCGGACAAACTGCAATGATTTTAATTGCAGGCAGTGTATTTAACTTCGCAGAAAACTTAACGTATATGCAGACTTTATATGTTTGTATTGCAATTTATGCAATTCAAATTGTGTTTAGTGTAATTTGGATGAAAATCTTTAAGATGGGTCCACTAGAATGGATTTGGCGTGTTATTACGTACTGGACGGTAACGCCTTTAAAGAAATAAAGAGTGAAGTAGGCTGTTCCTTTTGTGGAACAGCCTATTTTTATTTTTAGCTTTTGTCGGTAAGTCGATGTAATTTCATTTACCGACGTACCATTTCAAAAAGTGAACGAATTTGTATTTAAAGGAAAAGGCTAAGCTTACAAGCACACCTTTTTTATCTTACAAAAGTGTAAGGTAATTGTAATGTTAACAAATAGCAGTTCAGCTCCAAAAAGCGCAGAATAGGTAATGGAAAAACAAGTGTAGGAGGATATATATGACGAAACCAGTTGTAGACGTGAAAAACGTTCAAAAAGTGTACGGTAAAAAAGGTGAGAATCAATCACACGCATTAAAAGGTGTATCATTCTCAATTCAAGAGGGTGAGTTTGTTGGGATTATGGGACCATCTGGTTCTGGTAAAACAACATTACTAAATGTAATTTCAACGCTTGATAAAGCAACGGGCGGAGTTGTTGAAATTGCAGGAACGGATATTACGAAAATGAAGCAAGGTGAGCTTTCTGATTTCCGCTCGCAAAAATTAGGATTCATCTTCCAAGATTTTAACTTATTAGAGAACTTATCTATTTACGAAAACATTGCATTGCCACTTTCACTTCAAGGTGTTTCATCACGTAACATTGGACCGAAAGTAGAAAAAGTAGCAGATATGTTAGGAATTTCAGCTATTCTTCAAAAGTACCCATCTGAAGTGTCTGGTGGACAGAAACAGCGTTCAGCAGCAGCGCGCGCTTTAGTACATGAGCCAGCAATTATTTTAGGGGACGAGCCAACAGGAGCGCTTGATTCTAAAAATGCAGCGAGTTTACTTGATGCGATGACAAACTTAAATAAAGATCAAGGCGTATCTATTATGATGGTTACACATGATCCGTATAGTGCAAGTTACTGTCAGCGTATTTTATTCATTCAAGATGGTGAGCTATATAAAGAAATTCATCGTGGTGGTACACGTGAAGAGTTTTATAAAGAAATTTTAGATGTGCTTGCAGACTTAGGCACACAAAAAGCGTAAGAAAGGAGGTCTAGGGCATGTTATTTAAACTTTCCATGTCAGGACTAAAAAGTAAGCTGAAAGATTATATCGTCTTACTTGTTGGTCTTGTCATGTCCATTTCAATTTTTTATATGTTTCAAACGTTAGCGTTAAACGAAGCCTTCCTTAAGGAAAATTCTACTATTGGTCAAATTGGATTTGTATTCCAAGCAGGTTCATTTTTACTCGCTATTATAACGTTCTTCTATATTTTGTATGCGAACTCTTTCTTACTATCTCTTCGTCAAAAAGAGTTTGGTATGTATATGATGTTAGGAGCAAAAAAGCATAAAGTTACATTACTTATGTTTATCGAAACAATCGTATTAGGCGCTGCGTCTCTTGCAATTGGTATTATAGTTGGTGTAGGACTTGCAGAAGGTATTGGACAGTTATTAATGAAACAATTAGAATTTGCTGGTAAAGGCTATAAAGCATTTTATTTACCATCAATGACTGTTACGTGCATCTTCTTCTTTGCACTATTTGTATTATCAGCAATTATGAACAGTATTAAATTATCACGTATTTCTGTACTGCAACTTGTACATGCAGACGCACAAACAGAACGTGTTGCAGTAAAAGGAAAAATGACAGGTGTAGTTGCATTCCTTGCAGTTATTTTATTAGGTATTGGCTATGCATCAATGATTTACATGGAAAAACTAAGGGAAATGGGAATCCTTATTGCATTAATTACAACGACAGCTGGTACTTACATGCTATTTGGATCACTTCTTCCGGTTATTATTAAAAAGTTAAAAGGTAATAAAAAGCGTAGTGAAAAAGGGCTTAACGCTTTTACATTTGCACAATTAAATTTCCGTATTAATAGTTTAACGAAAGTACTTGCAACAGTAGCGATGTTAGTTGCTCTTGGAGCTGGTGCAATTTCAGGTGGTATGGCGTTTAAAAATAACGTTATAAAAATGGTTGATGGTTTAGTAATTTACGATTCAGTTGTTCATAATCCAACAGCTGAAGAAAAGAAAGTTTTAAATGGTATTACATTTAAAGAGAAAAATGAATATCGTTACAAAGTTGATAATAAATACGTTTACTATGTAAAAGAAGATTTAGAGAAAAATCGTCCTTTAGTAAAAGATATGTCAAATATGAAGTCGATGAAGGATTTAATGAATACAAAGAAAGTTTCAGCGGACCTGCCAGTAGGTGCAGTTTCTCGAGAAATGAATGAAAAAGATGCGAACGCTAAAGAACTTCCAGAAGAATGGGACGAGGCTTTCAGAACAATCCAGCCATTCTACGTACATGAAGATCATGCAATTAAAATTGTAGATCAAAAAATGTACGATACTGTAAACGGTAAAGAAGGAATCGTATTTACTGGAAAAACAGATGATTTTGAAGCACACATAAAAGAATGGAAAAAACTTGACGAGTTGCAACTAGATAAATATAAAAATGTAGCAGCTGAAAGATTAAATAGTAAATATCAAGCTTACGACATGTTCTACGGCGTTGCGAGCGGAACAGTGTTTATGGGATTCTTCCTTGGAATTGCATTCTTAGCAATGATGGCAAGTTGTTTAATGTTTAAAATTCTTTCTGGTGCATCAAAAGATATTACGCGTTATCAAATGCTTCGTAAAATCGGTGTGCGCCGTGAATTATTAACGAAATCCATTTATAAAGAATTATTCTTAGTATTCTTATTCCCAGCAATTGTAGGTATTGCACACGTATTAGTTGGTATGAATATTTTCGGATTTATTTTAATCGATCCGTACTTCCGTATTTGGGTACCAATTGTAATTTTCGTAGTTATTTACACGATTTATTACTTCATTACAGTTCAATTGTATAAAGGAATTGTACTACCTAAGGAAGATTAATAAAAAAACCGAGCGAAACTGCTCGGTTTTTATTATTTTCAGAAAAAATACTTTAATGTTACTGAAATATATAATATAATATAAATAAGTAACATAATATTAAAGTAGAAGCAGCTGGATAATGAAAGGAGGAATCCGATCTGTAGAAAGAGGCTGAACTTGTATCCCCCTATTTTTCCTACCCCACTGTATTTGCACAATTATAAATTTCCAAACGAAAAATTTTCGGACCTAAAAGTATATTAAAAAATAATGGATAATACATGGAAATCCCCTAGCATGATAAGGTAAAATGGACAACATGATGAGAAAATTACCGTTCATAAGATGAGGAGAATACATGTATGGAAGTTGTAGAGGCATTAAAAGATATAAGCCAAATTGAGGCTATGAAAAAGTATTTAAAAGAGCACTCGCAGCGAGATTATCTTTTATTTGTTATTGGAATTAACACAGGATTAAAAATTACTGAGCTACTTAGCATGAAATTTGAAGAGGTATTAAATGAAGATGGAACTGTTAAAGAGTTTTATTCTCTTCCTGTGAAGGATGAAAAGTTTAAACAAGATATTTATTTAAATACAAAAGTAAAAGAAGCACTTTTAGAGTACGTACAATCTATTAATGTGAAAAGAGAAAACTACGTATTTCAATCTAATAAAACGGCAAATTCAATTACGCGTCAACAAGCGTATCGTGTAATTCATAATGCTGCTGAAGCAGTTGGGGTTGTTGGTAAAATCGGAACGAACTCAATGAGAAAAACATTTGGATTTCATGCGTACAAAAGAGGGATAGCGATTGCGCTATTGCAAAAACATTTTCATCATGCGACACCTTCAGAGACATTAAAATATTTGGGAATCTCAAAAGATGAAGAATTTAAAACAGAGATTGATGTAGATTTGTAAAAGCCGTAACTAAAAACTTTAGGAGGCGGAAAATATGAATATTCGAGAGAGTGAATTACCGGGCATTGGATGTAAATTTGAAGTAATTACAAAAGGTAATGAAAAGCTGGTTATCGTTATTCATGATGATGGCCGAAGAGAAATGTATCATTTTGATGCGGATCATGATGAGAGTATTTCAAGCATTTCTCTTCGTGATTCTGAAGCGAGACAAATTGCGGCTATATTAGGCGGAATGGTATATAGACCACAAGCATTAGACACAATTGAGATGGCTTTTGAAGGATTATCAATTGAATGGTTTAAGGTGGAAAATAACGCACCAGTCGTACAAAAAACAATTGGTAGCTTACATGTACGAAAAACGTATAATGTAACGATTATTGCTATTTTAAAAAAGAATATGAAGAAATTCTTTAATCCAGGTCCAGACTCTATTATTGAAGCTGGCGATATGCTCGTGTTATCGGGTGAAAGACATGAAGTGAAAAGAATTATTAATGAATTGCTTTCAGCAGGAGGTGATTCATAATCGATGGATACTTTAATCTTTGAAGTTGGAACTGCGTTAGTATTAGTCGCTTTTGCAGCTATCCTCGCTGCGAAGTTAAAGTTCTCGATTATTCCGTTTCTTATTATACTCGGTATGTTAGTGGGGCCTCATGCCCCAGATTTAGGACTTATCGATTTAAGATTTATTGAAAGCGGAGAAGTTATTTCCTTCCTCGGACGTGTTGGCGTCATATTCCTCCTATTCTATTTAGGCTTAGAATTCTCAATAAAAAAATTAATTAAATCAGGAAAATCAATTGCTTTCGGGGGGACTGTCCATATATCACTTAATTTCATATTAGGTTTGCTTTATGGATATGTGATGGGCTTCCCCTTACTAGAAACGTTAATTATTGCTGGAATCATTACGATTTCATCAAGTGCAATTGTTGCAAAAGTCATTGTTGATTTAAGAAGATCTGGTAATAAAGAGACTGAATTAATATTAGGAATCATTATGTTTGATGATATTTTTTTAGCTGTATATTTATCAGTCGTTTCAGGTTTAGTACTTGGTGGGGCAACATCATTTGTAGGTGCTCTTACATCGGTGCTACTCGCAGTAGGGTATATGCTACTATTCTTTGTGATCGCTAGAAAAGCTACGCCGTTTTTAAATAAAGTATTAGATATTTCGTCTAACGAAATTTTCATTATCGTAATATTTGCTATTTTATTCTTCGTAGCAGGATTTTCAGAAACGATTCACGTTGCTGAGGCGATTGGCGCGTTATTATTAGGACTCGTCTTTTCTGAAACGGAGCATAGTGATCGAATTGAGAAGCTCGTCGTCCCATTCCGTGATTTCTTTGGAGCCATATTCTTTTTCAGCTTCGGTTTAAGTATAGATCCATTTTCGCTTGGAGGAGCAGTGTGGTTGGCATTAGGAGCAGTTTTCATTACTCTAATCGGTAATTTTACTGCTGGAATGATTGCGGGACGTAAAGCCGGGTTATCCCATAAGGCTTCTACGAATATCGGTTTAACACTCGTATCACGCGGAGAATTCTCCATTATTGTTGCGAATATTGGAATTGCAGGCGGCTTACTGGCAACAATCAAACCGTTCTCGGCTTTATATGTTTTAATATTGGCATCGTTAGGACCTTTGTTAACGAAAGAATCTGGTAGGATATACTCCTTACTAGATAAAATATTTAAATGGAGTGCTAAAGAACGTGCAAAGCGAGAAAAAGAAGTTGGATAATATAAATAAGAGAGACTGCATGAACTTCATGCAGTCTCTTCTTTTTTATATATTGTTACTGTTGGCGTTTTTTTTGCCGGTAAGTCGATATATTTTAATAATCGCTGATATATGTTGAGTTGCGCCGATATAATTTGATAATCGCTGATATATGTTGAGTTGCAGTCGATATATTTCCAAAATCGCTGATATATTTTCAAACGGCAATCAATATCATTTCATTTACTAACAAACCATTATCTGAATTTCATCAACTATTAATCAGTTGCCTTCCTATTTAAAAACGACTACAATTTTACTGTTATAGATGAACGAAAAAAATAGAATAGGAGGGGAGACTATGCCAAGGAAAGTATGGCTATTAGTAGCTGGGATGATTATTAATGTCACGGGTGCTTCTTTTTTATGGCCTTTTAATACAATTTATTTGCATGATCACCTAGGGAAATCTTTATCTGTGGCCGGAATGGTATTAATGATCAACTCGCTTACTGGTGTAATCGGAAACTTGCTCGGCGGTGTTTTATTTGATAAATGGGGCGGTTATAAATCAACTTTAGTAGGGATTGTGATTACACTTGTATCGATTTTAGGTCTTGTGTTCTTCCACGGTTGGCCTTTATACGTTGTATGGCTAGCGTTAATCGGTTTTGGTTCTGGAATGGTCTTCCCATCGATGTATGCGATGGTTGGTACGGTTTGGCCAGAGGGCGGAAGACGAGCATTTAATACGATGTATGTTGGACAAAACGTTGGTATTGCGATCGGAACAGCGTGTGGTGGATTAGTCGCATCGTATCGTTTTGATTATATTTTCTTAGCGAACTTTATTTTATACTTTGTTTTCTTCTTAATTGCTTTTATTGGATTCCGTGGTATGGAAGACAAGAAAGAGCCAGGAGCGCAAAAAGAAGGCGAAACGGAAAAAGGCTGGTCACTTACGCCAGGATTCAAAGCACTTCTTATCGTATGTGTAGCATATGCTTTATGCTGGGTTACATACGTACAGTGGCAAGGGGCAATTGCAACACATATGCAAGAATTAAACATTAGCCTTCGTCACTACAGTTTATTGTGGACGATAAACGGAGCGATGATTGTTTGTGCGCAGCCGCTAGTTAGTATGTTAATTCGCTGGATGAAGCGTTCCTTAAAACAACAAATTATGATTGGGATTTTCATTTTTGCGGCGTCATTCATTGTGCTAAGCCAAGCGCAGCAATTTACGATGTTCCTCGTTGCGATGGTAACTTTAACAATTGGTGAGTTATTTGTTTGGCCAGCAGTGCCGACAATTGCAAATATACTTGCACCAAAAGATAAGTTAGGTTTTTATCAAGGCATTGTAAATAGTGCGGCGACTGTAGGGAAAATGTTCGGACCAGTCGTTGGCGGAGCGATTGTTGATTTATACAATATGGAAGTATTGTTTATAGCAATCATGGTAATGCTTGTAGTAGCGCTTATAGCAACGAGCATTTATGATAAACGAGTAAAAGTAGAAGAAACAGTTGAAGAAAAAATTGCAGTTTAGTTTGACGGAACATGTTAACATGTTTTAGAATATATTTAAATAAAACAACCTTTGGGACAAGGGAGATAGCTCGGCTGTCTTAAGACGAATTCGTTCGTTATTAAGAGTAACGATTAACCGAGAAGCCCCGCTTTAAGTAAGCTCTTATGAGATACGAAGTTGAGGGTAGTTCACATTCACTCATATTTGTAATAACAGTGAGAAGGAGTAGTAGTAATAGAAGCTGGTTTAGAGAGTTGACGGTCGGTGCAAGTCAATCCACGTTTCGTTATGAACTCGCCTTTGAGTTGCGGTTGTGAAACTAGTAGTAGCAATTGCCGTTAATCCACGTTACGGATCTAAGCGAATGTATATTTTTTGTACATTAATTTAGGGTGGTACCGCGGGAATCTATAACCTCTCGTCCCTTTCTAGGGATGAGAGGTTTTTTGTATTTTGGGCGGTGAAAATAAATGAAATTTCAAGGAGGGTATCTCATGAGCTTTAATCATCAAGAAGTTGAGAAGAAGTGGCAAGGGTACTGGGAAGAGAATAAAACATTCCGTACGCCAGATGAAACAGAAAAACCAAAATTTTATGCACTAGATATGTTCCCATATCCATCAGGTGCAGGTCTACACGTAGGACATCCAGAAGGTTATACAGCGACAGATATTTTATCTCGTATGAAGCGTATGCAAGGATATAATGTTCTTCATCCAATGGGATGGGATGCATTCGGTCTTCCAGCAGAGCAATATGCACTTGATACTGGAAACAGCCCAGCAGAATTTACAGAGCATAATATTAATACGTTCCGTAACCAAATTAAATCATTAGGTTTCTCTTACGATTGGGACCGTGAAGTAAATACAACAGATCCAAACTACTACAAGTGGACACAATGGATCTTCCTAAAACTATTTGAAAAAGGCTTAGCTTACGTTGATGAAGTACCTGTAAACTGGTGTCCAGCACTTGGTACAGTACTTGCAAACGAAGAAATCATTGATGGTAAGAGTGAGCGCGGTGGGCATCCAGTTGAGCGTCGTCCGATGAGACAGTGGATGTTAAAAATTACAGCTTACGGAGATCGTCTATTAGAAGATCTAGATGAGCTTGATTGGCCAGAAAGCTTAAAAGATATGCAACGTAACTGGATCGGTCGTTCTGAAGGTGCAGAAGTACACTTCAACATCGATGGTACAGATGAGAAATTCACAGTTTTCACAACGCGTCCTGATACACTATTTGGCGCAAGCTACTGTGTACTTGCTCCAGAACATGCACTTGTTGCTGACATTACAACTGCTGAGCAAAAAGAAGCTGTAGAAGCTTACATTAATTCTGTAAAAATGAAGAGTGATTTAGAGCGTACAGAACTTGCGAAAGAAAAAACTGGTGTATTCACTGGTGCTTACGCAATTAACCCAGTAAATGGTGAGAAATTGCCAATCTGGATCGCTGATTACGTTCTTGCAACTTACGGAACAGGTGCTGTAATGGCGGTTCCAGCTCACGATGAGCGTGACTATGAATTCGCATCAACGTTCAACCTTCCAATGAAGGAAGTTGTAAAAGGCGGAGACATTACGAAAGAAGCATACACAGGTGATGGTGCTCACGTAAACTCAGCATTCCTTGATGGATTAAATAAAGAAGAAGCAATCGCAAAAATGATTGAATGGCTTGAAGTAACGAGCGCAGGAAATCAAAAAGTAACATACCGTCTACGTGACTGGTTATTCAGCCGTCAACGTTACTGGGGTGAGCCAATTCCAGTAATCCACTGGGAAGATGGCACAATGACAGCTGTGAAAGAAGAAGAATTACCATTAGTTCTTCCGAAAACAGAAAACATCCGTCCTTCAGGTACTGGTGAATCACCACTTGCTAACATTGACGAGTGGGTAAATGTTGTAGATCCTGAGACTGGTAAAAAAGGTCGTCGTGAAACGAACACAATGCCACAATGGGCTGGTAGCTGCTGGTATTACCTACGTTACATCGATCCAAACAATAGCGAAGCACTTGTAGATCCTGAAAAAGTAAAACAATGGCTTCCAGTTGATATTTATATTGGCGGTGCAGAGCATGCTGTACTTCACTTACTATATGCTCGTTTCTGGCATAAAGTATTATACGATATCGGTGTAGTTCCGACGAAAGAGCCATTCCAACAATTATTCAACCAAGGTATGATTCTAGGTGAAAACAACGAGAAAATGAGTAAATCAAAAGGTAACGTTGTAAACCCAGATGATATCGTAGCAAGCCACGGTGCAGATACACTTCGTCTATACGAAATGTTCATGGGACCATTAGATGCTTCAATCGCTTGGTCTGAAAATGGTCTTGACGGAGCTCGTCGTTTCCTAGACCGCGTATGGCGATTATTTGTTCAAGATAACGGTGAATTAAGCGAGAAAATTACTGATGCACCAAATAAAGAGCTTGAAAAAGCTTACCACCAAACAGTGAAGAAAGTAACAGAAGACTATGCAGAGCTTCGCTTCAACACAGCGATTTCTCAAATGATGGTATTCATCAACGATGCATACAAAGCTGAAACACTTCCGAAAGAATATGTAGAAGGTTTCGTAAAAATGATTGCACCAGTTGCACCTCACATCGGGGAAGAGCTATGGAGCAAGCTTGGTTACAATGAAACAATCACATATGCAAGCTGGCCAACATTTGATGAGTCTAAACTTGTAGAAGATGAAGTTGAAATCGTTGTTCAAATTATGGGCAAAGTTCGCGCAAAACTAACAATGAGTAAAGATGCATCAAAAGACGAAATGGAAAAACTTGCACTTGAAGCAATTCAAGACCAAATTGAAGGGAAAACAGTTCGTAAAGTAATTGTTGTTCCTGGCAAACTTGTTAACGTTGTTGCAAACTAATTCATTCTAAATAAAGGCTCAGAGTATTTATACTCTGAGCTTTTTTGTGTAGAAAATAATCTCTGGATCACCTTCATCTAAATTTTCAATTATGCCACTACGTATAAAACCGTTCGCACTAAAAACTTTTTGCATACTTTCATTTGATTCGTTCGTTGAAGAAAATATTTTTTGAGTAGGAGAATGACTTAACATATATGAGAGTAACGAGCTTGCATAGCCTCGCCTTCTTTTTACTGGCGAAACAATGATTAATGAGAGGAAAGTACAATCAAAGAAACTTGTATCGTATGTTAGAAAACCGGAAATAAAATTATCTTCTTTTACGATGACGCATCGTCCCTCATCAATAGTGTGCTTAATATAATTTCGTCTGCTATCATTTCCGATTACATCAATATCTATATGTACGATTGAATCTAAATCATTGATAGAAGCTTTTGTTACGTTCTTCAATAGAAACACCCCCTAGAAAAAATATTCAGTTAATTAATTTTACCATGAATGAAGAAAAAGGAGCGGAATTCCAATACAGACAAACACCTATTTTTCTATAGGAAATATGATAAAAAAGGTAGGCTAAATTGAGTAGAAGAGGTGAAAGGAATGAAAGGGATGGACAATAATGCACCACACGGATTTTTCGGAGGTGGATCGGATAGTTATGAACAAATGATGTTAATGGGAGGGGCAGGTCAACAAGGATATGGCGGAATTCCGAGCTGGATGGGCGGAGCAGCAGGAGGATTCCCAACATCGGTAGCTGGCATGCAAACTGGAATGCCTACATCAATGGGAGGTTTTTCGACATCAGGGGCTGGAATGCCTACAGTAACAGGAGGCTTTCCAACATCAGTAGCTGGCGTACAGACAGGGATTCCAGTAGGAGCACCAACTACATTCCCATCTTTCGTTGGAGGAGTACAAACAGGATTTCCGGTACCAGGAGTAGGTGTTGTAGCAGGAGGGATAGGTGGGTTTCCGCAAGTTGTTCATGGACATCATGGACATCACCACCATCAAGGCCACCACGGTCATCATGGACATCATGGACATCACCACCATCAAGGTCACCACGATCATCATGGACATTACCACCATCAAGGTCACCATGGTCACCATGGTCATCATGGACATCACCACCATCAAGGTCACCATGATCATCATGGACATCATCAACAACAAGTACATCACCACGGTCATCATCATATACATCCACAGGCTGTTCTTTATCAAACTCATCAAACTCATCAAGGTCACCATGGTCATCAAGGTCATCAAGGCCATCAAGGTCACCAAGGCCACCAAGGTCACCAAGGCCACCAAGGTCACCAAGGCCACCAAGGTCACCAAGGTCACCAAGGCCATCAAGGTCATCAAGGCCACCATGGTCAACAGCACCAACAGCACCAACAGCACCAACAGCACCAACAGCACCAACAATATCAACAACAATCTTCTCCTTGGACAGGTGGAATTGGAGCAGGAGGAGCAGGGGCAGCAGCAGGAGCAGCTAGCATTGGTGGAGCAGCAGGGCACGCTGGACACGTGGGTCATTAATGAATGGCAGAAAAAAGACATAATAAAAAACTGCTAGGAAATCCTAGCAGTTTTTTTCAGCCTCTTGGCGTTGACGTTCGATTTCAGCACGAAGTTGTGGCTCTGGTGCTTGCCAGCCTTCTGGTTTTAGAATTTTGCCGTCGCCTTCGCGGAATCGAGGTTTTCCATCAGGGAATAGTTTTGCCATGTTTGCGTTATTTACAATTTCAAACCCTTTATCAGGACGTACGCCCATTTCGGCAAACGTGCCGAATGCAAAGTAAATAAGGTCAATTAGCGCATCATATTGATCTTCAACAGTCGTTGCTTCTAGAAATTCTTCTAGCTCTTCTTGCATAAAGCTAGCACGAATTTTTGCACGCTCTTCTGTTAGTTTTGTTGGAGTATTTGTCACAGGATGTCCGAACTCTTCATGCATTTTTGCAACAAGTTCGTATCCTTTATCTAAACCTTTTTCGTTTGTCATGTTGTTTCATCCTTTCTCGCTTTGTCCGAATCTCATTGTAACATAGGGTGATTATGAAATGAAAAGGGACTGTCTAAAAGTTTTATCTTTTAGTTAAGATAGCGATAGTAAAAGACTATATCAACTTAACGACAAAACATGACATAACCTGTTAATAAAAGAAAGCCATCCCGGAATACTTTTGGGACGGCCCTGCTCGTTATTTTTCTTCTTTTATAAAAATGGATAAAATAAGGTCGATGCCAAACATACCAACGAGCAACATTGGTATAACGACAAGTAAATAACGTGTGAAGGAAACATTTTTTAAGTATGTATGAGCAAATAAAAAGACGCCGAGAAATAAAATACCATTTAAAATAGGCTTTACTAATTTTTTAGACATAAGCTCCCCCATAAATATCTTCTCTCTCTATCTAAAATAAAAACTCCTCTTTCCGTTGTATCATGCTGGAGAGAGGAGTTCAATCATTTCTCATTCAATCACACCAGAATTTGTAATATTTACGGTGTATTTTATATGAATTGGAACATCTTTATACATTCGTCTCCATTCTTCTAATTTGAATGGGCGATAATGGTGTTTATATTTTGCTCCTAGTCCCAGGGGATCAACGCCTAGAGATTTAAACTGCTTAATTAATTTAGCTGCTTGTATATCTAATTGTTTTTGGACATCCTTTTGAATGTGTTTTGTGTTCTTGTTATTTTCTAAGTTAATTTGTTTTGATAGTTCTTGAATACGTGCATCAAGATGAACGTGAATGAAAAAAGAAGGCTTCCCGTTTTTAATTTTTATATCGTAAGTTGGAACAGAACGAATATTATTAATCATTACGTACGCTGAATCCGTTTTAAATTCATGTGAATCTAATTTATGTTTCTCTAATAGTCCTTTAAATATGAACATATCTTCTTGCGCAATTTTACCGATATATTTATCTTTTTTAAAAAGACCAATTCCGGTGATTTTTATTTTATCACCATGTTTCTTTAAAATTGGAATATAGTAGTCTTGCCCCTCTTGATAATAACGGAATGCTCCTACATGCAGATTATCTCTTGGTAAAGGACCGGTCTCCATATTATGTTCTAGCAATTTTTTTATATAAATTGCAACGTTGTATGAAGTCGAATATTTGCCTTTTAAAAGTTCAGTACCATTCCCCTCTAATAAAGCAGCATATAAAGCGTTCCCTATGTTCACATCTCGAAGTAATGTATCGAATGAAGTAGACATTCCTTTTTTGGCAAGTTTTATCGTATATAGAGCAACACGCATTTGCCCGCTAGCAAATGGTTGAGAAGACTCTAAAGATGTGTTTGCTTTTACTTGTTTTACCGCATTTGCAGTTCCTTCAAAAACTTGAACTTTATTTCCTTTTTTCTGAACCGGACAAACGAATGTTACTTTTACTTTATTATCTTTTGCTGCATCAAAAACGGTTCCTTGAATCAGCTGTACATCGTCGATAATATTTTTTTGTAAACATCCAGTTAGACTGAAGAATGTTATACAAGAAATAAGTATTAATTTGCTTGTGCTTTTGATTTTTTCCATTTTCTTTTCACCCACACAATGATAAATAGGATTGGGATGTATACATAAATGAGCCAAAAACTAACTTTTGATGCATTACTAATAAAATTATTAATATCATGTCTGTTTGTTAAAAGTTGTGAAACAATGAGGGTCATAAGGATAAAGGCGATTAGAACACCCCTTTGTTTTACACGAAATATTTCATGAGTTCCTCTCATTGCCGCCCATAAAGGAAGGATAAAACTTGTAATAATAACGAGTACATAAGCGGAAATTGCGATATATTCGAGCCTTTCTATAAATGGTAATTGAATGACTTGAGTCATGGAAAGCTGTGCCCATATTGTTTTTAATAATTGCTTCTCACTAAAAAATGTAAATGCTAAAAGGGTACTAAATAAATATAGAAGGTTTGAAAATAGTGCCCCGTATTGAGCGTATTTATGAGACTGCATAGGTTTTTTTACAAACGGATAAACCATGAGATAAACCTCAAAACCGGTCATACTGTAGATTGACAGTTGAGCGGATTTTAAAATGTCTGAAAAAGAATGTGTGAATATAGGGAGTATATTATCCCAATGTGAGTATTTCAAAACAAATAGGCTAAGAAATAAATACCCAATTGTACCACCAACAGAGATAACACAAATACCAGTAATGACACGAAAACCAGAAGAAATAATGTAGTAGCTAACTAAGCATAAAAATAGTGTTAACATCCAAGTTGAAGCGGTAGGAAACATCCAAACTTGAATAATTTCAACGTATGTTCGAATGACGGAAATACTGACGATTAAAAAATAAGCCATAAAGATAATACTAATGCCATTTCCTAGCCATTTTCCAAATGTTTGCCGATGTAAATCAATTAAATTCCCATTTGTTTCTTTTAATAAAAAATACATCATCCATATAAGAATATGGATACAGAATCCTGTGATTAAAACTCCCATCCAGCCGTCGTATCCAGCAGCTTTTGCAATAATTCGAGCGAATCCAAGAACGCCAGCACCGAACTGTGCACCGTGAATTAAGAAGAAAACAAAGACAGGAGATATTTGATATTTTTCTTGAACTTTACTCATCGAATGCACCTCATTTCTTAATCATCAAAGTCCGATCTATGTTTTGTTGAAATTCCTTTCGCTGCTTTTTTTACATGTTGTGGCCTTGCTTGTACATCCCTTGTATCAATCATTGTTAAAGGAAAACGAATCCAAGAATCTTTAACAGATTGTTGTCTTGTTGGATAGAACAAAGCGTACGGCTTGCGTAAAGAAGTAAGTCTAAATAGATGAGTAAATAAAAAGATAAATCCAAGAGAAATCCCGAAGAGACCTCCTATTTCCGCGAAGATAAGAAATGGAAAACGTAGTAATCGAACCGCATTACCCATTTTATAAATAGGTGTAATAAAGGAAGCAAGTGCTGATAAGGCAACGATAATTAATAAAATGTTACTCGTTAAACCAGCTTGTACAGATGCTTGTCCGATTACGATACCGCCTACAATACCGAGCGTTTGACCAACTTTCATCGGTAACCTCGCGCCAGCTTCTCTTAATAAATCGATTGCGAGTTCTAAAAAGAGTGCTTCAATTAAAGGCGGGAATGGTACTTGTGCCCTTGATAAAATCAAAGTTTCAAGTAAATCACTCGGAATAAGTTCATAATGATAATTTAAAACTGCAACGTATAACGGTGTAGCGCATATCGAGAATAGAACGGCGATAAGGCGTAAAATCCTTGAAAATGTAGCGTATAGCCAAGAGACGTTGTAGTCTTCTGGTGAAATGAAAAAATCGAAATATGATACAGGTGTTAGTAAAACACTTGGAGAACCATCAACAAAAATAGCGATTTTCCCATCGATTAGTGCTTTTGTAACTCTATCAGTACGTTCTGTATTGATATAGAGAGGGAAAATCGATTTTTCTCCCATCAATTCTTGTATATAAGCACTATCATTAATTTGATCGTATTCAAGAGCGCGTAATGATTCCTCGAGAAAATCTACATTATCTTTTTCAGCAAGATTGTCTAAATACATCATGACAACTTTTGTTTTGGAAAACTCACCGATAATCATTTCTTTTGTTTGTAAATCTAAAACAGGAAGACGTTTTCGAACTAAATTAATATTTGTATCAATATCCTCTACAAAACCTTCTTGAGGACCAATAACAGTCGATTCATTTAAAGGTGGAGTTGGTGCACGATAATTATCAATTGCAATATTTGCGAGCATACATTTTTGATCTTGTTGATTTACTTGAACAATCGCATGCCCCTTTAAAACCATGTCCTCAATTTTTTGTAAATCGTTCGTAATTGTAATGCCGCTCATCGGAATATGTTCTTTCAGCTCTTCTAGTGAAGCCTTAGGTCGTTCCAAAAGAGTAGGCATTAAGTACTTTTGCAATTTTTCACCATCAAGCGAAGGACGATAGTAAGAAATCCAATAAGGCATCGTTTCATCGTCAGATGTATGGTAATTAACAAAATCACTAGATTTTTTCAGCTTCTCTATTAAATTTTGTAGAGAATGAATACGGTCTTTTTCTGGTTTTGTAAAATCATAAATACTATTACCTTTAGAGTTTTGCTGTTGCCCTTGATCCGAGTTATTTTGTTTAGAGTGTTGTTGTTTATCGTGAGCCAAGTTTTCATGTTTAGAGTGTTGCTGTTGATCTTGAGCCGGTTCGTCTTGCTTAGAATGTTGCTGTTGCCCTTGAGAAGATTCGTC